>RDXI01000009.1 GCA_004292795.1 Bacteroidota bacterium | reverse complement strand
AGTAGATAAAATCCACGTCATGACGTTTTGCTATGTGCTTATCAATCTGATACTGACCGTTATAGCCTATCGCCTCTACACAAGCGAACACATTACTTGGGCGAAACGTTTGGACGCATGGAGTTTTTGGTTGGTCTTGGCTTCTTATGTGGGTATGAATTATTGGTTCATTTCCCACGCCTTGCGATAAAATTCTTGCGAAAGTATTTTCAAGAGGCTGTTCGAAAAGGGTAGCCTTTTTTTATTGCCAAATTTTATATGGTTACCTTTGCATTACCAAATACTTGTGGCGCATAGAAAGGCTCTTGAGAAACGCTATACGATTTCAACATAAAACATTTACAATCAACAACTTGCGAATATCTTAATTTTTCGAATCCACATTAAAATTAGCACAAAAATTGAATTTATAAAAAAACATTTGTAACTTGTGCCTCGAAACGCCTTATTCCATGCTCAAACGTACCTTATTTGTCCTTGTACTAAGTATTGCCAACGCCTGTTTTATGCTGTGGCTTACTTTCTACTTGCTTTCCATTACGCAAGCCTTGCCTGATGAGTACGAGTTGGTGCGCTGGAGTTCGATTGTCAAAAATTTGGTCTTCAAACTCGAAAAGAAGCCCGACTCCACCCGATTCTTGTACGTCAATGTGTGTTGGGATAGGATTTTGATAGACAAATACGCAGATTTGGGCGACACAGACAAAAAAGTGCCTTTTGGTAATTTTTGGCTCAAAGACTCAACCGATACCAAAAAAGTAGAGAAAAAAGAACTCGAACCCAAAAAAGACACGACCACAGCAGGAGGCGAGGGCTTGCCTATAGACTCGCTTGGGCTTGCCTCCAAAGATACGAGTGCCTCCAAAGCAGGCGAGCCAGACCTAAGCGGGCTGAAACTGCCTATGGGAAGCATAGCCATCACTGACCGCGCCAAATTGGTAGCTTTCCTACGACTGCTCCACAAACAACCCAATCATAAATTGGTCTTGTTCGATATTGAATTCAAGGATAGTACGCCTGACGACTCTGTGCTGACTCACCTGCTCAACACGCTTCCGCGCACTTTGGTTTCGTATCACTTAGACGACAAAGACAAAGCCGAACCGCTTGACCTCAAAATAAAACCTTTGGGTTTGTCAAATTTTGAGAAATCGTATGGGCAAGCTCTCAAATTCAAGATTTTTTATGATGACACGCTTCGTTCTACGCCCTTGCGTATGTACGAAATGATACACAAAAAGAAATTCAAAAAAGGCTCTTGGTTCTATTATTTGGGCGATAAACCCGTTTTGAACTCTTTTATTTTGGACTACAGGGTGCGTATGCACGAATACCAAAATAGAGGCATCAAACAATATTTGGGCGAATGGATGAACACCGCCTACAATGCGAGTTATATCCCCTGCTCGCCTACCGAGTACGACTTGGAGAAGGCAGACTCTACGTATTTGAGTGAATTTGTGCATAAACTTACGAAAGACAAAATTATCATCGTAGGCGACTTTGAGGTAAGCGATATTCATGAAACAATTTATGGAAGCATTGCGGGTCCGCTCATTTTGCTCAATGCGTTTTTGGCATTGGAGGCAGGCGACAATGTAATAACGATGGCTTTCCTAACACTGTTGTTTTTGGCTTACTTCTTCATTTCTTTTGTTACATTCCAATACAATCAAATTTATCCTAAATGGTTGGAAAGGCTTATTTTCAGGCGAGATGACCATCAGGAGAGTTTTTTAGAAACCTTTACGATATTTTTGTTCTATTTTGCTACCTTATCCATTACATCTTACTTTTTCTTCAATATCCATGTGGGCGTATTGGTCTTGGCTTTTTACATGAACATTTTGGAGAAAGTCCGCAAATGGCGCATCATCAAATGGCTTGCCTACCGAATTTTTGGAGGCAGAAAAATAATGAAAAGTTGAAAGTTGAGAGTTGAAAATTGAAAAGTTGCTCATTCACTCCCTCACTCATTCGCTCATTCACTCATTTACCCACTCACTCATTCACTCCCATGACTTCTACTACTTATCAGAGAAAAATACAGAAACAAGCTAATTTTATTGCCCTACTTTTGTTGTTGGGCTGTTATGGTGTGAGCATAGTGTTGTTTATTTGGCAACAAACAAGTATGTGGTATTTTGTGTTAGGTGGGGCGAATATTGCCTTGTTTGCATTTTGGGCGTATGGAGCAAAAAATGTTGGTGCAATGCGCTACTGGGTGGGTTTTTCATTGGCGGTGGCATTGTGGTTGTTGCATTTTCAGTTGAGCGGAACGGCAGAAATTCTATTTTTCTTGTGCGCTTTAGCATTGATTTTTTACCAAGATGAGTATGCTTTTTTATCTTATAGCATAGCTACTTTGGGGCTTCAAATCATGTTGTATTATCAAGCCTTTTATCAGCTACAACAAACGCCTACTTTGTTGTTTTTGGGTGGGCTACAAATGGGCGTGATGGCGTTTTGTTTGGGTTTGTGTGCAGTGATTGCCTATCTATTGCATAGCAAAAATTGGAATCATTATCTCGCACAACAACAAGCCGAAGAGCGTATCAAATCTTTGGAAACGAGTTTGGATTGGATAATGCACATTTCGGAAGGCGAGCTAACCCACACCAATGACCAAGTGCTGTATGGCATAGCAGGAGGCAATCGCTTGATAGAGATGAAAAACAAACTTGTGCAAGCTAAGAACTTAGAGGAAAAAGAAAAATTTGGCAATTTGGGTTTGGCGCAAATAGCCGAGTTGGTCAGCGACCACGAATATGACATGGACGACCTCGCGCAAAAAGTCTTGCATCAGATTTTGGTCTATTTTGATGCACAACAAGGCACTTTATACTTGTTGGAACAAACAGACGAAGGCGAAAAACTTGTGCTAAAATCTGCTTATGCTTGCAATCCTGCCAAACACAACCGCGATATTTTGGACATGAACGAGGGGTTTGTGGGGCAAGCCCTGCAAGCGCGTATGGTCTTGCAAATGGACAACATACCCGAAAGTTTTTTCCATATAGAAACAGGCTTAGGCAATATGAAGCCTCGTACAGTGCTGGCTGTGCCTATACAAACCAACGAAGACGCGGTGGGCGTGATGGAGATTGCATTGCTCAATCCGATAGAACCCTACAAAATCGAATTGTTGGAAAAAATAGCGGAAAATATAGCTTCAAGCATTTTGGGCATCAAATTTAATAATACTACTGCGCATCTCTTGTACGAATCGCGTGAACTCGCGGCTCGCCTACAAGCACAAGAAGCGAACATACGCGAACACCTGCACGACTACGAAGAACAATTAGCCACGAAGGAACGCGAAATAGAGGAACTCAAAAAGGCATTGGCAGAAAAAACAGCCTAACATTTATTTACATAAAATTTTGAAAATCGTCATTATAGGAGGAGGCGCGGCAGGTTTTTTTGCAGGCTTGCGTTGCAAAGAAGTACACCCGAAGGCTTCTGTTATCATTTTGGAAAAAGGGTTGCAGTTTTTGGCAAAGGTAAAAGTTTCGGGAGGGGGCAGGTGCAATGTTACGCATGATTGCCACGAACTCGCCAAACTTTTGCAATATTACCCACGCGGAGGAAAGTTTTTGCGCGAACCTTTGCAACGGTTTATGCCACAAGATATGATAGCGTGGTTGCAGGCAAGAGGCGTGAGTGTGAAGGCAGAAGAAGATGGGCGTATGTTTCCTATCACAGACGACTCGCAGACGATTATAGACTGTTTTTTGGAGGAAGCGAAACGCTTAGGCGTGCAAACTTACCTACGTACAGGCGTACAACAGTTGGAAGTCTTACCTACAGGAGGGTTTCGGGTGCATACCAACTTGCCTACTCCTTTGGAGGCTGACCGCGTGATTGTGGCTACAGGTGGAAGCCCGAAGTTGAGCGGTTTGGAATGGTTGCAAGCATTGGGTTTGGAGGTAGTCGAGCCTGTGCCTTCGCTTTTTACGTTCAATTTTCCCAAAAATCCGATTACAGCATTGGCGGGTGTGAGTGTGCCTGATGCACGTGTGCGCCTTGTGGGTACAAAGCTCGAACAGCGTGGCGCAGTGTTGGTTACGCATTGGGGATTGAGTGGTCCCGCTTCGCTAAAACTCTCGGCTTGGGGTGCAAGAGAGCTTGCCTCCCTACAGTATCAATACCAAATTGCTGTTTCGTGGCTTCCCACATACAAAGAGGACGACTTGCGGGCTTGCCTACTTGAACAAAAAAACACAAGCAAAAAACAAATAAGCAACACGCCCTTAGACTTGCCTAAACGCCTTTGGCATTTTTTGATAGACAAGGCAGGAATCGACTTAGACAGTGCTTGGCACGCATTGCGCAATCAAGAACTGAATAAATTGGCGAGCCTGCTGTGCTATGATGTTTATGAAGCAAACGGCAAAACTACCCACAAAGACGAGTTTGTAACGAGTGGTGGCGTGGCATTGAGCGAAATAAACCCTAAAACAATGGAGGCAAAGAAAATCCCTAATCTCTTTTTTGCAGGCGAGGTATTGGATATCGATGGCGTTACGGGTGGCTTCAACTTTCAAAGCGCGTGGGCAACAGGCTATTTGGCGGGTAGTCAATGAATTTCGCCAAAGGTTTAACACGGAGATACGGAGAAGCACTAAGAAACACAAAGTTCTTTGTGTAGCTCTGTGTTCCTTAGGAATGAATTTACTCCAAACCTGCATTTTCTTTAGCTCGATTGCAAGGGCGTTTCGTGATACACTTTGGCGTGGCTTCCCAAAAAGAGTCTTGCATAAATACGTATCAAAGCAATGCCACCAATGACAAAAGAAGACGACAACAAAAAAGCCAAGATAAATTGGTCTGCGTGAATGTGGCTAAATACCAAGTCCTCGCCTATGAAGGTAGTCGTGATAGGAAAGCCCATAAGCCCCAAAGTAGCTATCAGAAACGCCCCTGCCAAACGCGGGTACTCGTAACTATGCCCATAGTAGCGGTAAAGGTCGAAAAAGTCCTTTTCTCGCCTACGCAACCGCTCTAACAAAAACCAGCCAAAACCACCCGCCAAAACCACACCACCCAAGTACCAAATCAATTCTGACAATTCAAAATGCTCGTTGTGTGCTACGGCTAAGGCTATCCAAAAATGCCCCAATGCTACCAATAACCACGACAAAAGCGGATACGTGTGTTCGGAAAAGGCTTTCATTATCATTAGCAAGGCGATAGCCCCAAAAATATTAGGCAAGGCAAGATGCAACCACGTAGGCAAGTATGCCTCGCCCCAAAACATAGCCCAGCCCAGCGCGTAGGTAGGCAAGAAATACGCGAATACATTGCGGTAGGTAAGGAAATTTAGACGCTTGCCTATTTTTTTGAAAGGATTGAAAAGAACTTGCGTCATCAAATAATCGAGGTTGAACTCGCGCAAGGATAACAAATACAGGCTGTAATGAAAGTCCTTGCCTAACCAATATTTCTTATCTTCTTTTTGTGGACGAAAGTTATAAAACTGTTCGCGTATCATATAACTTACTACTGAAGGCGACACCAACAACTGATATGTGCGCAAAAAAGCATTGCCTACAAAATGTATGAGCGCAAGCGTCTGCAAACCAAGTGCCACCTCCACGAACATAATGCCTATTTGCGACACCGAAGCGTAGGCTATCTGTGTTTTTATCGAGGGCTGTGCTTTGGCAATCAAATAGCCCAAAATAGCCGTTATCACACCCACACCGCCAATCATAAAACGCGCTACAGGCTGTTGTTCCCAAAAAGGCATAGTGCGCAACAACAAAAATACGCCAAAATGAATAGAAAGCGAACCGTAAAAAATGGCACTCGAAGGCGTGGGACCTTCCATAGCACGCGGAATCCAAGACGAAAAAGGGAATTGTGCCGACTTTGCCGCCGCCGCGAGCAGTAGGCAAGACGCAATAAACAAGCCTATCCCGCTATGCGCCTGCAAGTAATGATGCACAAAAGTAGCATCTTGCAATTTGGCAAACGTAATGTTTTCGTGCCAAAGGTGATGACTTGCCCACATAGCCAACAAAATCCCAATATCACCAATGCGATAAACCGAAAAAACCTTGACCGCATTGCGTACAGGCAAGTAGCGTTCTCGATAAAAGGCAATGAGCAGGAAAGACGAAATGCCCAACATCTCCCAACCCATAAACAACGTTTCGAAATTGCCTGCCAAAACCGTGAAATTGTAGGCAAGATGAAAGAACAAAATCGTAGCGAAAAAACGCCTAAAGCCCTTCTCAAGGTGCATATAATAACTACTATAGCGCACTATCAAAAAGCTGATAAACGCCCCAACAAGCAGGTAAGTCGCGCCAATGCCATCAAAATAAAAGTCTATCAAAAAAACATATTCCTTATTCTGATACAATACTACTTCCTTGATATTCAAGGGCTTGCCTCCCAAATAGAGCCAATAGCCCACAAATAACAACTGCCCCACAAAGCTAAGGGCAAGCGTGTAAAAAGTGAGGTTTGATATGCGTGCTTCGTTTTTTTCGGGGATAAAAAGCGTCAAGACAAATGCCACTGCAGGCAACAATACAAACGCCAAGATAAGTTGTTGAAATTCCATAACCAAGGGCTTACAAGAATAGATAGGCAAATGTAGGCGAGTTTTGAAAGACCAAACAAAAACAGCTATTACATTTGCATTAAATTCTTATGAAAACAACATAATACGTTGTAAATCAATGATTTAAAATCAAAAAGTAAGCACGTTTGTTTGGGCTATGTTTTGGAATGATAAAAAAAAAGCCTAATTTTGCTACACTATAGCAAAATACTTACATGAACCCCACAGAAACCGCACATTTTTTAAGCCTGTATCCACCTTTTGATAGAATGGACGCGCAAGAGTGCGAGGAGTTGGCGCGTACTGCCCAATTTCTTACTTTTCACGAAGGCGATACTATCTTTCGCATGGGTGACTCGCCCCTGCCTTATTTCTTTGTGGTCAAAACGGGCTTGGTGCAACTGATACAACAAGATGGCGACACTACGTATCTGAACAGCGAGTGCGATGAAGGCGATATTTTCGGGCTTCGGGCTTGGTTGGCAAACCACGTCTATCTTTCTACTGCTTTTGCTATAGAGAATACAGAAGTTTTTGCGTTGAGTTGGGATATTTTCAACCAAATCAGCCAAAAGAATCCCAAAGTAGCCCTTTTCCTTGCCTCCACATTTGCGTCCAAAGTGGCTTCTATCCAAGCAGAAGCACCCGATGAGTTGCAAAAAGTGCGTAATTTTCTCACACAACGCAAAGGCTTTGCCGACCAAACCCTCGAACTTGATGCGTGGAAAGTGGATTATGGCAAACAAGTTATAGACTGCACGCCTCACCATACCATACGCGAAGCCGCGAAGATTATGAGTATTTTTGGCATTGGCTCTATCTTGGTAGTTGATGCTCAAAAAAGACCTGTAGGCATTATTACGGACAGCGATTTTAGAAAAAAGGTCGTGGCTGTAGAGCAGGATTTTCGCAACGAACCTGTTACGGCTATTATGAGTGCGCCTGTGAAGACCATAAAGCCCGATTTGTCAGTTTCGGAAGTAATTTTGTTGATGTTGAGCCAACGCATTAGCCACTTTTGTATTACGCAAGATGGCTCGGACAAGTCGCCCGCTATTGGCTTGGTGTCGCAACGCGATATTTTGATAGCACAAGGCAATAATCCTATCCTGATAACGAAACAACTCATCAATTCCACGCAAACCAACCGCTTGCATACCTTGCGCGAACAAGCCGAGTTGTTGATTGGAGCTTACCTACAGCGCAATTTTGATATTCCTTTCATTGCGAACATTGTTACAGAAATCAACAATGTATTGATGCAAAAGGCTACGGAAATCGCCAAACTCAATTTGGACAAGGCAGGCAAGACTGCCCCCGATGTGCGCTATTGCTGGGCAGTATTAGGCGCGGAAGGCAGGCGAGAACAGCTTATCCGCACCGACTTAGACACCATTTTGATATTGGAAGAAAAGCCTGAAGCCTACACACCCGAAACCAAGCGTTATTTTCAACACTTTGCTATGGAAGTGAAGCGTATTTTGAAAGATTGCGGTTTTGAGGAGTCGGAGTTGGGCATCAATGCCGACAATCCTGCGTGGTGCAAAACTGTCAAAGAATGGGAGGCTTTCCTACAATACAACATCGACAACGTTGATGAAAGTATTTTGAATGAACTTTCCTTGTTGCTCGATTTTCGACCAACAGCAGGCAGTTTTGGTTTGGCGCATGAGATAGAATTGTTTTTGGTGGGCTATGTGAAACAAGACAATGAACGCAAGTTTTTGCGCCACATGGCACAGATAGCCCTGAAAACGCCTCCGCCTATGAGCTTTTTCCGTACTTTCATCGTGGAGTCTTCGGGTGTGCATAAAAATAAATTTGACATCAAAGCACGTGCTTTGCGCCCTTTGGCAGATTTGGCGCGTGTGTTGGCGTTGGAGTTTCAACTACACGACTACAACAGTACCTTTGACCGCTTTCACCAAGTAGCCAATCTCGCGCCCCAACTTACCGAAGTATGCGAGGCTTCCGCCCTTGCCTACGAGATTTTGCTGAAAAAACGGGCTTTGTATGGTTTGCGCCACAAGACTTCGGGGCGTTATATCTCGCCTGACTCGCTTGACCGCAACGACAAACAGGAATTGCGCAGTATTTTTAAGATTATCGAAAAATTGCAGGAAGCTGTAGAAAAACATTATGGTTTGTAACGGTTGTTTCACTGCCTTTTTGTGTTTTTGTTTGGGCGGAGGCAAGCCCCGCCCCTACATATCATACAATCCATTCCTTAACTCTTAAACTGCCCCACTTGCTTTTTGAGTTCTTCAGCAATTTGCAAAAGTTGTTCAGCGGTTTGGGAAGTTTCGAGCATGGCTTTGTCCATTTCGCGGGCAGAATTAGCTACTTGTTGCGTTCCGCTTGCGGTTTCTTCCGCCACGACTACGATTTTCTCGATGTTTTTCACTACAGCATTGATAGACTCTTTTTGCTCAAGGGCAGACGTTACAATGGCTTGTGAGAGCGTAAGCGTAGCTTGCCCTGATGTGTTGATTTCCTCAAATATTTTGGTTGTGTTGGCAGTTACCGACTCGCCACTTTTCACGCTGTCTTTCATTTTGTCGATGGCTTTGGCGGAAGTGTTGATGTCCTTTTGCACGTCTTTGATGAGCTTGTCGATGTCCACTGTAGAACGGCGGGCATCATCTGCGAGCTTGCCTATTTCGTCTGCCACCACGCCAAAACCGCGTCCCGCCTCGCCTGCACGCGCCGCTTCTATCTTGGCATTGAGCGCGAGCAAATTCGTTTGGAAGGCAATTTCATTTATCAAATTCAAGATACGCGAAATTTCTTCGGAACGGTTGGTTAGTATTTCTATAGCATTGCTTGTAACGCCTACAGACTCAGCTATGTCGCCCATATTGCGCACTAATTGCCCTACAGCTTGGAGTCCATCTTGGCAATTTTTGCCGTTTTTCTCTGCCGATTGATTGATAGTATCTGCCTTTTGATGCACCATAAGCGAAGCCGACAAGGTTTTTTCGACCAAACGCGAAGCCTCGTCTGTTCGACTGGCTTGGTCTTGCGCCCCGTCTGCCATTTGTTGAATAGCCGTAGAAGCGTCAGTAGTTGTGTAGCGCATAGCCGTTGCTTTTTGGGTAAGGTTTTGGGCATATTGGGCTACGACTTGGGCGTTTTGGCTGATACGGCTTACGAGTTGGTTCAAGGATTGAATGGCTACATTCAAGGCTTTTGCCATGTCTGCTATATCGCCTTGTGCCTTGCCTACATAATTCGTAGTGAGGTCGCCCATCGAAAGGCGTGTAATGACCTCTTGCACTTCCAAAATAGGCTCGGCTATGTTCTGCAAAAGTTGGTTCAGGGCATTGATAACTTCCTGCCACGCGCCTTTTTGTTCTGCGATTTGCAACCTTTCAGAGAGCTTGCCTTCCTTGCCTGCCAAACGCGCCACGCGGTTTATTTCTGCCAAAATGCCTTTGAGCGTATCACGAAGCAAGAGATTGGCTTGTGCCATTTGCGCTATGTCGCCTTGCAGTTGGTTGGTAGGCAAGTCTAATTGCGCCTCGAAATTGCCGTTTTTGAGTTCCTCGAGGAACGTGGCTGTAGCTTTCAGGGCTTGTGTGAAGTTGGTAACATTTTTTGCCAATTTGATGACTTTGATAACTTTGCCATCTTCATCAAACACAGGCGTATAAGACGCATCAAGCCATACGATATTGCCTCCACGCGCTACGCGCTGAAAAAGCTCGGTACGGGAGCGACCATTGCGCAAGTCTGCCCAAAAATCTTGGTAGGCAGTGCTTTGTGCGTATTCTTGAGTAACAAAAAGGCGGTGATGTCTGCCTTGTATTTCGCTCAACAAATAGCCCATTGCATCAAGGAAAATAGGATTTGCGTTGATGACATAGCCTTCTACATCAAACTCAATGAAAGCATAGGCGGCATTGATAGCGCGGAATTGCGCTTGTGTTTCGGCTTGCGCTTTTTGGAGTTGGAGCGTGAGTTGGTGTTGCCTTTCCTGTGTGGCTTGTAGTTCCTCCATGTTTTGGCGCATTTCTTCTTCAGTGGCTTGCAGTTCCTCCATCTGTTGTTTGCTTCTCATACGCATCTCCACTTCATCAGAAATATCTTTGATGAAGGCAGTAAATACCGAACCTGTAGCTATTTTCGCTTCACTTATCGTAAGCAAAATAGGAAACTTGCTACCATCTTTTCGCTGTGCCGTTTCTTCGCGTCCCTTGCCTATTACTTTGGCTTGGTGTGTTTGTTTGTAGTTGTGTAGGTAAGTATCGTGTTCTATGGCGCGTTCTTGTGGCATAAGCACTTTTACATTCTTGCCTATCATTTCCTCACGCGAGTAGCCCCACATTCTTTCGGCAGTTTGGTTGAAAAACGAAATCGTACCTTTGTCGTCAATGATTATCACACTATCCGCACAGCCCTCGAGAATTTGGGTGAATTTATGGGCAATTTCTTCTATTTCGGTTTGTTTTTTCGCCATTACTTCTTGCGTAGCAAGGAGTTCTTCCATATTTTGGCGCAATTCTTCTTCATTGGCGCGTATTTCTTCGAGTTGTTGTTGGTTGCGGGTTTCTAAGGCTTTTTGGGAGGTAAGGTCTTTGATGAAAGCCGTAAAAATGGAGCTTGTTTCCGTTTTCGCTTCGCTCAAAGTAAGCAGGATAGGAATACGCCTGCCATCTTTAGTTTGCGCGTCGAGTTCGCGCCCAATGCCTATCACTTTGGCGATGTGTGTTTGGTGATAGTTTTGTAGGTAAGTATCGTGGTTGGTGGCGTGGTCTGCACCCATGAGCATTTTCACATTTTTTCCTAATACTTCTTGGCGCGAGTAGCCCCACATTTTTTCGGAAGAGGCATTGAAAAATTGGATAGTGCCAAGCTCGTCTATGGTTATCACACAGTCCACACAACCCTCTAAGATTTGGGCGTATTTTAGTTCTGTTTGTGTGTTATTTTCTTGCCCATTGCCCGAAAAGCCTCGGCTTTCGTTGGGTATATCAAGGTTGTTGCTCATAAATATCAGGAAAAAAGGGAGTAAAAAGAGGTAGGGTACAAATATAGCTTTTTCTTACAAAAAAGCTATGTTTTGTTGCTATAGCTTTTTCTTGTAATTTAAAGCTATGTGTTCTTGCTGTCCTCTTACAAAAAGCAATAGCTATACCAAGTAGATGCGCTAAGGATTGAAACTTCGCCAAAGTCGACATCTTTTTCATTCGAAAAAGCTATAGTACCCAAAAGTCGACATCTTTTTCTAAAGAAAAGCTATAGTACCCAAAAGTTGATAGCTTTTTCATTCGAAAAAGCTATAGTACCCAAAAGTCGACAGCTTTTTCTAAAGAAAAAGCTATCTTTACGAAAATTTTGTGAGATATGTCTGCAATTAGTTCAGAAAATAAACCTTTGTGGGAAGTAGTGGCGATATTGGCTATCATTATCGTTTGTTTGGGAGTGTATGCGTCCTTGCCTGCCCCTGTAGAGGTGCAAGGCACTAAAATCAAACAATCCGCCTTGAAAGAATACATCAACCCAGCCCCCGAACAGGCTCTTTTGGCACAATATACCGCCAATACTTACAGCGAAACGTGGGAAAAAAACAAGGAACTTGTGCAAAAGGAAACCATCGACTCCACAAAGCAAGTTATTTTGCTCACAGGCGACTCCATGTGTGAAGGCTTGATGTTTCGTTTACAAGATTATGCTAAACTCAATGGGCATACCTTGAAAACAGTCATTTGGTACAGTTCGGGGACAGTGGGCTGGAGCAAAACAGATAGCTTGCGCAAATTGGTAAAAATCCACAAGCCCACGTACATATTTTTTACTACAGGCTCGAATGAACTTTTTATTCGCAATATTCAGGAACGAGAGCCATTTATCCAAAATATCATAGCGCAAGCAGGCGAGTTGCCTTTTGTTTGGATTGGACCTCCGAATTGGGCTGAAGATACAGGCATCAATGACTTGATTGTGAAAAATGCAGGCAAAGACCGCTATTTCAAATCGAAGGGGCTTACTTTCCAACGCCTTTCTGATGGAGCGCACCCCACTTGGAATTCGGCGGCAGTATGGGCTGATACGATTGCGGGCTGGGTACAGCAGAAGGCAAGGAAAAAAATCTTGTTGCGCAAGCCTAAGATGCGCAATTATCCGTATTGAAAGCATTTGTTTTTTTAATCAAATGCTTTTTTGATGCAAAGCATTTGATAAATCAAATGCCTACCTTGCCTACAAGCCAGATATTGTTTTCAGGAAAGCCTTGTTCTGTCCATTCCACTTGTATCCATTGGGAGGTAAGCGTGTGTACTTCCTTGCCTACATACTGCGGGTGAATAGGCAAGTCGCGGGTATATTTGCGGTCTATGAGCGTCAGCAATTCCACAGCACGCGGTCTGCCAAAGGCAGTCATAGCATCAAGAGCGGCGCGGATAGTGCGCCCTGTATAAAGCACGTCATCAATCAAAATCACGCGCTTGTCTTCTATCACAAAGTCGACTTTGGTAGAATTGGCTTTGAGCGGAGGCGCGTCTCGCCTGCGGAAGTCATCACGATAAAATGTAACGTCCAAATAGCCCAAAGGAACTTCTATGTGGGCTAATTCTTGCAGTTTGCGGTTGATTTTTTCGGCAAAGAAGATGCCACGCGGTTGTAGCCCAAGTATGACCGAGTTGGCAAAGTCTTGGTGATTTTCTATGAGTTCATGTGCCAAACGGCTCAACACAATATCGAGGAGTTGTGGCGAAAGTAGGTGCTTTTTTTCCATAAAAATCGTTGTCTTAGAAATATTTGCCAAAGTTATAGACTTTGTAAGACTTATAAAAAAAAACTTTGCCAAAGCTGTAGGTAGCTTTGGCAAAGTATGGGGGTAGGCAAGTTTATTTGTATTCCTTGCCTGTTTTGTCGATGTAGTAATATTCTTCGCCTATGCGCACTTCGGCAATGCCACGCGCAAAGGAAGCTTTGATTTCATCATATTTGGCAGGTATTTTCATAGCTCCCGTTTTGTCTATGAAGCCCCATTTCATACCTACTTTAACAGCGGCTAAGTCGTTGCGAAAATCCAATGCGTCATCATACGTGGCAGGTATAGTCAATTTGCCTGTAAGGTCGATGAAGCCCCATTTCGCCCCTGTTTTCACAGCACATCTTCTTTCGCTGAAGTCGCGTGCTGTGGGGTATGAGAAATTGATACGCCTGTTGTTGTTGCGGTCTATCCAGCCCTCGAGTTGGTTTTTGCGCACTTTTGCCAAGCCATTCATAAACATACCAACCGCTATAGGCTGTGATTGATATTGGTATTGGATAACTTCCTTGCCTGCTTTGTTGATGAAGCCCCACTTCAAACTTTTGTAGGTGTAGGCGAGGTCTTCGCTAAAGTCAAAGGTTTTTTCGAATTGGGCAGGGATAACTTCCTTGCCTGTTTTGTCTATGAAGCCCCATTTTCCGCTCTTGGCAAACGCGCCCATACCGTTGCTAAAGTCGCGCACTTCGTCATATTTGAAGTCGGCAATGAGTTTGCCCGAAACGTGCAAAAATCCGAATAGAGCCTTGCCTGTTGCTTTGTCTATCTTGGCTACAGTAACAATGCTATCGCGTACTTCCGCACCCATTTCGTCATATTTGCAGGGAACAATCTCCTTGCCTGTTTTGTCCAACACGCCAAACTCGTTTTCGAGTCCGTCTGCGGTAGCAAGCCCTTTGGCAACTACAGCAAAGTTATGTTTGTACTCGTAGGCTATGTTATAGTTCGGTTGCACTACTAATTTACCATCTTTGCCAATATAACCCCATTTTTCACCTTTCTGCACAGCGGCGAGCCAGCCGATTTCTTCGGTTATAGTCGTATCTTTTTCAAGATTTTTCTTTGTTTTTATCCCCAAAATGGGTTTGTTATCTTTGCCTTTTATCAAGGTTTTGATAGTTTTCGTTTGTTCGATAGCCTGAAAGGGGCGTGCTTCCTCATAGTCGCCACCAATGCCAGAGTACGTCCATTTATCCGCTTTGCGCGTAGGCACAGGGTCTTTGGGAGCTTGTGCGGACACATAAGGAGCGGATAAGCATACAAGAGCTATCGCCAAGAAGGGATAGCGGTTGAAGTTGGTTTTAAGCCAAGCAGTCATATTTTTAGATCAGAATTTAAGGTTATAGCTTTATTTAACACTTTTATTTTACAATGATATAAACGTAATACTCATACAGATTAGTGCAATTATATTGCCTTTTTTGTTTAATCTCTGAAATACTCTTTTCCGCGCTTGTCTATATAGCCTATTTTTCCATCTTTGGTAACTTTGGCAAGCCCGTTTTCGAAGTCGTTGGCACTGTCGTATTTCACATAAATCACGATATTTCCGAAGCGGTCTGTGAAGCCACATTTATTCGAGATTTCGATGTATGCCAGTCCTTCGCTGAAGTTGCCGAGTGTAGTGTATTGTATAGGTATGATTTCGTTGCCTGCTTTGTCGATGTAGCCCCAATCCTTGCCTACTTTGACTTTGGCAAGCCCATTTTTGAAACTTCCCGCCCAATCAAATTTGATAGGCAAGGCGAGTGTGCCTTCTTGGTTGATGTAGCCCCATTTGCCATTTTTGGAAACTGCCGCCATGCCTTCGCTGAAACTTATCGCGGCATCGAAGGTAGGCGGGATTTCTTCTCCTTTTTTATTGACGAAGCCCCATTTGTCGTTGCGCTCTACTCTTGCCCAGCCTTCAAAGAAACTTTCTACGGCATCATATCTATAGTTTACTAACAATTCATCTTGTTGATTGATGAAGCCCCATTTTGTATTGCGCTTTACAGCGGCTACGCCCTCGCGGAAGGAAAGGGCAAAGTCGTATTTCAAGCGTATTACTTCGCGGTTCGTGGAGTCTATGAAGCCCCAAAGCTTGCCTACACAAACAGGCGCGAGACCTTCTTGAAAGGCACTTGCATTGTCGTATTGCAAAGGCACTACTTGCATACCTTGCAAATTGACGAAGCCGTGCTTGCCTCTGTTGGCTACTTTGGCTATTCCCTCATTGAAAAAACTAATATCATCATATTGGGGTACTACAATTTCCTTGCCTTCTTTGTTGATAAGCCCATACAAGCCATTGAACCATACTTTTGCTACACCAAAACGAAAAGGCGAGGCATAATAATATTTGATGTCTGTTTTGAGGGCTTGTTTGGTGTCCATGTAGCCATATTGCGAGCCTTTTTTCACACACGCCACGCCTTCGTAAAAAGGGCGTGTTTCGTCAAATTCGGTGGAAATTACTATTTTTTGGTTTCTGTCTGCAAAGCCCCATTTGTCGCCTTGTCGATAGGGTACATAGTCCGTATTTTCTTGTGCATACGTATAGGCGGAAAGGAGCAATAAGTAGCCGAATAGCAAAGGGCGCATAAAGCGTTGGGAGGAGTAAGAACAATTCGGGTGCAAAGTTAGCAGTTTTTTCTGAAAATCTTATGCCCTGCGTGATAACCTTCCAAATTTTTCGGGAGTTGGGGAGGCAAGTTATCATAATAGCCCAAGACCAAAAAACCGCCCTGCGCGAGTGCGTCAGTGAGTTTTTGCATTACTTTTTGTTTGTAGGTGTCATCAAAATAAATCAACACATTGCGACAAAAAATGATGTCAAATGTTTGTGTGGTTTGGTCGTGTGTGAGGTCAAACCTCTCGAAACGCACTTGTTGGCGCAGGAAAGGCTGAAAGGTAAAATCGTCTGCAGTGTGTTTCACGTATTGTGCGAGGCGATGCGGAGGCGAGCTGAAATCGGCATGGTTGTGGGCGTATTGTTCCCAAAGACTCATATCATACTTGCCTGCCTCTGCCACAAGGAGCGACTGTGTATTGAGGTCTGTAGCAAGGGCTTGGCTGTTGAGCAAACGCCCTACTTCATACAACACTATAGAAAATGTGTAAACTTCCTCGCCTGTAGAACAACCCGCATACCACACGCGCAGGGGCAGGTGAGCAGGAAAGAACGGCAATATCTCATCTCGTAAGTGTTTCCACAAGGCAGGATTGCGGAAAAGCTCGGTTAGCCCTACCGTAACTTCATTCAAAAATTGATATACTAAAGAATCGTCTTGCAAAATCCTTCGCCACAAGACAAACACCGACTCGCAATCCATCTTATACAAAGCTCGCGCCACCCTACGGCTAAAGGCGATAGGCTCATAGCTCGCAAGCTCGATACCGTAGCGCACACGGATAGCATTGGATAGTACATCTAGTTCTTCGAGTGTTACAGTAAGCATATTGTGTGCAAAGGTAGTTGTTTTTGTGTAGAAAAGATGTTATTAGACTTCTTGCGAAAGTGCTATTTTTGATGCCATACTCCTTGAGGCTGTCTAAGAAGCCCTTGCCTGAAAAAAAGTATCCAAATAAAATATGGATTTTTCATAAAAAAACTGTTCCCCTGTTCGTTTAAGTCTAACTACTTAATAATCAGCGAGTTCATTGAAGTTTACAACTTCTATGCAAAGGTTTTGAGTTCTGCGACCTCCCGCCAAAGGCGAAAAGGGAATAAAGCAAAATTTCTATCAGATATTCATCTTGCGCAGTTGTTTGTCTTCCATCAGGTAGCGGACTTTGCGCGTGTAGTGGCTTCCGTTTTTGTTGGGTACTATCTCGTATGTATCCAATTCCACAGAACCACCCCACAAAAACTCGATGCCTAACATAGTATTGCCTATGAACTCGCGGATAAGTTCCTTGCCTTCGAAATGATGAATGAGGCGGATATTGTCGTCATTCGTTCCTGCGAAGTCCACCGTGATATGGGGCGGGTGATACAGCGAGTCGATGAGCATTTTTTGATAGTCTTCAGCTCGCCTGCTTTTGATGTAGTATTGATGCACTTGGCGTTGTTGGTCGAACTTGCGCCCCAACACAAACAAGTCGTGTTCGTCCACAAAGTCTTGGCTCGTGAAGGTTTTGATGAGCATAAAGTCCGAAAAATTGCGCCTCAAGGCAAAAATAGCATCGCGCCCTTTGTTGGTGTGTTGGTCGTATTCGTCACGAGTGTTGCTGTGCAGGATACGCTGAAAGCGATAATCTATCTTGCCTTTGTTTGCCAAATCTTCTACGTGTTGCACAAGGCGCAAACCTATCGCATAAGGGTTCAAACCAGCCCTGCTAACCGAAGTTACGTAGGCATTTATCCTTGCATACTCTATTTCGTGTCCTTTGATGCGGTCATCTTGCCTAAAAAGCGTGTCGTGCCAATAGCTCGCCCAGCCTTCGTTGATGATTTTAGTACGGATTTGTGGCTCGAAATACATAGCCGTATTGCGGACTACGCTCATCACGGACTTCATCCATTGGTTCGCATCACGGCGCAGGAAAGGCGAGTTGTCGCGGATAAACTCCATGACATCTAACGGCTTTGGTCTTTCCTGCTCTTTGTGCAAATGTTGGGTGTATTTGGCTTGAAATTCGGGGTATTTGTGTTTGAGTTCTGAAAAAAAGATGTTCTCGGCAATGTTTTCGTTTTCTGCCAAGAGCGTATTATAGCGGGCAACTTCTTTGTAAATTTCGCTTTCGGGAACTTTGACCACGCTTTGCAGGAAGTCGCCAAAATAGAAGTCCAAGCGCGAAGGCAAGACCATTTCCTCGTCCAAATTGGTATGGAAAAGTTCAGGAAAGTAGCCATTCAGGTTATTGATGGCTCGGCTAAACTCCAGCACATAATCCACCCAACGCCCTTGTTCAGTGCGCAGTTGATTGATGAGGCGTTTGTCGGCAAGGGCTGTCCCCACGAAGTCATCATTCCAAGTACGTTCAAAGAGTTTGTTGTTTTGGAAAAAGTCGATGTGCGCCAAGACATGATAAAAAATCATGATGTTCAGCCAATCGGGATTGTTGTCGTTGTAGAACGAAATAGCAGGGCGCGAATTGATAACCGTTTCGTAGGGGTTGGCAGGCGAGATTTTGTACTTGCCTATTTCCTTTAGCACTTCCACGTCATGTACCCAGTAGTCGTACAGCGTGGGTATCATCACTTTGGGCGATAGCTCCAGCATATCGCGGTTTGTAACGATATATTCCAAAGTATCAGAATCGAAGCGCAAGCCCGCGTCTATGGCGCGTTCCTTACATTCTTCCATTATTTTTTTGGTGCGTTGGTCTATGAGATACATGAGCGAATGAGGGCTAAGGGTTTCGACAAAGATAACGAAAATTTTGATTGTATTGGTATTTACAAAAAACACTTTACGAGCCATGACCAATAAGAACAAAATTTTGTTTTTGTGGCATAGACCTAAATAATATTAGGCTTTGCATACATTTGGTATTCAAAAAATCGTTTTATTTGCATAGTAAGAAAAACTATCCGTATCAAATCCTTTCCCCTATGTCCCTAAACACCTCAAAAATTATAACCCTCGCCTCCGAACACGCCAAAGCCGTTATAGCAGGCGAGCGCAGGTTCGAGAATGCCTTTCAGTCGCTCTCTCGCCTTATCCTTGACGGCAAGGACTCTATCCGCAAAACCAGCGTCAATGGTGTTTCTACCTACGATTTTCGCGTTTTTCGTGAAGGACGCAAGCACTTGATAGGTATGTATGACGAAATCAACAGTTTTGTGTCGTTTGTGAAAGACGCGGCAGAGGGCGGTTCTTCGGCAGAAATGGCTTTCGTACTCATAGGCGAGCCGGGCAATGGCAAAACGTTCTTTGTGGATTTCCTCAACTCGCTGTACCGCAACTTTATGAGCTTAGACGAAAACAGGCGTTATAGCTTCAAATTCAAAAACTTAGACAAATTGGGCGGTTATGGCAAAATCACCGAAATAGAATCACAAACTTTCGAAGACCCGATGGTTTTGATGATGAACCTATACGAAAGTGCCGACCAGAACAAGGAATATTTAGCCCAACTTGGCGCGAAAGATGCCCAAATAGAACATTTTTACAAAAGCTACAGACCGCTTGGGGCTTGTTCGGACTTTATTTTTAGCCAAATACGCGACTATGCGCAAGGCGACATGAACAAGATTTTGAGCGAATTTATAGAGTTATTCCCCATTCCTATCAGCGAGTCGCGTGGCACGCTCACAGGCAAGTACGCCGCGAAGGATAAAATCACTTCTTCGGCTGTCGATTTGTTAGGCGAGGAATCTATATCTCGCCTACTGCACATCACAGACACGAACAATCCGTACCGCTTCGATTTGAGGCGTGGCGCATTGGCGCGTGTGGCGGGTGGAGGCATACACTTTGCAGACGAAGTATTTAAGAACAAAAAAGACCTTATCCAAGTCTATTTGGGCGTTATCCAAAACCGCACTATAGATATAGAGGGCTTCAAATGGCCTCTCGACACGCTCATTGTAGCCACAAGTAACAATGCCGAATTTGGGCGTTTCTTAGAAGAAAAAGAACAAGCCCCTATAGTGGATAGGTGTCGCCTCTGCTATATGTCGCACAATACCAATTATCGCCTACAAGAAAAATTAACCAATTTCGCTATAGGTACACAAGAAAAAACGACCTTTTCAGGCGAGCATCTGCACATAGACCCGAATTTGAATTACGCCCTCTCGGTAGCAGTAGCCCTGACTCGTATGCCTCCTTCCGACAAACTCACGCCTATCGAGATGATGAAGCTCGCGGCAGGCGAGGTGGCAGGCGAGAAAAGCATCAAAGCCCTTACCGAAGTCATCAATGACCTCAATACTGAACCTGACGTTACGAAACGCTTTGGGCAAAAAGGCTTAGGGCATCGCAACTTAGGGCGTGCCGTACAAATTTTGCTCGAAAGGGGCGAAACGCAAGAAGGCAAGTGTATGTATGCGGGAGATGTGTTTGGTGCATTGGAAAGTGTGATTTTGGATTATATACGTGATGCCAACGACCAAGCCAAATATTTGAAAGATGTAAAAATAGCGCGTGGCTTGCACCGCAAAAACGTGATGACTGCCATTTTCAACGCCTACATGGACGAACCCGATGCCATTCAAAGGGACGTGCTGAACTATGTGAATATGGTCATAGGCATAGATGCGAAAAACTTAGGCGCGAACCGCGTTTGGACGTACAAAGACCCGCAAACAGGCAAGATTGTTCCGTTGAAAATTGACGAAACCTTTATCGACAGCGTGGAGGAAAGGTTAGGATTGAAAAACCGCGAACAAAAACAAAGCTACCGAACCACGATTGCCAAAATATATGGGCAAAAAATCTTGCAAGAGCCTACGTATGATTTTATGGATAACAACGAACTCGTGAAGGCAGTAACTGATGTCCGTTTGAAGTCTGATGTA
Source organism: Bacteroidota bacterium (assembly GCA_004292795.1). Classification (GTDB taxonomy): domain Bacteria; phylum Bacteroidota; class Bacteroidia; order Cytophagales; family Microscillaceae; genus RDXI01. The sequence goes on along the minus strand of RDXI01000009.1, from coordinate 8,296 downwards.
GCAGGGGCGGGTAGTTTGGTAGGCGCGCTTTCGAACCGAACCAACGAAGAAAACCAAAAGCTCTACAATCGTATGCTCGACACGATGGAAAGCAAACTTGGCTACTGCCGTACTTGCGCCCTGAAAACTATCGAATACTTCTGTACGCAAGATGACGCGAATTAGGGAAGGGGCAGAAAGACAAAAGGTGGAAGGGTAGAAGGGAATATGTTTGGTAGGCAAGACAACCTCCTCTCGGAAGCAAGGGCTTTTGGGAGGAGGTTTTGGTTTTAAATAGGTCTGCCAATGTTCAGGGCTTTGCGCCTATCTTCATAAAGACGTAGGTACTTTTCCTTGCCTGCTTCGGACAGATAAGAATGACTAATGAGCGTATAAACAAGCGGTTTTTCAGTAGCAAATTCTGCTATAATGCTTTGGACTTGGTTAGATAGTATGCCTATTTTTACCCCAAATTCAAAAAAATCTTGGTAAGAATAAAAACCTAATTCATCATATTTTTCTGTAAAAGAGCCATCAGCGAACAAATCCAATGCCATAGCCGAGTCGTAGGGTATATGCAATCTTGTATTCATCATGTCATAACAAGGCGAAAGCGCGTAATCGCCACTTGGTCTTTGAGAAACGGAAAAATTTTTGAGGTGGGCATCACCATTGCAAAACAAATAATTGAGCAACACGACACGGAAAAACTTTTGTACCTCTAATGGATAAGCGGGCATTATCTCTTTCATCTTGCCTGCTATAGCTTCATAAGAACTTTTATACTTGAAATCCTTGCCTACTGTTTGCTGTGAGTAGCCCAACAAAGTAGCAAAATCTTCTTGAGCTATTTTTCCTTGCCTGCCTATATCAAAACGTTTGGTTAGATAAGCAGGTACGAGTCCCGAAGGTGTGTCAAGAAAAATCAAAGCACTTTCTGCCACTTCAAGCCCACTTTTGGCATATACTTGTTTGATTATCTGCATAGTGAGGTGTTCATTGGCAGGCGAGTCTTGAATGTAGCTAAATCGTAAATCTGTTAAAGGTGGCTTCAAAATATATTGACTCTGCTCTCCTTCGTGGGACAAGCGTAGGCAAGGTTTCTTGCCTGTAGTGTCCAATACCAAACCATATTTAGTCTGCACACCGCTCAAAGAAAGGCGTGTGCGCCCATCTTGATGGGCTTGCTTTATTTCCGAAAAAGTAAAAGAAAGTCTATGAGAAACTTTCCTACCCTCGAAAAGTTCCCTCAAAGCCTTTCGGCTGTACGTATCGTTTCCTTCTGCTAAAGTAGAAGGGCAATATTGTATCGTATTCATATCAATTTCACGGTAACAGAGCCTATAGTATCATATTGGGCGGTATGTATCAAAAAACTGACAACATCATCATCATCTATTTGATACACAGCCCTTTGCAAAGCGCGGTTTGCGCCTTCAGCTATCATATTAGAAAAAAATGGAAAAATATGCTTGCTTTGGTACTCTTGTTGTGTTTTAGGCAAGGTCAAACTAATGGCGAACTTGGTTTTATCGTGAAAATACGCATCATCATAGCGAAATACATAACTTTCACGGCTTACCTCTGTCAGTATGCCTGCTAAAATTCCATGATTGTAAACTTCTAACTGTCTCATAACACTTTTACACTGATTTGTAATGTCAGCCCCAATACATCAAACAACTTGCCTAATACCTCCAAAGTAGGATTGCCCTGCCCTTGCTCTATTTTGCCAAGCGTATTAGGGTTAATCTGTGCCAAGATAGCCAAATCCTTTTGCTTGATGCGCAGTTCCTTTCTGCGAGTGCGTATAACACTACCAAGTTCTTTTTTCAAATCTGTACTCATACGTCACATTAAAATGTGTTTTTCAACACATGATTCAACAAAAAACACACTAAAATAGTTTTTTTCATGAGTTTTTAATCAAAACACTCCAAAGGATTATTAAAAAATACAAAAAACACACTAAAATAGTCGTTTTCATGTATTCTTAGTCTAAAAACATGAAAAAACATATTGTAATGTGTTTTTATATGGGATAATGTAGCGTTTCTTCCCAAAAAAATATAAAAGCAGAGCGGAGCGGTTTTTATTTTGTGTTATTCCCTTTCTCTAACTACATTTTCGGTTTCGTCATTTCCCAAAATCTCTGTAGCGTTTCTGTCCACTTCCCCACGACTGATACTCAAGATAACGCCCAAAGAAAGCCCTGTGAAGGTAAGCGAAGTACCGCCCATACTCAACATAGGCAAGGGCAAACCTGTAACAGGCACTAAACCCACCACAACAGCCATGTGCGCAAGGGCTTGCACCACAATACTCAACGACAAACCTGCCGCGAGCAATCCGCCAAATGGATTCGTACTCGTTGCCATAATGACCATACCCCGATACAACAGCAAGAGATACAGAGCTAAGATAAACAAACCGCCCACCAAACCGTATTCTTCTATGATAATGGCATAAATAAAATCTGAAAAAGCATTAGGCAAAAAATTTCGTTGGTCGCTATTGCCTGGACCCTTGCCTATCAACCCGCCTGTGCTTACAGCTATGTAGCCTTGTTCTTCTTGAAAGCGTTGTTCGCTGGTAGGGTTCAAAAACCTATCCATACGCGAAGAAGCCGTTTCTAAGCGTTGCCCTATCACAAGAGCCAACATAATAGATACTACGCCTGTGAGGAAAAACAACAATAATTGATTAACGGGTATGCGCCCAATGAACATCAAGACCATGCTTGTAAAAAATAACAAGATGGCAGTAGAAACATTGCTCATACCTATCAACGTACAAATAACGCCTGTCCACGCCAATACGGGCATAATGTCTTGAATGTCCTCCACATTGTCTTGTCGCTTGGCAAGCATCGAAGCAATGCTCGCTATCAAGGCGAGTTTCGCCAAATCGGAAGGTTGAAAAGAAATGCCAATAAGCGGAATAGCCAACCAACGGTTAGCATCATTGATAGCCGTACCAAACAGCCACGCCGCAATCAACAACGGCACAACGACCAACAAAGCCAAGCGCGATAGGCGAGCATAATATCGATAATCTACCCTATGCGCCAACCAAACCGCCATAAGTCCCAACGCCATGTGTCCGAAGTGGCGACTCATGTAATAAAAACTCCCTTTCATAGTCTTGAAGGCTACAGTGCCTGTGGCACTATAGACAACCAAAAAACTACTAAGGCTCAACAAAATAATAACAAGCCACACCAATTTGTCGCCCTCCAAATACTTGTCCAACTGCCCAAGCGAAAAATTGGTAAAAGGTTTGGGCGTTTCGGTACTTTTGGGTGTGTTTTCTATGCTCATGAGTGAGGGAGTAAATGGGTGAATGGGTGAGGGAGTGAATGAGTGGCGTTGAGTGAGGGAGTGAATGAGTGACGTTGAGTGAATAGGTAAATTACAAAAGTCTGTTTACTCATTCGCTCATTCACTCCCTCACTCATTCACTCTTTAATCTCTTTTTACGCCATCTAATTTGCTCAACTTGCCTACCGCTTTTTTGTATTGATTGCCACGGTCTTCGTAGTTTTGGAAAAGGTCGAAGCTGGCACAGGCAGGCGAGAGCAAAACAATGTCGCCTTTTCGGGCAAATTCGTAGGCTTGCTCTACGGCATCTTTGATGTTGTCGGTTTGTACTACTATTTTTACCTCATTGCGGAAGTAGTTGAAAAGTTTGTCGTTGTCGATGCCCAAACAAACCAAATACTTCACTTTTTGCTTCACAAGGTCTTTTATCTTGTCATAATCATTGCCTTTGTCGATGCCTCCTGCTATCCAAATGATGTTTTCGTCAAAACTATCTAAGGCATAAAAAACAGAGTCCACATTGGTAGCCTTCGAGTCATTGATGAAGCGTATGCCATTGATAGTAGCCACTTCTTCTAAGCGGTGTTCTATGCCTTTGAAGGTCTTGAAATATTCGCGCAAACTTTCGGGGTTCGCGCCTACTTCCAAACAAGCCAAGACTGCCGCCATGATGTTCGTTTGGTTGTGTTTGCCTTTGAGAGGGATTTCTTCAGGGGCAAGATTGAAGGTAAGCCCGTTTTGCTTCAGGCGAAAGTGAATATCTTTTCCCAAGGAATATGCGCCATTATCTATAGTATCATTGAGCGAAATGGGAAAATGTTTTTGAGGCAAGGTCTTTTGCTTTAATTCTAAAGCTATGGCAGGGTTGTCTTTGAAATAAATAAAGGCTTGGTTAGCATCTCCTTTTTGCAAAATTCGAAACTTAGAATCCACATAATTTTGGAAATTGTAGTTGTACCTATCCATGTGGTCGGGGGTAATGTTGAGTATAACGGCTATGTCAGGTTTGAACTCATAGCAATTATCCAACTGAAAACTGCTTACCTCCAGCACCCAATAATCACATTGGTTTATCAAAATCTCGCGGGCAAAACTATTGCCTACATTGCCTGCTACGCCCACGTTGAAGCCTGCCGACTTGAGCAAATGGTAGGTAAGCAAGGTTGTAGTTGTTTTGCCATTGCTACCTGTGATAGCAATAATTTTGGCATTGGTATAGCGAGAGGCAAACTCTATTTCAGAAACAATGGGGATATTATGCGCCATAATTTCCTTTACTATAGGTATGTCGTCAGGAATACCGGGGCTTTTGATGATTTCTACTGCCTCCAAAATTCTTAGCTCGGTATGCTTGCCTACTTCGTACTCTATGAGGTGGTCTTGCAATTCTTGCTCATACTTGGGCTGAAGCATATTGCCGTCAGACAAAAATACGTCATAACCTTTTTCTTTGGCAAGAAGGGCGGCACCTACACCGCTTTCGCCACCACCTAAAATCACGATTTTTTGCTTGCTCATAATTCAATAACCCCGTTTTGCACGTTTTTTCCCTTTGGGGCAAAGGGAACTGCTTTCTTGCCTACAATATTAGGGCTAAAAATTTACTAAAGCAAAAAAAACTGCGCCTACTTCTCAAAAGCAGAGGCAGTTCTTTTTTCAGGCAGTATGCAAATTCTATTGTTTTGAAAGGCTGAAAACGTAATCAGCCACACCCGTTTTAGGATTGTTGATGTTTACCGTAAATTTCAAAGAAGCACCGTCAGTAGCGACTTCTACGCCAGAAAGTGAAGAAGCCCAACCTGTTGGAGGGGTTCCTGTAATCGTGATAGTTCCTTTCACAGGGTTTTCAGTGCTTTCGCCCGAAGGTGTGTAGGTTACGTTCACTGTTTGAGACGTTGTACCTCCTGTAGTAATAGAACCGCTTGTAGCACCTGCACCAAAACAAATTCTGAAGCCTGTAAAATCAGATGTTACTGTTGTTCCTCCTTTTGTTACAGAACCTAAGCCATAACAGTTGTTGGCTAAAAGGTCAGAAAGCTTCGTTGCTGGTTTTGTTTCGTCACCACACTTGCATCTTGTAAAGGCGGCTGAAAATAGTAGGCACACTATAAGCAGTCTAAATGTTGATTTTTTCATACTCAAGTAAAAATGGGTTTAAGTTTGGGTACAAAAATAAGGAGAATCAAAATGAAAAGCAAAAAAATAACAGAAACTTTTTGCTAAAGTTTATGCCCTGCTAAAAAAGCCTGTATAGGCATTACTTTTTTGCCTTCAGGCTGTAGTTGTTCTATGGCTATGAAACCGTTTGCGGTACGCATTGCCAAGACTGTTTTGTTGTCTGTGATGTACTCCTCTGTTTCGTGAAAATTGGCAGGCAAGGGCGTAGGCAAGACATATTCGAGGTTGGTTTCCGCAATTTTGTAAACCTTGCCTGCTATCACGCCCCACGCCGAAGGGTGTGGCGCAAGCCCGCGCACCAAATTATGGACTTGGGCAGAAGTCAATGCTCGCCATTTTATTTCGCAAGTTTCACGAAAAATTTTCGGGGCGGGGGTGGCGGGTATGCTAAGGTCTTGGGGAATTTGGGGATACTCGCCTGCCTGAATACCGCGCAAAGTGCGCATAACCAACTCCGCGCCTTTGTGCTTCAGGCGGTCATACAACTTGCCTACATTGTCAGCAGGCAAGATAGGTTCGGGTTCTTGAAAAATGATGTTGCCTGTGTCTATCTCTTGTTTCAGAAAAAACGTAGTGAGTCCCGTTTCGGTTTCGCCATTGATGATAGCCCAGTTGATAGGCGCGGCACCGCGATATTTGGGAAGCAAAGAAGCGTGCAAATTGAACGTACCCAAAGGAGGCATATTCCAAACTGCTTCGGGCAACATTCGAAACGCCACAATGATTTGCAAGTCGGCTTGATAGCTTCGCAATTCTTCCAAAAATTCGGGAGCTTTCAAATTCGTGGGTTGTAGCACAGGCAAGTTGTACTTGAGGGCTGTTTCCTTGATAGGCGAGGGCGTAAGTTTGTAGCCACGACCTGCGGGCTTGTCGGGAGCAGTAACGACTGCCACGACTTCATAGACAGGCGATTGCGTGGCATTTTCGACAAGGGCTTCTAAGATAGGAACGGCAAAATCGGGTGTGCCAAGAAATATAATGCGCATAGACAGGTGGTTTTGAGGTGGAAAAATGTAACCGCAAAAATAACCCTATTTTTCTTAACCTACATTATTTTTTTGCAAGGGTACAAAGCCCTATCTTTGCACTATAAAAACGCTTACGAATATGAATCGCAAAGACTTTTTGCGAAAAGGCTTGCTCGGAGCAGGCTTGCTCGCCACAAGTAGCCTCGCTACAGATACCCAAGCCTCGCCTGAAAAACTTGACATAGTAGGCTTCAATCATTTACCCAACCCTAATTCCGCTACCAATATGACCAATACAGTATTGCATAAAGCCGAAACGCGAGGTTTCGCCAATCACGGCTGGCTACAAGCCAATCACAGTTTTAGTTTTGCCAATTATTACAACCCAGACCGCATGAACTTTGGTGTGTTGCGTGTCTTGAATGATGACACAGTGGCGGCAGGTATGGGCTTCGGCAAACACCCTCACGACAACATGGAAATTATCACCATTCCCCTCGAAGGTGATTTGGAACACAAGGACAGCATGGGCAATGTGGGCGTTATCCAACACGGAGATGTGCAGGTAATGAGTGCGGGAACGGGCATTTTCCATAGCGAAATGAACAAAAACCGCGACAAGCACGTCAAACTTTTGCAAATTTGGGTATTTCCCAACAAACGCAATGTAGAACCGCGCTACGGACAAATCACGTTAGATGTAACCCAACGCCACAACAAACTACAGCAAATTCTCTCGCCTAATGCAGAAGACGAAGGCGTGTGGATTCATCAAGACGCTTGGTTTCACATGGGCGCGTTGGACAAGGATTTCCAAACGACCTACAACCTCAAAAAGAAAGGAAATGGCGTGTATGCCTTTGTGGTAAAAGGTGATGTTACTATAGCTAATCAAGCTCTCAACAGTCGTGACGGTTTTGGAATATGGGACGTGGACAGCTTGGACATCAAAGCCGACTCAGAGGCAGAAATATTGTTGATGGAAATTCCTATGGCATAAAATAAAGCACAAGACTTTTGGTCTTGTGCTTGTTTTTTTGTAATCAAATACCTTTCTGTGCATGGCATTTGATGTGTCAAATGCTTATTCAACAATACTACCGGGCAATCCCAAGAAGGGATTTTTGCCATCAGAAATAACCAATTTAGAGTTTTTGGAGTCAGCTACATTTTTGAACGCCTCAATAGAACGATAGCGTAACAAATTGGGTGTAAGCGTTTTGTACAACATATCGTTGGCTTTGGCTTGCGCTTCGGCTTCGGTTCGAATGGCATTGGCACGCCCTTCAGCTTCTATTTCTGTAACACGCTTCTTGCCTTCTGCCGTAACGATTTGCACATTTTTGTCGCCCTCTGCCTGAATAACTTTGCGCTCCGCTTCCACTTTTTCGCGTTGTTTCACAAACTCCATACGTTGCGCATCTTGTTCGGCTTGTAGCTTTTCCTCTATAGCACGCGCAAGTCCCGCAGGAAGTTGAATACTTTTCAACAATACATTTTCCACATCAAAACCTTTCGCTTCGAGGATTTGCGCCATTTGGTCGCGGATAGCTTTTTCAATGATTCCGCGCTCGCCTGAGTGCATATCTTTTGCCAAAAATTTCGCTGTAACATCAGGCGCGGCAGACCTAAACACAGGCAAGATAAGGCTTCTTTCATAATCAATCCCGATTTCTTGCAAAATCTTAGGCGCGTGATTAGCCTTGATACGATAGAGGATAGAAATTTCCGAACTAATCGTTAGCCCTTCCTTCGAAGGCAAGTTTAGGCTTACCTCCAAGTTCATAGTGCGCACAGGGACACGAATAACAGTCGTTACAAATGGATTGAAGCCCACAGTTCCTTCTGTAT
>RDXI01000138.1 GCA_004292795.1 Bacteroidota bacterium | reverse complement strand
CACCCCGCTGGGGCTTTGGAAGACTTAAACCGTTGTGCTACAAAGATGTCGCCCCGCTGGGGCTTGTATGCAACCTTTTTATTTCCGAACTCACGTTAAATCAATAAATTGAAATAGTAAATCCATAAATTGAAACAAACGCTATCACATTTTGCAGATGAAATAGCGGTTATTTTTTCTACAATACTATCAAAATAGTTTTACCCCTTAGCGACTTTTTAAAAATGCTACTACTTTGGCTAAAGCCCTGCTTCGATGGCTGATGCTGTTTTTTTCTTCTGTGGTCATTTGGGCGAAGGTCTTGTCGTAGCCTGTAGGCAAGAAAATAGGGTCGTAGCCGAAGCCTTTTTCGCCATGTTTTTCGTGTAGGATTTCACCCTCTACAATTCCCTCGAACTGATGCGCCTCGCCTGCTATGATGAGCGTCATGACAGTTTTGAAGACAGCCTTTCGGTTAGTAGCTGTAGCCATTTCTTGTAAGACCTTAGCCATATTTTGGTCAAAATCGCGTGAGCCTGCATAATGCGCTGAATGAACGCCCGGCTTGCCTCCCAATGCCTCTATCTCCAAACCAGAGTCGTCAGACAAACTATTCACTTGGTAGTTGTCCCAAATGTATTGCGCTTTTTGTAAAGAATTTTCGGGGATAGTTTCGCCTGTTTCGGGCAGTTCTTCTTCGCAAGGAATGTCATCAAGCGACAAGAACGTGATGTCGGCAGGCAAGGCATTTTTGATTTCGCTTATTTTGTGCGCATTGCGCGAAGCTAAGTATATTTTCATGTTATTTTCCTTTATTTGTTTTTCGTAATTCTTCGGCTTGGGTAGTTTTGCCTTGCCTTTCATACACTTCTATCAAATCGCCTTTGGTGCGTGCTATTTCCGCGCTTTTGTCTTTCAGAACCTCCTCTTTGAGTTTCAAGGCTTCCACAAGTAACGGCTCGGCTTGGGCATATTTGGCTTGGTTGTAATAGACCATAGCAAAATCACACAAGGCATTGATGTACTCCACATCTTGCTTGCCTCCTGTGGCGTAGCGGGCTTTTAGCACAAGGTCAAACTGTTTTTCGGCTTCTTCCCATTTGTTTTGGAGCGAATACACCAACGCCAAATTATGCAAAGTACGTGCATGAATGGGGTGTTTCTCGCCTAATGCCTTGCCTGTGATGGCGAGGGCATCTTGATAGGCTTTGATAGCTTTTTCGGGTTGTTGGAGTTTTTCATACACCAAGCCCAAGTTATTGTGCGACTGTGCGCAATAGGCGTGTTCCGCACCCAATGCTTTTTGGCGAATGGCGAGGGCTTGCAAGTGCGTTTTTTCTGCGTCTTCAAACTTGCCTACCAAACGCTGTAGCTCGCCTACGTTGTTCAGAGCAGAGGCATAGATGAGGCTGTTCTCGCCTTCGGTAACCTTCACGATAGCAAGCGATTGTTTGTAATAGTTTTCGGCTACGGCAAAGTCGCCCATAGCCTTATGCGCCAAGCCAATGTTATTCAAGGCGGTAGCAAAATTGAGGTGTTTTGTGCCAAATTCCTTTTCAGCTTGTTCTTTGGCTTTTTGCCACAAGTTTTGTGCTTCAGGCAAGCGTTGTTCGCGGTAGGCATTCATTGCCGCACTGTTCAGTTCTTCCCACGTTTGCGCGTGCAGGGAGGCAAGGGGCAACATATACAAACAAAAAATGATAATTTTTTTCATAGCATTGATAAATACAATCCAAACGGTAAACGTTTTTGAGAAAGAAAAAGTGCAAAATCGGTTCTTTCAATCTTCCAAAATGTTGGCTATAAAAGTGCTACGCAAAAACATTCCCATGACCAAAAACAGCAAGCCCCAATTCAAATAAATGCGATAAAAATCTTGGCGCGTAACTTGTTTGTTTTCCTTGATTTCCGATTTTTCGTATTGATTGATGCGCTCAAAAACTTCTTCGAGGGCTTTTCGGTCAGGCGTTCTAAAATACTTGCCATCGCCTGTTTGGGCTATCTCTTGCAAGGTTTGTTCGTGAATGGTATTTCGAGTTGTTTTGCGTTGCCCCGTTTCGCGGTCTGTGTAGGCAATCTCGCCTTCTGTGCCTACCAAAATGGTATAAATTTTCATATTGTAATATGCCGCGAGGTTGGCAGACGTAAGCGGATTGACGCTCCCTGCCGTATTGTCGCCATCACTGATAAGGATAATTACCTTGCTTTTGGCGTTTGATTCTAACAAACGATTGGTAGCTACGCCTATGGCAGTGCCTATGGCTGTGCCACTCGCGCCCACATAATCGGGAGTAATTTCGCTGATTCCTGCTTGAATGAGGGCATAGTCAGTCGTGAGTGGTTTAGCCGAATACGCCTCGCCTGAAAAAACGACCAAACCAATTCTATCATACACACGCCCCGCCACAAAATTACGCGCTACTTGCTTGGCTACTTCTAACCTATTGGGCTGAAAATCCTCGAGCATCATCGACTCTGACACATCAAGGCAAAGCATAATGTCTATGCCTTCAGAACTTCGTTGTATTTTGGTATTCACTTTTTGAGGGCGAGCCACCGCCAACACCAAACAAATCAACGCCAAACTAACCACGACATCAGGCAAGAATCGCAAAATGCGCACTCTTTTTTTGCCCAACTGACTCGGCAACCACGCCACGCGAAGGCGTTGGCGGAGGCTGATATTCGCTACTCGGCGCAACAAAAAAAGCAAAGGAATAGCCAACAAGAAGTATAAACTCCCTGCATTGTACCATTCGTAGCCAAGCAATGTATTGGGGGAAAAGTGCTTGGGCGAAAGCCAAAAAAAGTTCTCATTCCAAAACCTTATCCACATAACGCATTTGTTCTTGCTTAAACTCGTATCTTTCTATGGAAATATTGCGTAAAACCGCCAAATCCACCTCAATCGTATTGGAAATATCTTGCCCGTACACAGCGCGGTCTATGGTCTTGAGCGACTCCAACAACGCACTATTTTTCAATAATTGGCTAATTTCTTTCGACGTATAAGAACTGTAGGGCTTGCCTTCTATCTGCTCCAGATGCTTTTTCCAAATAGCCAAAGCGCGTTCTATGTCCGCTATAGCCTTTCGAGAAATAATCCTATTCGCCAAACGGTTGAACTCTTGCAAGAAAATGGCGTGCCTTGTGCGGAACTGAAACAAGCGATAAGTGCGTATGATGCGCCCGCCAAACAGCCACCAAATAGGCAAGGAAAGCATAAAAATCAAAATAATGCCTCCTATCAGGTAAGGATAATTGAACTCTTGGGGTATGGGCTGAAGCGTTACCATTACCTTCGGCAGTTGTCGTGTGATGTCGCCCTTCACCAATTCGCGCAAGATAACCGAGTCGGGCTGGGCAAAAAGTTCTTTGATAGTGTCGGAGTCGGTTTGCAGAAAAACAGGCAAGGACAGTTTTTGAGAACGCGCAATGTCGAAAGATTGCAATTCGTACACCACACTATCCACACTCCACTTGCCTACAGTGCGCGTAGGAAAGAACCGCTTTTGCAGGAAAGTAAAAGGCGCGAAACTATAAGCCGAGTCGGGGAAGGTAAGTTGCGTTTCGGGAGCGTGTCGAGCTACAAGGGCATAGCGAACAGGCAAGCCGATTTCGATGCTATCCTGCAAGAAAACGCCTCGTACTTCTGTTTGGGCAAATGCCGTAGCCCAACAACAGCAAAGCCAACAAACTATGCCATATTTCACAAACGCAAAGATAAAGTTTAAAATGCACCTTTTGGCAAACTCGCCTAAGAATTTTGAGCGGTGTATGGCTTGCCTACCCTCTCAAGCCTTGCCTTGTTCGGTCATATATTTGTTACAAACCCACGTTTTTAAAAAAATACTGGTTTTATAGTGTTCTATTTTGGTTTATTATTTGTTTTTTTCGAAGCACATACAAGGGGTTTAGTAGGCAAGATTTTTAGCCCAATCGTTCCCGCAATTCCTTGTCTATTACCCTGAAAACCTGCTCTTTAAGCTTGCCTACGTCAGCGCGGGTTAGTCCTGCCGTTTCGATGGGCGTGTGAAAAACAACCAACGACTTGCGCCATTGCATTTGATTGATTTTGAACAAAGAAAGAATGTGCCAATTATAAGGAATAGTAACAGGCACAATAGGCATTTGCAACTCCACTGCTAACCGAAAAACGCCCTCTTTGAAAGGCATCAACGTAGGCGAGTCATCTGCCCAAATGCCCCCTTCTGGAAAGATAACCAAACTTTTTCCCTCTTGCAAGGCTTGTTTGCAGTCTTGATAAGTGCGGTAGCGGTCGCGGGAACTTTGGCGATTGATAGGAATGTGTATGGTCTGAAACAACCGCCCCAACAACGGAATCCTCAACAAATCATGCAAGCCCACAAAGGCAAAATAGCGCGGAATGGTAAGCGTGAGCAAAGGAACATCAAAGTAGGAAAAATGATTGGGGCAAAAAATATAAATTTGATTCTTTGCAGGCTTGAACTGCCAATGTGTCCGCACAGGCAAGAACGCCCACGCATACCATAGCCACGCCCACAAACGGCTGACAGGGTAGTAATAATGATGCCACGCCTTGCGACACATGAGTAGCCAAAAAAAAGGATACAACAACAAAAAAGTAAGTACAAAGCCCACCGCGAGCCACGCAAAATAAAGATGTTTCAAAATAAGAGTCGGTTTTGGTTCTCAAAGGTAGGCAAGACCGCAAACATTTGCAAAAGTTAAAAAAAGTTAAGCTATGCGGGCTTGGCTAAATAGTTGTGCATTTGTAACCAATTTTCAACTTAATCCATATCTCATGAAAAAACTGTTTTTTTTACTCGTGTTGTGCATCTGTAGCCAAGCTATGGCACAAAACAAACGCGAAGGCTATGCCATCTACGAACTAAAACGCGATATGCACGCCAACTTGACAGGCGAGCAAGAGAAGTACAAGGCTATGATGCCCCAATTCTTCACAAGCAAGTTCGATTTTTACTTCAATGCCAAAGAGTCTTTCCTGAAATACAGCGAAGAGGAAGAGGACGAAGAAGAGAACCCTATGGGTGCACGTATCAAAATGATGCGTCCCAACCTCGAGATCCACCTAAGCCTAACGGACAAGGTGCGCACCGAACTACGCGGAGGAATGGGCAAAGATTTTCTTATCACAAGCCAAATCAAACCTTTGGGTTGGAAACTAACTGAAGAAACCGCCAAAATCGCGGGCTATGACTGCAAAAAAGCTACCTGCACAAGCCCCGAAGGCAAGCCTATTGTGGCGTGGTATGCAGAGAGTATTCCCGTTTTTATGGGGCCTATGGGCTACAACGGACTGCCAGGGCTTATTTTAAAATTGGAGCTTGAAAATAGCACTACGGTTTGCGAATTGAAAAAAATCACTTTCCAACAAAACAAGGAGAAGGACATCATCAAACCCACCAAAGGCAAAGTTGTAACAGAAGAGGAGTTTAAGGAAGAAATGAAAAAACTAATGCCTCAAGGCGGAAAAAATATCAAAATTACTACAGGAAATTAACCTAAAACACCCCGAAAGACAGTCTTTCGGGGTGTTTTTTATGAGATGTAAGGCTTTTACAAAGTCAAGCCAAATTTATCAGACATTTCTTTAGCTATAGTATATCCTGCGTCTGCGTGGCGGATAACGCCCATAAGCGGGTCAATATGTAGCACGCGCTTCAAACATTCTTCAGCGCGGTCTGTGCCATCAGCCAATACGACCATACCCGCGTGCTGTGAGTAGCCCATACCCACGCCACCGCCATGATGAAAAGAAGTCCAAGTCGCGCCTCCTGCTGTATTCGCCATGAGGTTCAGCAATGCCCAATCCGATACTGCATCAGAGCCATCAAGCATACCTTCGGTTTCGCGGTTAGGCGAGGCAACTGAGCCACAGTCCAAATGGTCGCGCCCAATGATGATGGGAGCTTTTACCTTGCCTGCACGCACCAACTCATTGAAAATCAAGCCTGCTTTTTGTCTTTCGCCCAAGCCGAGCCAGCAAATACGGGCAGGCAAGCCTTGAAACGCTACCCTTGCCTCCGCCGCTTCGAGCCAGCGATGCAAATGTGTATTGTCAGGAAAAGCATCTTTCAGGGCTTGGTCGGTAATTTTGATGTCGTTTTCATCTCCCGAAAGAGCCACCCAACGAAAAGGTCCCTTGCCTTCGCAAAAGAGCGGGCGGATATACTCAGGCACAAAGCCTTTGAAGTCAAACGCATTTTCGCAACCGCCTTGTCGCGCAAATTCGCGTAAGTTATTGCCATAATCAAAAGTTTTCGCACCGCGTTTTTGCATTTCGAGCATCAAATTCACGTGCCTTGCCATACTTTTCAACGATTTTTCTTTGTAAAGCACAGGATTTTCGAGGCGCAATTTTTCGGCATTTTCTAACGCTATGCCATTGGGTACATAGCCATACACAGGGTCATGCGCAGAGGTTTGGTCAGTCAAAACATCAGGGATAATATTTTCTGCCAAAAGCCTTTCCAATACGTCCCCAATATCGCCCACCAAGCCAATCGAGATAGCCTCTCCCCTACCCTTCGCCTCCAAAGCCCAATCCCTTGCCTGCTCGTAGCTATGCGTCATACGGTCAATGTAGCGCGTGTCTATGCGTTTTTGGATACGGCTTGCGTCAATATCTACTCCTAAGAAAGTAGCTCCTGCAATGGTAGCCGCGAGAGGCTGTGCGCCACCCATTCCACCAATGCCACCCGTAACGAGCAACCTACCGCGCAAATCGCCTCCAAAATGCTGTTTACCACATTCCGCAAAGGTTTCATACGTGCCTTGCAAGATGCCTTGTGTGCCAATGTAAATCCAACTTCCTGCAGTCATTTGTCCGTACATCATCAAACCGCGCTCCTTTAGCTCTTGGAAATGCTCCCAAGTAGCCCATTTCGGTACAAGGTTGCTATTGGCAATGAGTACACGCGGGGCTTGCGGGTGTGAGGGAACAATGCCAACGGGCTTGCCTGACTGCACCAAAAGAGTTTGGTTGTCTTCCAATTCGAGCAAAATGGCAATGATTTTTTGGGCAGACTCCACATTGCGAGCCGCTTGTCCTGTGCCACCATACACCACCAATTTTTCGGGAGCTTCGGCAACTTCAGCATCAAGGTTATTGAGAAACATACGCAACGCGGCTTCGGTTTGCCAGCTTTTGGCGTGTAATTGATTGCCACGCGGAGCGCGATAATGAGGGTGATTAGCGTATTCGGCTATAAAGGCTTTGGCTTTTTCGGATAACATACGTGATAGTGAATGAGGGAGGGAAGGAGTGAATGAGGGAATGAGGGAGGGAGCGAAGGAGTGAATGAGCAATTTTTTGCATATTATTCGCTTCTTCACTCACACACTCATTCACTTACTCACTCTTTTCAAACGATTGCAAAATTAGGGCTTTTTTGTGGTTTTTGAAAAAACTGCTTTATTCCTATTAAGCAATTGTGCAATAATGTAGCATTTCAATATTTTTAAACAGCATTATTTTTGATTTTTACATTTTTTTTATACCCTTACAAGGGTATTTTTAAAAATGCAAAAAACATAAATCATTGTAAATGAGCTATTTAAAAATTCTATTTTTTTGAGCAATGTTTTTTTTTTGTTTTAATACTTTACTTTTGCCTTGAATTTTAATCCTAAAATATTCCTCAATTATGAAAAAAATTTCAATCTACCTGTCCGCCCTTGTGTTCTTGGGTGTAGTGGTTTTTCAAGCCTGCGGTGGAAGTGGAGGTGGCACATCTGACGACAAAGGCAAGCCCACAGATGACAAAAAAGAAGTGGCTATCAAGCCCATTCCCTTGCCTGCTACAGGTTCGGGAGGCTTCAAATTCCCTGAAGACTCTGCCACCATATACCAATGGTTGGATAAACGGGACACTGCCAGCATCTACAAACACGCTTGGGGGCTTTGGGAAGGGCTTACTACTCAAACCGACCAAGTGCTTGCAGGCGACAAACTCTTAGTCTTTGAAACTTGGAAAGGCATACAAGAGTTAGTTGATGATGTAAATGCGGACAATAAAAATGGGGGTTGCGACCAACCTAAAAAAAGTAGAACGCCTCTGAAATTTCCTAAGCAACTCTTGCACGCCAAGCCCGCGAGTTTGAAGAGTGATGAAGAATCTACTACGATTGACAAGAATCAAAACAATTTTGAGGGAGTAGCTTACAATCCCGAGGCCGCGTGTTATGCCACTTCAAACCTTATTTACAAAAAAAGCGTTTTGGAAAGTTACCGCAAAAAAGACGCTATAGGAACGATACCGCCATTTCCTCAAAAGTCTATGACAATCAAACCTGTTTATTTCGTAGGCAAACAAACAGATGGACTTATACGAATACCTGCTTGGGTAGGCTCAAATTTAAAACTTGACACGTTAAATCAGTGGAACTCGGTTGTATATGCTGATGTAAATAACAAAAGTAGTAACAAAAATATCCAACCTGTTGATACTACTACCAAGGATATTAAAAAGGCTACTTGCGACCTAAATGATTTTATTCATTTTAAAGTCGATGCAGCTATGGCAGAACAGCTCAAAAAAGAACAGCCGGGTGCAGATGTAAAAGCAGGAGATATTGCTATATTAGTGGCTATGCACGTAACCACGAAAGAAATTAGCAACTGGACATGGCAAACCTTTTTCTGGGTACCTAATGCAGATGCACCCGCTTCGCCCAGTTCAAAATATGCCGCAAGTTTACGACCTAAATCACTCTCGCCTGCCGCCGCCCACTATGCTGTAAGCACCGCTTATGCTATGGTATGGCCTAATCAGCCCATCACAGGTGGAATAAATGACAAGAATAAAACAGAACCTATCATAGGTTACAACCCCTACTTGGAGGCTGGTTTTGGTGCTTTTGGAAATAAAAATACCTTTGGTTTTCAATATGGTATTCAAACCAACTGTATGAGCTGCCATGCTATAGCATACTACAACCCTACAGGGGATAAAGCACAAAACCCATTTTATACAGCAGACCAATACATTGATATGAAAGATAAAATCTTTGTAAATAAAGTTCAGTTAGATTTTGCTTGGAGCATAAAAGACAATCTTCTTAAGAACAAGTAAAATTGACAAAGTAATCACAAAAAGTCTTGAATCGTCATGGATTCAGGGCTTTTGTTGCTTTAGGCGTAGCAGTTCATGCACTTCCCTACACCATTGCGCATCGGTAAGGGCATTGTGTTTGTGGTGGTGGGTAGGCAAGTCTTCTTCTGTGAGGCGCAAGCGGTCTATCTCTTGGCGCAATTCTCGGCAGTAGGTAGGCAAGTTGTAGGGCAGGCGAGGCAACCCTCCGTAGAGTTGCAACATCAAAAACCAATCATACGTCACGAAATAACCCCAAAACTCGCCTACCCGATTGCCGACAAAAAGCGGAATTTCAGTCGCTATTTGTGCCAATGATTTTCGTGGCAGGTCAGGCTCTAAGTGTGCCAACACATTGTCGCACACCCACACGGAGGCAAGTTCAGGGCGAAATTCTTGCGAAATGGCATAATACGACTCGCCTGTAGCCTTCACCAAAGCAATCGAAACAAGAAGTTTTGCATCATATAGGCATAAAAAAAGCCATACAAAGGCTGTATGGCTCTTTTGTTATACACTCAACGACTTGAGGCTCTCTTTGGTGAGCGGTTTGTTGATGTATTCTTTAACATTGTCATATTTTTTTGACTTTTTGACATCACGTGAATTGATGGAAGATGTAAGCATCACTATTCTACAAAATTTCTTGGTGCGTTCTGTCAAGTTCTCAAACTCATCAAGAAACTGAAAACCGTCCATAAGGGGCATATCAATATCCAAAAATATGATATCGGGCAACATGGAAGTATTGCCTACTTCGGCTATTTTTTCAGCATTTTTGAGGAACTCGATAGCACTTTTACCACCTGTATGCGTAAAAATGTACTTACAGATACCTGATGACTCTATGATGCGCTGATTGATAAGGTTATCAATCTCGTTGTCGTCTATCAACATTACGGCGTTGTAGGGTGTCTGCGTCATTTGCTGAATGGTTTAAGGATTATACAATAAGCGTTGCAAATTTGCATATTCTTTTTAGAAATATCAAATTTTAGCCCTTATATTTTAACATTATGTTTCAAATTTTGTTTTAGGTTTCTCTAAAAAAAACGGATTTTCTCTTGCAAAAGAGAAAATCCGTAAAATTTTATTGCAAAATAATCTTTTTCACAACTTTTTTGCCATTTTGAACCATGTGCAGGAAATATACGCCACGCGCAAATTGGCTTACCTGTAGCGCGTTTTGGGGTTGTTGTAGCGTGCCTTGCCATACTTCTGCACCTTGCGCGTTCAGCAGGCGAGCAGGTATATCGGAGGCAAGCTCGCCTACTGACGCAAACAAGCGATTTTGTACGGGGTTGGGATACACCACAAGCGCGTCATTTTCTACTACTACCAACGGACTAAAGCTCGTAGTGCCATCAAAGTCCACTTGGCGCAAACGGTAGTAAGCCTTGCCTACCAATTCGCGGTCTTTGAATTGATAAGTGCGTGTTGTGGTGCTATTGCCCGCACCTTCTACAAAGCCCAACGACACAAAATCACGTGCATCAGCAGATTTTTCTACAAAAAAGCCTTTGTTATTTATCTCCGAAGCGGTTTGCCATGTAAGGGTTACTTCTGTCTTGCCTGTTTTCTCGGCAGAGAAAGAGGTAAGCGAAATAGGCAAGGGATTTGCATTGCCACCCAACGCCCAATGTGAGAAAGACGTTAAATTGCCTACCGCTTGCACGAAGTCGCTCCCTGTGCTGATGCTCATACCGCTTGTAGGCGAGGTAGTAGAAGGGTCAGAAGCCTTTACCCAACCTAAGCCTGTGTTCCATTTGTAGAGCATATCAACACTTGTGAGAATACCCAATTCTTCAGAAGCGAAGTCTATTCGGAGTGTAGTTTGCCCTGAAGGTGTGCCTGTGATTTGGAAAACCTTTTTCGCGCCTCTGTTCAAGGGCGCACTGGGTTGTGTATTGCCCGAAGGTATGTAATGATAACGTCTTACTGTAACGCTATAATCGCTTCCGCCTGTTCTTCCCAAAGTCAATCCCGAGCCTGCCAACTCTACCACAGAGGCGGTTATAGTTCTTGTAAACTCGATGTAACCACCTCTAACGCCTGTATCTGTTGTGGCGGTGTTGTCTTTGATGACGTTGTTGTTGGTTTGGTCTTCTATGAGATAAGCAGACGCGCCCAAAGTCATATTAAAGCCGTTCAAATTCAAATCTGCCGTATTGTTTGCGCCATCTTCCAAGTCAATCCAACCTGTAAGAGAGATATTATTCAAAAGTTTGACTGTTCCGCCTCCGCTTGCCTTCTGAACGGCAATGTTGGTAAAAGAGGTGGCGGTAGTGCCTCCTATGGTTTGTTCGCCATTCGTACCATTGAAGAATGTAGCGCGTGAGTTGTCGTTGAAAGTGCCGTTATTCGTGAAATTGCCTTTTATGTTCAAGTCATTGCCTGATGTAGTAGATAGGCTCAACGTAGAACCGCTTACTATCAGCAAATTATTGTTTACGGTCAATGCCGCAGTTGTGTTCAGCGTTTGGCTGTCTGCCACTGTTACGTCATAGTAAGACGACAAATAATTGTTTATCGCTTCGGTTGCTCGGCTATTTACAAAGCAAAGTTTATCAAAAGGAAAGGCAGATGTGCTGGTTACTGAAAAATATTGTCTTGCAGTGTAGTTCAAGATATTGGAAAAATCATTGTCAGGCGTAGCATTAGACAAACCGCCATAAGGCGTACCTCCATTCAAATACATGAAGAAATTGAAAGAACTTGGTTGCCCGCCCATCAAACTCCAAGCAATAGATATTTCTTGTAAGTCGCCTAAAGTTGTTTTTTGTATAGAGCCTGAATTATCTACGTTGGTATTCCATCCATTGCTCCCATTGTGGGTTCTGTGTTGGTGATAGCCATTGCGTATAAAAGTAGCAAAGTTAGCTCTGAAAGGCAGTTGCCCATAGTTTACCCCATCAAAACCGCCTATTCCACCAATAGCTCCATTTGCATTGCCTCCTCCATTGACTATAGTTTGCGGGTCTGTGTCTATGTAAATGACAAATTCGTCATTGGTAGCGTTGCCACTATTAGCAACTGCCAAGTACAAATTGGTAGCGTCCCAGGTCATGTACCAAGTGCGCGTCCCATCTGACCATGCATTCTGTCCGTTGGTGTGCGAGCCGTACTCATTCGCGCCAATGCTTCCGTTGCGGGTAGGTTGCGCCCAGCCTT
This sequence comes from Bacteroidota bacterium, assembly GCA_004292795.1. Taxonomy (GTDB): domain Bacteria; phylum Bacteroidota; class Bacteroidia; order Cytophagales; family Microscillaceae; genus RDXI01. Next base: position 3,585 of record RDXI01000138.1, on the reverse strand, counting down.
GTTGGTGCGCTACTGCAAAAAACAACCCTACGAGTAAAAAAGTAAAAAAACGTTTCATAAAGAGAATTTTTGTTTATTTTGTAAAAAACTATGAATACTTGCCTATTGTTTTGAAACCTTCTCAAAAATAGGAATAATCTATTGAAAAAATGCACTTTTTTATGAAAATCTATGCAAACGGTTGCACTGTTATAACCTTGTTTTTTTTGTTAAAATAGTTTCAGCAAACGGTTTTGAAGCTATTTTTTTTGTTAAAATAGTTGTAGCAAACGGTTTTGAAGCTATTTTTTTGTTAAAATAGTTTCAGCAAACGGTTTTGAAGCTATTTTTTTGTTAAAATAGTTTCAGCAAACGGTTTTGAAGCTATTTTTTTTGTTAAAATAGTTGTAGCAAACGGTTTTGAAGCTATTTTTTTTGTTAAAATAGTTGTAGCAAACGGTTTTGAAACCGTTTTTTGTAAAATATTTATGTAAAACATTTGGCGTTATGAGAAAAAAAAATAAGATTTGCGTAACAGTAACGCACTTAGGTAGGTAAGCTATCATATACAATCTTGCCTACTCGTACAAACCCTTGACTATCAAGCCATTTATACGCTGAAAAACCATTCAACACCCCTTTCCGCCATGATCGCTGAAGAACTTATCAACCAAATGATTCCCCCACTGAAAATAGGGGACACAGCCCAAAAAGCCCTCCAATGGATGGACGAGTTTCGTGTGAACCAACTCCCTGTAGTGAACAAGAACCTCTATTGTGGAATGGTAAGTGAAGACCTTGTTTACAAACACAACAACGCAAACGCTACTTTAGGCGAGCTTGATTTGCTGTGTACTGATGTCTTTGTGCATCACAATCAACATTTTTACGACATTTTGCGTCTTTCCAATCTTTACAACATTCAGACGATTGCGGTGCTTGATGATGAGCAACATTTCTTGGGTGTGGTTACGGTGCAAGACGTTATCAACGCCTTTGCCTCTTCAGTTTCGATGCAAGAACAAGGGGGGATTTTGGTGTTTTTGATAGACAAGCGCGACTATTCGCTGACCGAAATAAGCCGTTTGGTGGAAAGCAATAACGCGAAAATCCTTAGCACTTATATCACTGACGACAAACACGACTTGCATAAGTTGCGCATTACCATCAAAATCAATACGCCAGACCTCAATCGTATTGTGGCTACTTTTGAAAGGTACAACTACAGGATAGTGGCGCAATTCCAATCACATCAATACCAAGAAGTGGAGCGTGACCGCTTGGATATGTTTTTCAAATACCTCAATATTTGATAGGTGTTGTTATAAAATTGGGTAGGCAAGCTAAAGAGCTTGCCTACTGTCATTTTTAGAGGTCTTCTTCCTCATCTTCTATCTCATTGGCTTTGTTTACTATTTGATGAATTACTTTGTCTGTTTCTTGCACAGATAAGAGCAAATATTCGAGATACTCATATATGACGCTCAAGTCTGCATTTTCTTCGCGGGCTATCTCTATCAAGTTGCACAGCCCTATGATGTTGGCTACAGGTCGGCGCAAGATGTGAGATTGGAAAAAGGCTATTTCGCGCAAGGCTTCATTTTGTTTCTTTATCATCTGTTCATGTTCTTTGCGTGCTGTGATGTCCGTTTGTATTGCCATGAAGCCTGTATGTTTGTGTCGAGCATCAAATAAGGGTTGTATCTCTATGTCTAACCAATACGGAATTCCTGATTTTCCTTTGTTCAGTACCTCGAAACGCACCGCTTCGAAGGCTTCTAATTTTTGATTGACATACGCCAATATTGCTTGGTCTGTTTCTTCGAACTGAAAGATACGAGGCGATAATCCCGCTACCTCTTCCAAAGTATAGCCTGTGATATGCGTAAAAGCCTCATTTACCCAAACTATACATCTATTTTCATCTGTGATAACAACCGCATTAGAAGTTCGCTTGGCTACCATAGACAAGCGGTGTAGTTCAGCCTCCATTTTTTTGCGCTCTGTTACATCACGCAAGGAAGCTATCACATATCCCTTTTCATTGATGACTGCATAACGTACTTTTACTTCTACAGGAAAAGTCTTGCCTGTTTCCTTTTGTTTGTTCATGCCTTCTATCATCATAAAATCTACTTTTTTAAGGTCTTCGATGTGTTGTTTCCATTCCAAGTCCTCCGAAAAGCGTTGCTCGAACTCCTCAACTTTGTGCAGGTGTGCTTCTTCTTGTGGGATACCCAAACGTTCTGAAGCTGTTTGGTTTATGTAAACAAGATTACCCTCTTCGTCTGACACTTGGATAGCATCTGTGGAATGATTGACATACCGCTCTAATTGGCTGAGTCTTGCATACGCATCTAAAATAAGTTTTTCCGCGCTTTTTTGCTTGGTAATATCCAACATAATACCGCGCAATAGTACAGGCTTTCCTTCTTCTACCACCACATTCACAATATCGCGCAACCAACGTACAGAACCATCTTTGGCAAAGAAACGATATTCGAAGTCATGCGGTTGCATATTTTGAGAATGAACGAAACAGAAGTGTACCGCCCAACTTTGGTCTTCGGGGTGTATATGGTCTTTCCAAAAATCGGGCTGATACCACTCGGCTAAGTCGTAGCCTAAGAGGGCTTCTGCCTGTTGGCTCACAAAGGTAAACAAAAAGGTATTGAAATCAACCTCCCAAACAATGCCATCTGTGGAGTTCACAATGTCTTTGAAGCGTTTTTGCTCTTCCAAAATAGCAAATTCTGCTTCTTTCCGCGCTGTGATGTCCCAATTTGTGCCTATCATACGAAGAGGCTTGCCTGCGGAGTCATACTGTAGGATAGCTATGGCTTGTATATAACGAACTTCTTGCTGAGCGTTTAGAATACGAAACTCTGTATTGTAATCTTTTTCCCCACGAATAGCCATATCTATTTCTGAACCTACTCTTGCTTTGTCGTCTGGGTGTACGCACTGATACCATTCATCGTAGGCAAGCATAAATCGATGCTTGTTTTCAATGCCATATAGGATAAACATTTGTTCGTCCCACACCAACAAATCATGCACAATATCATAGTCCCAAATACCTATACCGCTTCCTTTCGTGGCAAGGGCAAGGCGCGTTGAGATTTGCAATAACCTTTCTTCAGCACGTTTTCTTTCTGTAATGTCTTGTACAGTACCACGTAGCAATACAGGGCGGTTTCGTTCATCTTTCACTACATCACCTATACCCAATACGTATTTGATGCTTCCATCTTGGCACAATACCCTATGCTCGTAGAAGAAACCAATGCCATACACTTGTGCGTGCTTAATCACTTGGTCTAAGTTCGCAAGGTCGTCAGGGTGTATTTTGCTACGGTAGGCTTCATAGAGTTGGTCAGAAGGCATTTCTTCGAGTTCAAAAATATGATAATGCTCGTCAGACCACACCAACTCAAATGTAATCAAATCAAACTCCCAACTGCCTATTTTGGCGGTATGCTGGGCTTTGTTGAGGGAATATTCACTTTTAGACAATTTTTGGTTGATATTTTTCAGTTCTTCGTTTTGGTGTTTTATCTTATCCTCAGCTTGCTTGCGTGCTGAGATGTCGGAGGTAACAAATGA
>RDXI01000386.1 GCA_004292795.1 Bacteroidota bacterium | reverse complement strand
TACACAAATTTGTGAAAATGCCCTCCACCCTAAGGGTTGAACGCTTCGTAAAAGGCTTTTACAGGCTAAAAACGCCATTTTAATTCCGAACTCACGTTTTTATAGCGTAGGTAAGACTTGCCTACCCTTTTTGGATTTTATAGTGTAGGCAAGGCTTGCCTACCCTTTTTGGATTTTATAGTGTAGGCAAGGCTTGCCTACCCTTTTTTGCCCTTTTGAAAAAAAAATAAGGCAAAAAAAACTTTTTTTTTGTGTGTGCTACAAAAATAACATAACTTTGCAACCCAATTCTAAATCATATTGTTTAACCAAATCTAACCCTACGGCTCTAACGGTTAGAGTACAACAGAGCCACCCATTTTCTTATCATGACCAATTCACAAGAATTTGACTGGGACAAAGTAGACCAACGCGGTTTCGGTTCAGGCTACTCAGCGGCAGAAAAAGCTGAGATGGAAAAAATGTTCGACACCACTTTCTCTAATACACCTGAGAAAGAAGTAATCAAAGCTATCGTAGTAGGAATAGCTGACAGAGATGTTATTTTGAATGTCGGTTTCAAATCTGACGGACTTGTGCCTCTTTCTGAATTCCGCGATATGCCCGACCTTAAGACGGGTGATGAAGTGGAAGTCTATATCGAGAGCAAAGAAGACGCTAACGGCGAGCTTCAACTTTCACGCCGTAAGGCAAAAATCATGACGGCTTGGACGAACATACAAGGCGCATTGGATACGGACTTGGTGATTGAAGGCGTGGTAAAACGCCGTACCAAAGGTGGTCTTATTGTAGATATTTTTGGTGTGGAGGCGTTCTTGCCCGGTTCACAAATTGATGTGAAGCCTATACGCGACTTTGACGTGTATGTAGGCAAGAAAATGGAAGTAAAAGTTATCAAAATCAATTATGCGAATGACAACGTTGTGGTTTCGCATAAAGTATTGATTGAGAAAGACCTTGAAGAACAAAAAATCCAAATCTTGAATAACCTTGAGCGCGGTCAAGTACTCGAAGGGGTTATCAAGAATATGACAAACTTTGGTGTATTCATTGACCTTGGCGGTGTTGATGGCTTGTTGCACATCACAGACATCTCTTGGGGTAGAATCACCCACCCTGAAGAAATGTTGGCTCTCGACCAAGTTGTGCGCGTAGTTGTGCTTGACTTCGACGAAGACAAACGCCGTATCTCTTTGGGTATGAAACAACTTACTTCGCACCCTTGGGAGTCACTTTCTCAAGAAATTACTGTAGGCACTAAAATTCAAGGTCGTATCGTAAACGTAGCAGATTATGGCGCGTTCTTGGAAGTTATCCCTGGTGTGGAAGGTTTGATTCACGTTTCTGAAATGTCGTGGTCACAACACCTCCGCAATCCTCAAGACTTCTTGAACGTAGGTGATGAACTTGATGCTGTAGTATTGACTATTGACCGCGAAGAGCGCAAAATGTCATTGGGTATCAAACAACTTACTGAAGACCCTTGGACAAAAGCAGACTTGCTACCTAAGTATGCTGTAGGTTCAAAACACAAAGGTACAGTGCGCAATCTTACTGCTTTCGGCTTGTTCATCGAGTTGGAAGAAGGAATCGATGGTTTGGTTCACGTTTCTGACCTTTCTTGGACGCGCAAAATCAAACACCCTTCAGAGTTTATCCGCGTAGGCGAGAGCTTGGAAGTTATCGTGCTTGAGCTTGACACTGAAAAC
>RDXI01000137.1 GCA_004292795.1 Bacteroidota bacterium | reverse complement strand
ATTGCCTGTAGGTTCATCTGCTAAGATAAGTTTGGGTTGTGTGATGACCGCCCTTGCTATAGCCACACGCTGTTGTTGCCCTCCCGAAAGTTGCGTGGGGAAGTGTTGGGCGCGGTGCATGAGTTGCATCTCGTGGAGCAAGGTATCAATACGTTTGCGTCTTTCCTGCGTGGGTATTTTCAGGTAGAGCAAAGGCAATTCTATGTTTTCATACACCGTTAGTTCGTCGAGCAAGTTGTAATTTTGGAACACGAAGCCAATATTTTGCTTGCGCAAAAGCGTTTTGGAGCGCAAACTCATGCGCGTGGTGGGCTGTCCATCAAAGTACAATTCGCCTTTGGAGGGATTATCCAATAGCCCCAACACATTCAAAAGCGTGGACTTTCCGCAACCCGAAGGACCCATCACTGCCACAAAATCGCCTTGATTGATAAGCAAATCTATGTTTTGCAAGGCTACGGTTTCTAAGCTGGCACTGTTGTATATTTTACTCAATTTTTCAGTACGAAGCATACATTTTCAAGAGATTGAATTTAAAAAATGGCAGTTTTTAGAAGACAGGATTACAAGATTTACAGAATTTTTCTGTTTTAGGTAAGAAACAAATTGTAGAACCAAAATAGCGTTAGGCATCTAAACTTGCCTGCTCGAAGGAAGGGCAAAGGCTTTGCAAACCACAATCGGCACATTTGGGCTTTCGAGCCACGCACACGTACCGCCCATGCAATATGAGCCAATGATGCGCTCTTGGCACTTGTTCGGTGGGTATGTGTTGCATCAATTCCTTTTCTACTTCGAGGGGCGTTTTGGCATTAGGATTGACCAAACCCAACCGCTTCGACACCCTGAAAACGTGGGTATCTACTGCCATAGCAGGCTTGTCGTACACCACAGAGGCGATAACATTGGCAGTTTTGCGCCCTACCCCGGGTAGTTTTTGCAATTTTTCTATAGTATCAGGCACTTCGCCTCCAAAATCCGCCAACAACATTTTTGCCATACCTATCAAATGTTTGGTTTTGTTGTTGGGATAAGAAATGCTTTTGATGTACGGAAAAAGCTCGTCAAAGGTCGTGTGCGCCAAATGCTCGGCAGTAGGAAAGGCGCGAAACAAGGCGGGAGTCATCATATTCACGCGCTTGTCGGTGCATTGCGCACTCAAAATAACGGCTACCAACAGCTCGAAGGGGTTGCTGTAGGCAAGTTCCGTTTCGGCAGTGGGCATAGCTTCTGCAAAATATTGCAAAATTTGGCTATAGTGTTCTTGTTTGTCCATGAGAGATAGCAATTATTTCGGCACACGATAATACATCAAAATACCCAACAGCGTAAACAACGTATTAGGAAACCACACCGCCACGTAGGGAGGCAAGCCACCTTTTTCGGCAAAGCCACGACTGATAATGACCAAAAAAATATACACAAACGCCAACACAAACCCAAAAGCTATCTGAAAACCTGTGCCACCCCGCGACTTACGCGCCGAAACAATCACGCCTATAGCTGTCAAAATCACAATGCAAAAAGGGTAGGCGAAACGTTCATATTTTTCTACAATAAACCGCTCCACATTGTCGCCTCCGCGCATTTGTTGTTCTTTGATGTAGGCATCGAGTTCGGGATTGCTAAGGCGTTGATGATATTCGTGTTTGCTCTCAAAATCTTTGGGAATCATAGCCAAAAGTGTGTCGCGGGCAGGAAAGTAACTGACTTTTTCCTTGCCTGCTTCGAGGACGCGCACCTTAAATTGGTCTAAGCCCCATTTTCGTTTGGTGCTGTCCCAAAAAATGCGGGGTGTTTCTAACTTTTCTTTCAATTCCAAGCCTTCGATGCGCTCAAGTGTAAATTTGTAACCCGTATGAATAGTATTGTCGTAGCGTTCCAAATAGGCATACAACGTAGGCGAGAGTTTGGTATGGAAATTTAATTGCTTGAAATAAAACTTTCCGCGTACAAAATTGTCTTCAAAGTTGTGGCGTATTTTGTCGGCAGGCGGAATAACCCAACCCTTGAACCCAAATACAAACAAGCCTATCAATGCCGCGCCTATCATATAAGGGCGCATAATCCGCCCCAAACTCATACCCGAACTTAGCATAGCCACAATCTCTGTATGCGTAGCGAGGCGCGAAGTTACGAATACGGAAGCTATGAAAATCATCAAGGGACTAAGCATGATGACCAAAGAAGGTATAAAATTGAGGTAATACTCTACAATGATACGCCTTGCGGTCAAAGCAGGGTTTCGAAAGTTCTCTATTTTTTCGGTTAAGTCAATGACTATCAGCACAGTTACCAATATCAAAACCGTAAAAATGAATGTGCTTATGAATTTGCGTAAGATGTACCAATCTAATTTTTTCATGGGCTGGGAGCTATCACGCGACTCGCCTACGTGATAAGGCGTACAAAAATAGGGCAATTTTGCGAATTAGGCAAGGCAGGCAAGGGCAAAGGCTTGTTTTTAAAGTTAAAATTTGTGAAAACCTTGCCCTTGAGCTTTGGCAACACCTCCAAACATTCAACTTGCCTAAAAAACACTTTTTGAAAGGCAAACACTAAAACCCTCATTTTCAGATGTTTAGCGCGGTTTCTTGCCTACAGTGTAAAAAGCTCCTAAATTCCCATGTTTCTCACGCTACACAAATTTTGTATTTTTATATTTTGTGTTTATATTTGTCTATGCAAACCTCTTTTTTTACCTCGCCTGTATTGAGTGACCCTCTGAAACTACCCAAGTATAGGCGAGGAAGGAGAAGCGAACTTTTTGGTGTTTTTATGCAACATTTACCAACTTATTCTATAAAATGACACTATTTTTATGGAAAATCAAGAACTCGACTACACTATAGGTTGTATTCAAGACTTGTTACAACTTATAAACCGCACTGATTTACTTATCAAGACACACCAAGAAGCAGGCGCGTCTGCTCTTGTGATTGTGCAATACCAAGACAAAAAACAAGCGTATGCCCTCGAACTTTGGCAACACCTCCAAACATTCAACTTGCCTTTGCAGTTGATGGAATAAAACAAACTAAGAGGCACATACCAAAAATCATAATAAATCCCTCATTTTCAGAGATTTAGCACGGTTTCTTGCCTACAATGTGCAGTCATAAACTGCCCAAAAATAAAAGTGTGAAGTTGGAAACTTTGTATAACAAAAATTTATTTTATTTTGATGCTATGGTCGAGTTTGGCTTCGCTTGTTTTCCTGCCATGAAAGCCAAACTCGCCTAAATGCGTGCCTGAAAAGTCGCAAATTTCGAAACCTCCTGACTCAAAATCACAGGAAAGATAGATTTTTTCACGTCCATCACCTGCTTCGTAAATTTCACGTTTTTTGTTGTTGCTTTTATTCAAATCGCTTATTTCTTTGCTATAACTGTAGCCATTGAGCAAGGCAACTTGCCTACCTATTTGGCTAATGATAGCCATTTTTTCACTCTCTTTTTCTTTGATTTCTTGCCTAAATTTTTGCCAATCACCTTTTACTAACAAGTCAGAAACAGAAGCCAAAGGCAAATAATTTTCGTTGGGTTTCCACGTTTCAAAGTCGAATTTTTGGGCTTGGTAGGCAAGTTTAATTTTTTGATATAACTCATTGTTTTCTAATACATTGCGCAGTTCAATCTCTAAAGAAACCCATTCCTTTACTTTTTGTAAACTGTCTGATTGTGCGATATGTACCAAAGTAGGCAAGGTAGGAAAGGCTTGTTTTATGACAGACGTAAAATCATTTTGACTACCTGAACTTGCCTGAAAATTTAGCAGTAAAATGTGTGTTTGGCTTGCCTGTAGCTTTCGTTCTGCGCTTTCGGCAAGCGTGGTTTCATTCACACAATCTAATAAAAGTGCATTGAAATTTAGTTGATAATACATAGCTTGCGCATTGTGTTGGCGATATTCTGCATCTTGCCAATCTCTCGACTTTTTTAGACGTTCTTTGATGAGTTGAAGATCTTCGACTTCAAAATCTGTAATATCTTGTAGGAAAGATTTTATGCCTTCTCCTTTAAAAAACACGTATATTTGTTCGTACTCTTTTGATTTTTTGATGAGGTAAGAAAAAATACGTTGAAAATTGCTTACGGCTTCTTTGAGCTGTTCGGGTTCTTGGTAGTGATTGATATTCCAAGAAAGTTCGTTGATGAATATATGCGCATTTTGCATAGTTTACAAACCGAGAATAGTGTCTAAATCTTTTTCTGCTTGGTCAAAAAAACCTTCTACCCATTTTTCAATTTTCCCATTGGGTTTTATGGGAATTTGTGTGAAATAACCGTTTTCTTTTTCGTGGAAATACAACACACTTACGTCTTCATGGGTAAGTTCTATTTCCTCACTTTTTACAGCTATTTGCAAACCATGTAGGATATGCTCGCTATGGCTTTCCACAAAAACCTGCACGCCACAACTTGCCACTTTTGCCAAAAACTCCGTAAGCCTTGACTGTGCGCGTGGGTGCAAATGTGCCTCTGGGTTCTCTACTATCAATATCTCGCCTTCCCGCGCTATCAAACCTGACACGATAATAGGCAAGATGTACGAATAGCCAAAACCTACATTCGAGGGTTTGAACTCTTTTGTACCTATTTTAAAATTGAGTGTGATAATGAAATCATTAGATTTATCATCTATCAAAACAGAAATATTAGGCGTGTCTAAAATTTTACTAAGCCATTCGCCTACTTGGTCTATCAAAATTTTTGAATATAGATCTTTATCGGATTCTTTACCAATACGTAAAATTTTATGAACTTCAACTTCTTTTTTCTTTGTTACAATGTCTAATGTGTAATTACCATTTTTATCAATCTTTCTTTGTAAAGAATTGTTTTTCATATAAAAATTTTGAGGACCTAGCCTATCGGCTGATATATAGTGAGGAATAAAAAAACGATTTATAAATAAATTTACTGGATAAAATGTCTTTCCATCTTGATATTCACCATTATAGTATTCAATACCAAAGCTACCTATAGAAAAGTGTTGAGGTACTAAATGTTTTAAAATATGACTATGCTCGAATATTTCCTCTAATGATTCACCACTTTCTTTTTGTATAAATACTTTATTAACCTTATTTTCTAACCCTAAATAATGATATTTTAATATTTCACAATTTTCAATACTGTAGTCATGGTTTCTAATTTTAATAGCACCATTATCGGATTGGAAACATACGCTTAATATTTTAGCAGTTTGTTCGTTATATCTGTCTTTACCCAAAGAAATATCCATATTAAAAGTAGAAATACCTAACTTCAATTTGAAACATATATCAACAGGAGTATCTGTTGACAGCTCTTTGTTCTTAGTATCATCATAATTACCAAGCTGAACAATATTTCCGTTTAAAATAATATTTTCTGTATATTCATCAAATTCAATACTCTGCCTCATCAACAAAAGCGATTGCAGGAGTGAGGACTTGCCACGTCCATTGATGCCTGTGAGAAGGTTGATTTTGGCAAGGGGGAAAGTGGTTTCTTCTTTGAAGATTTTGAAGTTTTTGAGTTTTATCTGGGTAAGCATGGAGTGAATGAGTGAAAGAGTGAATGAGTGAATTAGGCAATGTTGCTTAGGATTTCTTGGGCAAGTTGGAAGCGGTTGATGACGCGGAATTTTGAGCCTGTAGAAAAGCGTACAGCATCAATGTAGGTAGGGTTTTTGAGCAGGTTTTGATAGTTTTCTTTGATGCGTTCTTTGTTTGATTTCAAAAAATCATCTGTATTCTGTGAAAAGAAATAGGCGATAGACTCAAACATAGAAGTATTGATAAAACCACGCGAATGTACGCCATCTTTATTCAAAATAGGGTAACGAAAATTGTTTTTTCCAAAAAACTCGTAGGAAAGGCGCATCACACGCTTGAAGTCTTGACGCAAAATTTCTAATTCTTCTTCTCCCATTTTATTCATGGCTTTCATAGCGTTTTCCAAAAACGCGCTCAGGTCGCCTGTATAGTCTTTTTCATAATCAAAAATCTTAAAAGCCAAATAACGCAAGACTACTTCGCGGTCTTTCATGCGCGTGGGCGCAAGTCCATTGTCTATAGCTTCCCGAAAAACTTTTTCCTGTGAAAGCTCTTTGAGCAATTTGGTTGACTCGCCTAAGAAAATACAGTTTCTTACTTCTTGCCTGTTGAGGGGCGTTCCACCTGTATTTATTCTATCAAAAAGTTCATATACCACTTCTACGGGGGTAGAGGGTTTGAGAATATAGAGCAAAATATTCTTGTCTTCTATTTTGGCACGATAGCCATCGGGTAGTTCCGAAAATTTTTGTCCATTCAATTTCTCCAAGCTACTCAACCCTACCAAAGCAAACTCATCTTTGAAAAATTTGTTCATGGTAGTAGTTCGTTGTAAGCCATCAATGATGGTATATTTTCCTTCGCGTGTTTGGTTTAGGTAAAAAGGAGGCAAGGGAAAACCCAACAAAATAGACTCTATAAAACGGCTCATTTGGGCAGGTTTCCAAACTAAATTTCGTTGGTAGTCGGGGTCTGTGATTAGCCTTCCGCGCTCAAAATCACGCATATATTGGTATATAGACATTTTGTCCTCTCTGATGTCCACATCTGCCTTCGTGGGTTCATCAAAGGGGTATTTTCGAGGCGAGTCGCCCTGTTCGTCTTCGTTTTCGTGTTGCTGTGCGTCAGTTTCTATGACTTCGTTGTCATTGACTACATCTTGTGTTTCCATCTTGGCATTGTTTTTCGCAAAGATAAAACAAAACACTATTTGTTGCAAGTATTGTGGTATATTTTGTGTAATATAAAACGTCCCACTTGCCAACAAACAAGCGGGACGCTAAGAACAAGTGCGTGTACAAGATTATGCCACTAAAACGGGTTCATTTTTTAGCATTTCTTCCAAAATACTTTCAATCTCGCCTACCGACTGATACAGTTGTTCGTAGCTGTCAATGACGAAATATCGTTCTTGGTAGTGTTCTTTGATAAAATCCGTTTGCATCATCACACGCGGATTATAGGGGTAGCGTTTAGGTTGTGGGTCAAACAGCGAGTAGTCTGTTTCTCCTTTTGAAGAAAGAATACCCGCGCCATAAATGCGCAAACCACCCTCTTCCTGAATTAGCCCAAACTCTATAGTGTACCAATACAAGCGCGTGATAGCATCTACCAAGGCTTGATTATCAAAATATTTCAAAGCCAACTCACTCAATTTTACCACAAAGTCGCACAGGGCTTGGTTGGTAAGCAAAGGCACATGACCAAAAACGTCATGGAACATATCAGGCTCTTCGAGGTAGTCGAGTTCGTCCATTTTGCGTAGCCAAGTAGTAGCGCAAAACTTTCTTTCTATCAGCAATTCAAAAAAATCACGAGCAGGAATAAGCCCCGGTACTACGTGAATAGCCCAACCCGTTGCCTTCCCCAAAACTTGATTGATAACATCAAAACGGGGAACAGCATTTGGCTCAAAACCAACCGCTTTGACCGTTTCGAGGTAAACATGGGTGGCTTTATCAGGCAAGTTGGGCATTTGGCGTTCATACAAAATTTGCCAAACTTTGTGGTCTTCTTCGCTGTATTGGTCGTATTCTTGGCGAAGAGCTATAGATTTGGTATTGAGGTAGTAGCCATTGGCATCACACTCAAATTGGTTGCGAAAGTCATTTCCCATAATCGTAGGCAAGAAGTAAATGAAACCAAATAAAATTTGGCTGGTGGGTGATAATACCAATTTTTATACTACAAACGTTTGAAATGGTATTTTTTGTAGAAAAAATGGTAATTATCTTTTACACAAAGTTAGCTCTTTTTTTGCTAATTCCCAAATGATATTTGTCATAATTCCAAATTTTTTGTATCTTTGCTCTTTGAGATTAGTTACATTTTGCAAAAACGAAGCATTTATACCTAAAAAAACTACCAATATGGGACGCGAAACCTTCCAAAAAAGTGTGAATATACAAAACCGCAAGGCATCTTTTGAGTATCATTTTGAAGAAAAATTTGTTACAGGCATTGTATTGACAGGCACAGAGATAAAATCGATACGACAAGGCAAAGTTACTTTGAGCGAAGCCTTTTGCTATTTTGATGACGACAATTTGGTTATCAAACAAATGACCATTGCCCAATACGGCAATGGCACATACAACAATCACCCCCCTGACCGAGAGCGCAGGCTGTTGCTGAAGAAGCGCGAGCTGAAACGTATTCATGCAGGTTTGGAGCAAAAGGGCTTCACACTCATTCCTATTCGTATGTTTATCAACGACAAGGGCTTGGCGAAAATGGAAATCGCCCTTGCCAAAGGTAAGAAATTGTACGACAAGCGCAACGACATCAAAGACCGCGATGTGAAGCGCGAAATGAGCAGAGAGGAGTATTGAAAGATGAAAGGTTGAAAGTTGAGAGATGAAAGTTAATGTTCATTTCTGCCCTTTTAGCCTTTACCTTTTACCTCTCAACCCTTCCACCCCTCAACCCTTCTACCTATTATGTTTGGAATCAACTACATAAAATTTGACGCGATGACTTTCGTGATGCACTATGCAGGCGGAAAGTTGCGCAAAAAAGGGCGCGGTTTGTCGTTCTTTTATCTTGCCTACAATTCTTCTATAGTGGCTATTCCATTGGGAAGTAATGATGTGCAGTTTTATTTCAATGAGTCAACGCAAGACTTTCAGACTATCTCCATTCAAGGGCAAATTACCTATAAGGTAGTGAACCCCGAACAGTTGGCTGATTTGTTGGACTTTAGCGTGGATAGCAAAGGCAATTACAAAAGTAATGATGCCGAAAAAATTACGCAACGCCTTACCAACGAAGCGCAAACAGCTACTTCTGCCCTAATCCAAAGCCTGACACTGAAAGAAGGTTTGCGAAGCGCGAAACGCATAGAAAACACGATTAAAACAGGTATCCAAGCCTCTGAAGCTATCAAACTGTTAGGCATTGAACCTATCAGTGTGAACGTTACGGCAGTAAAGGCTACGCCAGAAATGGAACGCGCCCTCGAAGCCGAAACCCGCGAAAGTGTGCAACAAGAAGCCGACCAAGCCATTTATTCGCGCCGAAACTTTGCCGTAGAGCAGGAAAGGAAAATCAAAGAAAGCGAACTCAATACAGAGATTGCGGTAGAAGAAAAGCGCAAACAGATTGTAGAGAAACAAATGGAAACGAAGTTTTTGACGCAAGAAAACGAGCAGAAATTAACGGAAATGAAGCTGAAGGCAAGCATTACGGAAGAAGAACAACGCAAGACGTTTTTGGCTATCAAATTGGAGAATGAGCGAAAAGTGGCGGATAGCGACAACTACAAACTTACTGCCTCGCTACAGCCGTATAAAGAAATGGATTGGAAAACGCTTATGGCGATAGGCAAGAATGGGGGAGATGCGAAGATGAATATTGCCCTCGCCTTCCGCGAATTGGCAGAAAACGCCCAGAAAATCCAAACGCTCAATATCTCGCCTGACCTTTTGGACAATCTTTTGAACCAACAATAAGCTATGGGCAAGTTTGAAAAAGCCATTATCGTAAGGAGCAAAACGCGCTTAGACCTTATCACAGAACAATACAACACAGTAAGCCAAGCCAAATTTGCCATAGAACGCCAACGCGAGATTGTGGAGCAAAACAGCAATTTTTTAGATGAAAATTTGCAACAAAGCTGGCAAACTAACCGCAAAAAACGCAAGCAAGAAAAGGGTTCAGGCGAGATTTCGGACTTCAAAGAAGAACACGACCAATATAGCCATATCCTCGAAAGCGTACAAAACATAGTAGCCAAACAC
>RDXI01000136.1 GCA_004292795.1 Bacteroidota bacterium | reverse complement strand
TTGTTTATGAGCAGAGAACGTAGCATTTTTTTGTAATCTTGTAGCGTAGGCTTCAGTTTGATGTTCGCAGGCTGAAGCCTACGCTACAGGTTGCTAACCGTAGGTAAGGCAACAAAAGGATATTACCACGCACTTTGTTTGCCTGTGCGCATTTGTTTCATTTCTTGCTGTATTTCCTTTTGGTAGGCTATAAAATCCACTTGTATTGTGTGGCGTTTCGAGTGGTTGTAGCGTTTGGCTATCTGTTGTTGCTCTTGGGCTATGTGTCGTTCCATGTAGGTTTTGCTTGGCAGGGCGACCTCGCCTGCTAAGAGCGAAGCTATCCACTTGGATTGCAACTCGGCTAAGGGCATTATCGCGCCTAACGGTTGGCAAAGTCCGATAAAGAATAAGTTTTCGTGCTGGGTATTGATGACGCGCTTGTAGAGCGGAAACTCGTTGCTTTCTTCTACGTAGGCGTTGTTGATGAAGTCGGGTTTGAAGAAGGGGAACGATATTTTGTAGCCTGTGGCATAGATGATAAGGTCGATGGCTTCTTGGCTACCGTCCTCAAACGCTACATACTTGCCTGCCAACGCGCTGATATTGGGCTTCACGCTTATTTTGCCATGCCCTGCTAAACTCAAAAAATCTTGTGAGATAGAGGGGTGTTCCGCTAACAAGGGGTGTTTTGGCAATGGTACGCCATAGCTTGCCTGCTTGCCACGCGCCACCCACAAGTTGGCGGCGAGCAAGGAACGCCTAATCCAAAAGGGCATAAAAGGCATATTGACTTTGCCCAACATATCGAAGGGAACGCCAAAAATGTATTTGGGGAAAATGTGCGCTCCGCGTCTGGTGGAGATAAACACCTTGCCTGTGTTCAGGCGCGAGGCTTCGCAAGCAATGTCGAGGGCAGAATTGCCTATGCCCACCACGAGGACGTTTTTGTTTTCCAATACATCAGGCGTTTTGTAGTCGTGGGCGTGCATGGTCTGCCCTTCGAACTCGCCTGCGAAAGCGGGTTCGGGATAGCGCGGATTCCAATGATGTCCATTGGCTACAATAACGGCAGTGTAGGTTTTGGTTTCGCCTTTGTCTGTCGTGATGGTGTATGTGCCGTTGGTTTCTTGGGTAACATCAGCTACAGCGGTGTTGAAAATGATGCGCTCACGAAACCCAAAATGATTTACATAATCCTCGAAATAGGCTAATATTTGGCTGTGATGTGGGTATTGCGGATAGTGTGCAGGCATGGGGTAGTCTGCGTAAGCCATCATACCTTTGGAGGTATTGATGTGCAAAGACCTGTAGGCGGAGGACATACCATTGTCGTTGTTGTACCGCCAATTTCCGCCAATGCCCGAACCTTTTTCGTAGCAATCGAAATTGATGCCTTGCTCTTGCAATATTTTGCATGCCACAATGCCCGATGAGCCTGCGCCAATGATACAAACGTTGTGTTGCATAAAAAACGGGAGAAGTGAATAGGAGCAAAGATAGTGTTTTTATTGCAAAAGCACTTTCCAATAAATTGTTAAAAAAAACTTAGAAAGATTTGGAGCTTTATAAGGGAAAATACTATTTTTGTAACAAAATCGTTTTTATGAATAGAGCCTATTATTCTTTTACTTTTACAGAGCCTAATGAACAAGATTATTACTATTTTTTCACAAGTATAGGAAAAAAAGGAGAGGTTTTGAAACTTACAGCATTTCAATTAGTACATGAAGGGTTGTATAATGTGGCATTGGTTGATTTTGATGCACAAACACAAGACGGCGATGACACTGTTGTTACTAATAATCAAGATATGTCCAAAGTATTGGCTACTGTAGCTCGTATTTTGTTTGATTTCTTAACACGCTTTCCTACTGTTTCTATCTTGATTGAAGCCAACAGCGAAACTAAACGAAAACTGTACAATAGATTGATAAGAAATAACTTACAAGACATTCCAAAAGAGTATGAAGTGTTAGGTGTCTTGCACACAGAAGAAACTGAACCTTTTGCACATCAAGATTATATCGCCATCATTATCCAAAGCAAAACCAAATGAAAAAAAATAATGCCCCCGAAATATCTCAAGAACAACTTGCCCAAATTACGCAATCCTTGAAGCCTATCTTGGATAAAAAACTTGAAAGAGCGAAAGAACTCGTAGCTAAAATAGAAGCAAAGGCTATGAAAGTCTAAAGTTCACATTTTTTTATTACAAAAGTAATTTGTTGGGTGTAGCGAAAAAGCGCGTACTACCTCCAAAATCGCTTATTTTGGGTATTGATGTAGCCCCACTTGCCTTCGTACTTCACTTTGGCGAAGCCATTGGCAAAGAAGCGCGTTTGTTCGTATTGCGGTTCTATTGCCCAATCGCCCTTTTCGTTGAGGTAGCCCCATTTGCCTTGCAGGGAGGCAGGCAAGCGTTTTTCGCGCCCAAAAAGTTCGCCTTGTGAGATATAAAAAGGCAACTCCAGCCCATCGAATTCGAGGGGTAGAATCACGCGCCCTTTGTGGTTCAAGATGCCATACTTGCCTGCCAAGCGCAATTTGATAAACTCGCCTACGCGCTGTGCGTTGGTGGTGTTGGGTGTATAGTCGTAGCGCGGTTCTATAGCCCAATCGCCCTTTTCGTCAAGGTAGCCAAGTTTCAACTGCTCGCCTACCTGCACCACAGCCCCGCCTAAGCCATTCGAGAAAGGCTCAAGACGTTTTGCCCAAACCGCCAAAAGCCATGTACCTTTTCGAGAAAGATAATTTTCTTTGTCGCCTTGCCTGATGCGCACAAAACCCTGCTGAAATTCGGTGTCTAACAGTTGGCAGTCGGTAGGCAAGGAAAAAATCACTTCGTTTTGTTCGTTTATCATTTTCCAAACAGGTTGCATACTGTAGTCCTCGCTTACCCAAGCCCTGCCTTCGTTGAAAGGGTGCGCTTGTGCATATTGGAACGGAACTACTGCCTTGCCTGCAGTGTTGATGTAGCCAAGCTTGCCTGCCTGCCCCACTAACGCCAAACCTTGTTGAAATTGCGTTTTTTGATACACGCCTTCGCGCACATCATATTGCAGAGGGACTATCGTGTCATTTTGATTATTCACAAAACCCAATCGAAAACCTGCTTGAGTCTTGCCTACCACTGCCACCAAACCTTCCGCAAACTCGCCTACAAATTCGTATTGCAATGGCACGATAGCCACGCCTGACTCATTCAAAAAGCCCCATTTGCCGTTTTTGGCTACTCGCGCCAAACGGTTCGCAAAGCGCAATTTCAGGTAAGGATTATCAGGCGCGTTTTCAGTAGGCAAGGAGATAGTGAGTTGATTATCAAAGTTTAATGTATGATGCGCTGGATTCTGCACATCAAATTCTGCGGGTATGCGCCATTTGCCTCTGCCATCTATCGCGCCCCATTTGCCATTTTTCAGCACACCGAGAAGCCCCTCGCCTCCGCACTCGCGTATGAGGTCGTATTCGAGTTCGAGGTTTGTTTCGTTGGGTAGGTAAGTAGGCACGAAGCCCCACTTGCCCATGTGTCCGTTTTTGTCGCCTCCTTTGCACACCACCACGCGAGTTTGCTTGCCTGCCCCATAGACTATATTATAGGCACAAGGCAAAAATTGATTGCCCTTCCTGTCAATCAATCCCCACAAACCGCCCAATTTTACTTTAGCAAGGTCTTGCAAGAAAAAATCCACCTCTTCGAATCGAACAGGTATGCGCAAATCGCCCTTAGCATTGCTATAGCCCCAATTATCGCCAATCCGATACGGCACAAGCATTTCAGGCTCTTTGGACTTTTGCGCCCAAAGGTTCAACGAAAACAAGCAACACAAAACAAGTAGGTAAGGCAACATATAAGTTTGATAGTTTTTTTTTCATAATTTGCTCCGAAAATACCGAACCCCGAAAGGGGTTCAACTATGAGTAGCCTTAGGTGCAACCTACGGAAAACGAGATAGTTAAGGTACGAAAATTTTATCTAACCGCACATCAAACGCATCAACATCAGTTATTTTTTCCACAGGCGCGAATTGCGAAATGCCTATTTTGAATATGTTTGGGCTACAAGTAGGCAAGAACTTGTCATAATGCCCTTTGCCGTACCCCACACGATAGTTTTGCTTGTCATACACCAACAACGGCACAACGGCAATATCCACCTCTTGCGCAGGCACAGGCGTAGGCAAGGCTGGCTCGAGTTGCCCAAAACTCTCAACCACAAGGCGCGTTTCAGGCGTAAGCAACAGATTTTCAAGCACTTGTTCTTGCATATTCACACGAGGCACACACACACGCAAGTGCGGAAAGTCGCGCCAAAGGGCGTGAATAAGGGGCAACGTATTGAGTTCGTGCCGTTGGAGCATAGGCAAGAAAATATGCAACGTGTGGTATTGTTTCCAATTTATTTCGCGCAGGAGGCGAGCCGTAATAGCCCAACTGTCATACAAAAGTTGGGGGGCAGGCAAGGCACTTCGCAACGCCTTGAACTGTTTGCGCAGGTCTTTTTTGTTCATAAGACAAAAGTACGCAGTTTTTGGCAAAAACGTTGTTCGAAAAAAAATCAAATATTTTTTATTTAGAATTAGTCTAAATTAAAATAAGCGTTTTATCTTTGCACCATTCAACTATGTTCAACCTTATCAACATATCTTTTATGAATGTTAAAACATTGCGTAACAAGGCATTAGTCCTTGTAGCAGGCATTTCACTTTTTGCGTGTGGCAAAACCGAAGAACGCCCCGACCTCGTTATCCCTACTGTTTATACAAGCCCCAGCTTTACGACCAACGCAAGCACGCAGTTGGCAGTGATGAACCAACTCACTGCCCTTACCAACGAAGCCAAAAAAGGGCGCGTAAATGGCACTGTAGTAGCGAAGTCTGCTTTAGACAATCTTTTCACCACAGGCACGCCAAGCCTCAAAGGACAATGCTCCGCATATTATGCAGGCAAGCTTGAAGGCACTAATGGCTGGTTCGATGAATTGGCAAAAGCAAGCGGTGGCACATACACGCCCACGAACACGCCCACAGGCAACGGAGGCACTTTTGGGGGCTATCTCTTTGACGAAAACGGCTTAGAAATGGAGCAACTGATAGAAAAAGGGCAATTTGGCGCGGTGCTTTACAAACACCTGACCGAACTTTTGGCGGGCAATATCACGGAAACGACTGTCGACCAAGCTCTTGCGATTGTGGGCGCGAACCCTTCCTTCCCCAATAGCAATGACGCAACCAAACACGCCAATCCTGACAAAAATTTGGCAAACTACATAGCAAGGCGCGACAAAAATGATGGCAACGGGCTTTATAGCCAACTGAAGCAAAACTTTTTGAAACTCCAAGCGGCTGTAAAAGCGGGTAGTGAGTATGATACTGAAAAACAAGCCGCTATAGAGGCTATCAAATTGATTGTGGAAAAAGGCAATGCCGCCACGATTATCAATTATTGCCACGCCATCATCATTACTTTGAGTAACACCAATGTTACAGACGCACAAAAAGCCTCTGCTTTGCACGCCTACAGCGAGTGTGTAGGATTCATACATGGCTGGCGCACCTTGACAAGCAAAAAAATCACAGATACGCAAATAGACGAACTGCTGGTATTGCTAAACGCGCCCTACAATGGCACGCCTACTTCGTACAAATTTGTAACAGACCGCGAGAATGAATTGACTAAAATTCAACAAGTTATCAACAAATTGCGCGATATTTATGGCTTCACTGCCCAAGAAATAGAAGATTTTAAGAAAAATTGGGTGGCAGAACAAGGCAGGTAAGTTTTTTTTAAGATAGATAGAGGCTGTCTGAAAAAGGTAGCCTCTTTTTTTTGCCAAATTTTATATGGTTTGTCATATTGAGCGAAGCGAAATATCTCGATTGTGAATGGCATTTTTTGACCGAAAACCAAGATTATTCGCTTCGTTCAGCATGATAACTCCATATTTGATTTTTAGGCAAGGACTTTTCAGACAGCCTCATGCTATTTTATGCCTTCTGGCGCATTACCCCTTTCGACCAAGTGGCATATACCTTGTTGTTGGCGGCTTGGTAGAGAATGTTTCGATAATCATCAGTGCGGAAGGCGGCAAAATCGGCTCGCTTGCCTACCTCAATCACGCCCCTATCTTGCAAGCCCAACGCGTGTGCGGCGCGGTATGTAATGCCCGCAAAGACTTCAGCAGACGACAATTTTTCGTACATGGCTAAGATACTTGCCTGCAACAACAGATTACCCATAGGCGCGGAGCCAGGATTGTAGTCCGTAGCGATTGCCAAAATAGCTCCCGCATCAAGCAACTTGCGAGCAGGCATAAATTTATCGCCCACACCCAACGAAGCCCCAGGCAAAGCAACCGCTACCGTTTCAGCATGAGCCAAATATGCAATTTCTACCTCTGTGCTATGCTCCAAATGGTCGGCACTTTTGGCTTTCATATCCACCGCAAGTTTGCTCGCTATAGGCGAGAATTGGTCAGCGTGTACTGTGATGTCGAAGCCCATAGCCTGCACTTTTTGCAAGAAATAGCGTGCATTATCCGTATCGAAGGCAGTTTGTTCTACAAAAATATCTACGCGGTTGCTTAGTTTTTTGTACTTCACTTCAGTCAGAATTTCAGTGAGGACATAATCCAAATAAAATAGCTGTTCCGTAAATTCGGGAGGGCGTATATGTGCCGCCAAGCACGTAGACACAAGGTCGATGCCCAAACCCTCTTGTTGCAAATCAGCAATAACTTGCAACATTTTCAACTCTGACTCAGCCGTTAAGCCGTAGCCACTTTTCACTTCACAAGTAGTGATGCCCTCTTGTGCGTGGCGGAGTAGGCGAGTTCGAGTTAGCTCTTTGAGCGTTTCAGGCGAGATTTTGCGTGTAGCGCGGACTGTGTTCATGATGCCTCCACCTGCGCGGGCTATATCGAGGTAAGACTTGCCTGCCATACGCATAGCGAAGTCTTGCGCCCTTGTGCCTGCGAAACAGGTGTGTGTGTGGCAATCCACCAACCCCGGCAACAAGACCAAAGGCTCGACGAGGGTTTGGATTTTGATGCCCTTTTGCAAAGCGTGTGCTTGCAAGTCGTTGTATGCACCAACCGCAGTGATGTAGCCTTCCTCATCACACATCACGCCTGCGTATGGTATTACTTCTAACTGTTCGTCAGATAAAGCTCCGCGCAAGGGCATATTCCGTAGCGTAAGGAGTTGGGTAAAAGGTCCTAAAAGCATAGATTTTTGTATGATTATTGTAAAAAAATGCTGTAAAATATAATCATAATAGTTTTGAGAATGATATTTTTTTGTAGAATTAACTTTTTTTTGATTGCTTTTGTTTTTATGTACGTGGATTGTACGACAAACGTTGCCCAAATGCAAGCGATGCTTTAAAGTTTAACATTTCGCTTATCGTGTAGTTTTTAGGTATATTACAAAAAAAACTTACCTTTGTAAGGTGTAAATAAAAGATATTTTTTTATAAAAATCTTATTGTATTCGAAAATGCGCTATTTTTTTATTTTTTTTTGTTGGCTATGTGCGGTATCTGCCTTGCCTGCCCAAGTGGGAGGTAGGGAAAGTTTTAGTTTTTTGCGCTTGCCTGCTGATGCACGCACTTTGGGCGTGGGGCAAGTCAATGTTTCCTTGCAAGACAATGACCTCAACCGTTACAATGCCAATCCCGCGCTTCTGCGCGACACACTACAGCATTGGGCGGGTATGAATTATATGCGTTGGCAGGCAAGCATCGATGTTTTTACTTTTCAATACGCGCCCAAATTGCCCAAAGTGGGCTTAGTAGGGTTCGGTTTGCAAGTCATGAATTATGGACAAATGCCTTTAGTCTTGCCTAATGGCATACAACAAGGCACTTTCAAGGCAAACGATTTTTCTTTCAACATTACCAAAAGTTTTCAACAACGCTATTTCCGATATGGAGCTACGCTCAAATGGATAGGCTCAAGCATAGCAGGCTATAATGCTATGGGCGTGGGCGTGGACATAGGCGGATTGTTTCAACACCCCAAACAAGATTTGGCTATAGGCATCACATTCAAAAATATAGGTTTTGCTTTCAACAATTACACCGATGCCCGTTTGCGCTTGCCATTTGATGTATTGCTTGGGGCGACATTTAAGCCTACGTATATGCCTTTCCGTTTTTCGGTAACGCTTCAGCATTTGTATCGTTGGGACATTGTGTATCTTGACCCTGCGCAATCTTCGCAATTAGACTCCAACGGCAATCCTATTCCACCCGAAAAGACGTGGGGCGACAAGCTATTACGCCATTTTGTATTGGGAAGTGAGGTGCTTTTGAGCAAAAAATTTCATCTGTTATTGGGCTACAATCATTTGCTCGCAAGAGAAATGCGCTTCGAAGATGTGGGCGGTTTGCGGGGCTTTTCCTTTGGGTTGCGCCTCCAAACGAGCAAATGGCAGTTTAGTTTTGCACGCGGTACGTTTGCTACGCGGGCAGGCAAGAATATGCTTACCCTTAGCTCCAACCTACACAAAGTCTTTCGCAAAAAGTAGCAACTTTGCGAGTTTTTTCGCATATTTGCATCAAATTCGAGAGTTTATGAATATACAAGATAACTATAGTATTGTAATGGCGGGTGGTGCAGGCACGCGCTTGTGGCCTTTTAGTCGCCAAAATTATCCCAAACAATTTCACGATATGTTGGGGACAAAACGCTCCTTTTTGCAAGAAACTATCGCAAGGCTTGAAGGCGTTTGCCCGCGTGAGAATATTTTTGTTGTTACCAATGCCGATTATCTGAACCTTGTCAAAGAGCAAGTGCCTTTTTTGACTGAAGACCAAATTTTGCTCGAACCCAGCAAGCGCAACACCGCGCCTTGTGTGGCGTATGCGACTTACAAAATAGCACAAAAAACGGCTAAGGCTAACATTGCAGTCTTGCCTGCCGACCAAGTGATTGATGAATTGGATATATTTCAACAAACCTTGCACACAGCCCTCGAATATGCTTCTACGCATGACGCGCTCATTACGCTGGGCATCAAACCCACACGCCCCGATACAGGCTACGGCTACATTCAATACGACACAGAAGCCACCGAAAGCGAGATAAGACAGGTAATTAAATTCACAGAAAAACCCGATTTGCAATATGCGAAGGTGTTTATCGCAAGCGGTGATTTTGTGTGGAATGCGGGCATTTTTGTAGCGAGTTTGGCATCTATGCAAGAAGCTATGAGAACGCACATACCCGAAATAGCTCAACTGTTCGAAGACGCTCAAAAGGATTTTTATACACCCAAAGAAGAAAAGGCTATCCAAAAAGCCTACTCACACTGCAAGGACGTTTCGATGGACAAAGGCATCATGGAAAAGGCAGAAAATGTGTATGTAATTTTGAGTAGCTTCGGTTGGTCTGACCTTGGCACGTGGAAGTCGGTGTATGACCGCGCCAAAAAAGACGTGCAAGGCAATACGACCATCGGAAAAAATATCCTTACCTACGACACCCAGAACAGCATTATTCGCGCCCCAAAAGATAAACTTGTAGTGGTGCAAGGGCTGAAAGATTACATAGTAGCCGAGCATGATGGCGTGTTGATGATTTGCCACATAGACGAAGAACAGCGTGTGCGCGAGTTCGTGGCTGATGCCAAAGAGAAAGGGGCAAGGTTTGTGTAATGTTCGCAACGCTCAATAGGATAAGGTTTGAAACCCTATCCTAAGAAGCAAGTAGGCAAGTTATTTTTTATTTCAGTGTAATTACGTGAGTTCGGAATTAGATTTAAATGTAAAATATTGTAAATCAATGGATTGAATAGGCTTGCCCCAGCGGGGCTATATCTTTGTAGCCCTATAACAAC
>RDXI01000135.1 GCA_004292795.1 Bacteroidota bacterium | reverse complement strand
TACCAATAAAGAAGTAGCCCTCAACCCTAAATACCGCCAAGAACTCAACGCGCCTGCCAATGCAGTAAACCAAAAAGTAATGTTGGCGTTTGAGAAAAAATTAGACCGCAAATCTTCTGGTCGTTTCTCTGTACGTTTGTACCTTACTTCGAATGAGAAAGGCATTGCGAACCAAGAAATTGGCGTTACAGGCTTTGAACTCAAATAATCACAAAAAAATACGACAAAAGTACCTCTTTTTCGAAAAAAGTGGTACTTTTGTTATATAAACTCTACAACCCCCTACGTTGATAGTACAAAGAACGCAACTATCAACACGCAATCATCAACTTTATCGTTTCACATTTCAAAAAAGGAGGCTTTTATTAACAAAAACTTTAAGAGAGGGCAACAACGCGTAGTCGAAGAACCTTTCCGCATCAACAAACAAATCAGAGTGCCTAAAGTGCGCTTAGTAGGTGAGAATGTTACCCCGGGTGTGTACACCGTCGAGGAGGCTCTGCAAATGGCAGAGGAGCAGGTGTTGGATTTGGTTGAAATTTCAGCAAAAGCAGACCCGCCTGTGTGCCGTATTGTGGATTATTCCAAATTCAAATACGAACAAAAGAAAAAGGAAAAGGAGCAAAAAGCCAAGACGCACAAAACAGTCTTGAAAGAAATTCGCTTTAGCCCCAATACTGATGACCACGATTTCAACTTCAAAGTTAATCATGCCAAAAACTTTTTGGGTGATGGCGACAAGATAAAAGCCTACGTGCAGTTCGTAGGGCGTGCTATTGTGTTCAAAGAGCGCGGGGAAATATTGCTCAAGCGTTTTATTGAAGAACTGAAAGATTACGGAAAATTGGAGCAAGAGCCTAAATTGGAAGGCAAGCGTATGACGTTGCTTATGGCTCCTAAGCCCGGTATTGTGAAAAAAGTGGAAGGCAAGGCAAACGAAGAAGGCAAAGCAAACGAAGAAAGCAAGCCTAAAAACAACGGAGAAGCCGAAACCGAAACTGAAACCGAAGCATAACATCAAAAACAGCCCGCAAGGCTGTTTTTTTTATTTAATACTAAAATAATTCTTAACTTGCGTAAAAAAATACCACAGAGGTACGGAGAACCACAGAGCTACACAAAGAACTCAGTGTTTCTTAGTGCTTCTCTGTATCTCCGTGTTAAATTTTTGGCGCATTTTAAATTTTATTTTGGTATAATTCCAAAAATACGCCATGCTTCTTCGGCTTGTACATAGAGCATCGCAAGTCCATTGTGCGTTTTCGCGCCTTGCGTCCTTGCCTGCTGTAGAAAAAGGGTTTCTTCAGGATTATAGACCAAATCATACACGAAATGTTGGGGCGTAAGGGCGCAATAAGGCAGTTGTGGGCAAGTGTCTATGTGCGGATACATACCTAAGGGCGTACTATTGACAATGAGTAGATGCTCGCCTACTATGTCAGCGGTGAGGTCTTGGTAGGCAAGCTTGCCTGCCCGCGACACAGTGCTGTAGGTTACGCCTACATCTCGCAAAACCGCTTCTACTGCCTTGCCTGCCCCGCCACTGCCCAATACGAGGGCTTTCAGGGTAGGCAAGTTTGCCTTGCCTACAAACGCCTCTAAAGTAGTGCGAAAACCTGTATAGTCCGAATTATGCCCTGTGAGTGTGCCATCGGGTTCTATTTTTATGACATTGACCGCACCCACTTTTTCGGCAGAGGAGGCAAGGCGTGTGAGGTAGGGCATTACAGTTTGCTTGTGTGGAATGGTTACATTCAATCCTTTGAGCGTAGGATTTTGTTGTAGCAGGGTAGGCAAGCCTTCTATTGCGGGTAATTCGAACAGCTCGTAACGCGCTGAAATGCCTTCGCGCTCAAATTTTTCGGTAAAATATCGCTTCGAGAAAGAATGTGAAAGCGGGTAGCCTATCAAACCATAGAGAAACATAAATACGAATGTTTGGAAAATTGCGTTATAAAAGCGAAATTTGCATAAAAATTTTGAAATCATGAAAAAAATATTGTTTTTATTGGTGTGTGGGCTATTTCTTAGCCTCAACCTCGCTATAGCACAAGGCAAAGGCAAGAAAGTAGGCAATCAGACTGTCGAAATCAAAACTTCTGCACAATGCGAAATGTGCGAAGAACGCATTAGCAAAGCCCTTGCTGGACAAAAAGGCGTGAAAAGTGTGAAGGTAAATTTGGACAATCAAATTGCTTCGGTAACCTTCAACAGCAACCAAATCACGGCTGACCAAATTCGCGCTGGCATCACCAAAGCGGGCTATGATGCAGACGACAAAAAAGCAGAAAAAGAAGCCTACAAAAAACTTCCTGCTTGTTGCAAGAAAAATTAAAAAGAAGTCCTTTTAGGATTTCGAGAGTGTTTTGTTTTTTACATAGGATAGGCGTTGCAACGCCTATCCTATCTTTATTTTTTAGGCGTTGCAACGCTTATCCTATCTTTATTTTTTACGCGTTGCAATGCTTATCCTATTATTTTTTCAGACTTCTACCAACTCGCCTACAGAACACACATTACAAAAATTATACTAAAATAATTCTTAACTTGCGCCTTTGTAGCACACCCTTTCTAGGGTGTGTTCATAGCCATCGACACCCCGCACCCTAGAAAGGGTGCGCTACAGCCTTTTGTTATACGCACTTTAAAATTTATTTTGGTATTATCAAAAAGGCAAGAAAGACGCGGTTTTGTTGTACTTTTGTGTTTGGCACGAAAATTTTGAACGATATGCAACACTACCTCAAAGCATCTCATGAATATTGGCTTGATGCGCAATATGCAGGGCTTGCCTACTTTCAGCACTTGCCTACAGAGGCAAAAGAAGGCATATATGCAAAAGTGAAGGCAAAACATAAACCTGTTTATGCACAAAATATCATAGAAAACCAACAAGATGGAGATGGTTTGCGAGGCGAACTATTGATGTTTTTGTTGGACTGCGTATCCACAGCGGAGGCGTTGGGTTTGCTTCGTTGCGAGATATGGGCAAAGTTTGCCTCTTTTATGCCCTCGCAAGGGATAGGAGGGAGGCAAGAATTGGCGTACTATTATGAAGAATATTTGACAAGAATAGAACGCTATATGTATAAAAGTTTGTGGTTTGTTACAGATATTTATACACAAGCGGACTTGCAGATGGTTTGGAAGGTAGAGAAATATTATTTCTTGCGCCTTTTGCAAATCGTGTACAAGGGCTATGAGGCTGACTTGCCTACCATAAAGCAAGCGCAGGAAAAGGTTTCAATGAGTTTGTATAAATCGTTTTACACCTTAGATTTTTTGCAAATTCGAATCAATATGCGGGCATCAGACGAAACCGAAGAGGTAGGCAAGAAGGCTATCCGAGAGTCTGTAGCTTCTATAGAAAAAATATGGCAACAAAATGAGGCTACACTTGCCTACCCTGCACAGCAGGCGAGTCCTTTCGCGCTCCTTTTGCAAGAACGTTTGGCGGAAATACAGCTACAGATAACCGAAGAAAATCAACAGGCTTTGATGCGCAAGCAATTAAGCGAACACGATTTGGCAACGTGCATACAGCAATATAAACAAGCCAACAAGCTCAAAAATCGCAATACTACCGAATTGACTATAGAAATGCAAGGTGGCACGTTGAAAATGAAAATCAGCTCGCGGAATTATTGGCAAAGGGTAACGAGTTTGGGATTTTTGGGAATAAGTGCTTTGTGTTTGTATTATTTGCCTAACCTGACATGGGGCGGAGCGAATGTATTGGCTATTTTCTTCTTTTTGTTGGCTATAGGTATGATAGTCTATGACGAAAACGACTCTACTACATTACCTCCTTATGAAAATGATGAGAACTACTCAACTAAAGAGTAAAAATTTTGTATTTTTGCAGTCTAATAACCTTTATAACCCCAAAAAACAATGAAAGTAGCAGTAGTAGGCGCGACTGGCTTGGTAGGCAGTGAGATGTTGCGCACTTTGGCAGAACGCAATTTCCCTGTGAGCGAGCTAATTCCTGTAGCCTCCGAAAAATCTGTAGGGCAAACCGTACACTTCAAAGGCAAAGATTATCCTGTGGTAAGCATGGACACTGCAATAGCTATGCGCCCCGCGCTTGCCTTGTTCTCGGCAGGCGGAAGCGTATCGCTTCAGCACGCCCCGCGTTTTGCCGAAGTAGGCACAACAGTTATTGACAACTCGTCTGCGTGGCGTATGAACGAAGCAAACAAGCTTATCGTACCTGAAGTAAATGCCCATGTATTAGAAAAAACGGATAAAATAATCGCCAATCCCAACTGCTCTACTATCCAAATGGTAGTGGCACTTGAGCCTTTGCGCAAACGCTACGGCATCAAACGCATTGTGGTTTCTACGTATCAGAGCGTAACAGGCACAGGCAAGAAGGCAGTCGACCAACTGATGAACGAAAGACAAGGCATCGAGGGCGCGATGGCATATCCCTACAAAATAGACCTCAATGTATTGCCTCATATAGACGTTTTCCTCGACAATGGCTACACCAAAGAGGAGATGAAAATGGTGAACGAAACCCGCAAAATAATGGGTGATGCTACTATAGGTGTTACGGCAACTACAGTGCGCGTGCCTGTCATGGGCGGACATTCCGAAGCCGTAAATGTGGAATTTAACCAAGATTTTGACCTTGCAGAAGTACGCGACATTTTGAGCAAAGCGGAAGGCGTGATTTTGAAAGATGATGCAGGCAAGTTGCAATACCCGATGCCCATAGACTCGCATGGACGCGATGAAGTGTGGGTAGGCAGGCTAAGGCGCGATGAAAGCCAACCGAACACGCTCAATATGTGGGTAGTAGCCGACAATTTGCGCAAAGGCGCGGCAACTAACGCCATTCAAATAGCCGAATATTTGGGTAGGCAAGGCTGGTTGTAAGGCTAAAAAAGGTTAGGCGCAAGTCTAACCTTTGCTATTGTATAAAAAAACTTACATCTTCTTGCTTTTTTCCAAATCCTTTGTATATTTGGCATAAAATTATCAAAAGTCTATGTAAATACTTAATTCTTCTCTATTATTATGGAACAAAAGCAACGCAAAGAGTTTAATTTCTTTGAATATCACGCTCAAATCAGCCACGACAACATTCTCCTTTCCTACAAAGGTCCGCTTACAGACGTTCTGCTTGCGGAGTTCAGCCGTGATATTCGCCAGAAATTGCATGAAGAGGACTCGAAGGTAGGCAAGAAGGTTTTTGCTATCTTCATGGAGCTTGCGCAAAACGTACTTTTCTATTCCAAAGAAAAGAACCAATTTGGCAACAATCGAGATAAAGTGGGTACATTGGTGATTGTGAACGAAGACGATTCACAGACCTATAGAATTATTACAGGAAATTTGGTGTATCTGAAAGATGTGGACTCTTTGAAAGAGAAGTGCGACACCATCAATTCATTAGACCGCGAAGCCCTGCGCGAGTACAAACGCGAACTGCGCAACAATCCGAACAATGAGGAAAGCAAAGGCGCGGGCATTGGCTTGGTACAAGCCGCCCTCACTTCCGATAATCCGCTTGAGATGGAAATACGCCCCATAGGTGGCGATTTCGCCTTTTTCGTGGTTTCGGTGCTTGTGAATAAATAGAGTGAATGAATGAGGGAGTGAATGGGTGAATTATTAGGTATAAATTGATACGATTATTCACTCACTCACTCACTCACTCATTCACTCATTCACTCATTCACTCATTAAAATTTCTTCCCTGGGTAGTAAGCCATTTCGCCCAATTCCTCCTCGATGCGAAGGAGTTGATTATATTTTGCCATACGGTCAGAGCGCGAAGCAGAGCCTGTTTTGATTTGTCCTGTATTCAAGGCTACAGCCAAGTCTGCAATCGTGCTGTCTTCTGTCTCGCCTGAACGGTGCGACATTACACTCTTGTACTTGTTGCGTGTTGCCAAGTTTACGGCATTGATGGTTTCGGTAAGCGAACCAATTTGGTTTACTTTTATCAAAATGGAGTTAGCTACGCCTTGATTGATGCCATCTTGTAGGCGCGTTACGTTGGTAACGAACAAGTCATCACCTACCAACTGCACTTTGTCGCCAATGGCATCAGTGAGTTGTTTCCAGCCCGCCCAATCGTCTTCTTGCATACCATCTTCGATGGAAATGATAGGGTATTTCGAAGCCCATTCTTTCCAATAATCTGCCATTTGCGAAGACGTAAGTTTGTCGCCTGTAGATTTTTTGAAGTGATATACTTTTTCTTCTTCGTTGTAAAATTCAGAACTCGCGGCATCAAGCGCAATGAGAATGTCCTCGCCTGCCTTGAAACCTGCCTTTTCGATAGCTATCAACACAGACTCGATAGCCTCTACGTTGGTTTTGAAGTTAGGAGCGAAACCGCCTTCATCGCCTACGTTGGTAGCAAGTCCTTTGCTTTTGAGTACGCTTTTCAAATGATGGAACACTTCTACGCCCATTTGCAAAGCACGCGAGAAAGTAGGCGCACTCACAGGCATAATCATAAACTCCTGAAAATCAATGCCATTGTCTGCGTGTGAACCACCGTTCAAGATGTTCATCATAGGCACAGGCAAGGTATTGGCATTTACGCCACCCACGTAGCGATAGAGCGACTGCCCAGAGGCTAACGCAGCGGCTTTGGCTATAGCCAATGATACGCCCAAGATAGCATTCGCGCCCAATTTGCTTTTGTTGTGCGTGCCATCAAGTTCTATCATAATTTTGTCAAGCAAATTCTGCTCAAATACAGAATAGCCCACGATTTCGGGAGCTATAATTTCTTTGATGTTCTTCACAGCTTGCAATACGCCTTTGCCCAAGTACGCGCCTTTGTCGCCATCGCGCAATTCAACGGCTTCGTGCTTGCCTGTAGAGGCTCCAGACGGAACAGCGGCACGACCAAGGAAACCGCCTTCGACTATTACATCTACTTCTACTGTAGGGTTGCCACGCGAGTCAAGGATTTGACGAGCAACAATGCGTTCAATAAAACTCATAGAGCGTATAAAGTTTAGGTTTTAATTGGTTGCAAAGTTATGTTTTTTTTATGAATGTTGTGGCAGGCAAGGCTTTTTTTCGTTGAAAACCGTTGTGTTGCCTTACAAAAAAAGTGACGTATTGAAATGCATCCATTTATTTTCCCAAACATAATGATGGAAGTCTGTATCTAAGGCAAAGCCCATTTGTGGGTACAATCGATTGCCTATTTCGTTGTTTTTGGCAGTTTCCAACAGCAAGGCACACGCATCTGTATCTCGGCAATGTTGTTGGGCGCGTTCTATGAGGGCTTTCGAGTAGCCTTTGCCTCGTGCTGTGGGCGTTACAAAAAGGTCGTTCAATAGCCACAACTTGCGCATACGAGTCGAGGAAAAAAGCGGGTACAGTTGCGTAAAACCAACTTGCCTGCCTTCTGCATCAAGGGCTATGAAAATAACGGACTCGTTCCTTGTGATGCGTTCTTGCAGGAAAGCGCGTGCCGAGTCTTGGTCTGACTCTTTTTCATAAAAAACGCGGTAGGCATCAAACAACGCTACTAAAGGCGCAAGGTGTTCGAGGGTGGCGGTAATGATGGGCATAGGGGAAGGGTGGAAGGGTAGAAGGGTTGAGAGGTGGAAAGGTGGAAGGGTTGAGGGGTGAAAGGGGAAATGGGTTTATGGTAAACAAAATATCGGGGTTATAGGTTTGCGGGTGGGCTTTTTTTACCTATCCGCAAACCTATAACCTCGATTTCTGCACACCTGTTTATCTTTCTATCTTGTCTGCCACTACAGTATGCAAGAAGTACATAGAGCCTGTTCAAATTTCTTGGTAACGCATTTTTAGCCCCAGAGGGGCGATATCTTTGTAGAAAAGCCGTTCCACAAGCAAGAACCCCGTAGGGGTGAAATCTTAAGATGTCGCCCCTACGAGGCTACAAAGCGAACTTATTTTTTAGCAGGCTCTCAATACATTGATTTACAATGTTTTAGCTCTAAATTTAATTCCAAATTCAAGTTAATAACCGCCTAAAATTCATTAAAATCCAGTGAAAAAACGAATTTTACTTTTATCTCTTGCTGTAATAGTGCCAATTACAGCACTTTTTTTATCGATAGAATCTAAAAAAGAATACCTCTACGATAAGAAAACGAAGCAAAAGCCCGTATATACCTATACGGATATAGACAAAGTATTAAGCACCTTTCCTGTTGTGAGCTATCAAAACTTGGATTTAAAATATAGGCAAGAGGCAGGTTTAGAAAGTTCACAATATCAATATGCAACGTTTTATGTCATTCGCGGAGAAGACATATTCAAATATTTGGTAGGCAAGTTTCGTGTATTGGATTTTTTGCCAAAAGATACATACTATGACAAAAATATACAAAATATCAAAGCCAATCATACCCTTTATTTGCTTTTGGATAAAAAAGTCTTGTATAAATTTTTAGAACTGATGATGGCATTGGAAAAAAAGGGCTATGATAAAAATGCCTTCGTGGTGAATGATGGATATCGCTACCCCGCCTACAACAAACATACAGGAGGAGCAGTAGGAAGCTTGCATACTTACGGAATGGCTGTTGATGTAGAGGTCTTGGACATTGACAAAAATGGCGTGGCTAACAAAGAGGATAAAAAAATAGTGTTGGACTTATTAGAAAATCATATCATTGCCAACACAGGAGGCGTAGGTCGCTATCCTTGGTCGCAAACGGTTCATTTTGATGTAAGGGGCTGGTATGCAAGATGGGATAAGCAACATTGAAGGAAAATAGTTTCCCTCGTTGTGCGAAGTTCGTAACTTTCAACCGTTGTTTTTGGTAGGTACGCAAGGAAATAGTCCTTTTGACGTTTTTAGCCCGCAAAAGTTTTTTGGAGAATGTTCTCTTATAAAACTGACCTACCATAACAAAAAAGCAACTTAGGAAACGGTCATTTCCTAAATTGCTTAACATGGTTGCCACAGGGGGACTCGAACCCCCATCTTAGGCTCCGGAAACCTTCGTTCTTCCCTTGAACTATATGGCAATGTTTTGAAATGCAAAGTTATATAAAAATTTTAAAACAAGCGTTTCAGTACAGATACTAAACGCTTGTTTTATCGAATTTGTTTTGTTGGGCGGTTTATTCCATCGACCACTTGAATACTTTTTTGTCGAAGCCTGCCGAGAAAATGCTTTTGCCGTCTTTGCTTACAGCTATGGCACGCACAGGATTGTCGTGTCCTGCAAGGTCTTTCAAAGGTTCGCCAGTAACTGCGTCCCATGTCTTGAGGGCGTTGTCCTCGCCTCCACTTATCAATATTTTGCTGTCTGTTGTGAAAGCCACCACGTTCACCGCGTCCTTGTGTCCTTCTATGTCTTTGATGAGTTCGCCTGTGAGGATTTTCCACAATTTGAGCGAGTTTT
This sequence comes from Bacteroidota bacterium, assembly GCA_004292795.1. Lineage (GTDB taxonomy): Bacteria > Bacteroidota > Bacteroidia > Cytophagales > Microscillaceae > RDXI01. Next base: position 464 of record RDXI01000135.1, on the reverse strand, counting down.
TGCCATCTCCACCGCGCAATCCGCTTCCTGTGGCAAGCGTTTTGCCATCTTTAGTAAAGGCAACCGACCAATAATTTTCAGTGCCTTCCGCTTTGAAGGTCTTGGTAAGTTTGTACGTAACCGCGTCCCAAAGTTTCACTTCATTTTTGCCACAAGTCGCAAATAATTTTCCATCAGGGCTGAACGTAATGGCGTTTACTTCAGTTTCATGCACATTCAAACCCTTTACGAGCTTGCCTGTTGCTACGTCCCAAAAGCGCAAAGTATGGTCTTTGCTTGCCGTTACAACAGTCTTGCCTGTGGGGTGAAAAGCCACCGCCAACACCGCCGCCGCGTGTCCTTTCAGTTCGAACAATTTTTTGTTGGGAGCTTTCCAAAGGATAGCCGTTTTGTCGTCTGAAACAGTCGCCAAGTGCGAACCATCAGGGCTATAGGCAACGCCATTTACTGCGTCTTTGTGTTCC
>RDXI01000134.1 GCA_004292795.1 Bacteroidota bacterium | reverse complement strand
TGTCGCCCCGCTGGGGCTTTGAAAGACTTAAACCGTTGTGCTACAAAGATGTCGCCCCGCTGGGGCTTGTATGCAACCTTTTTATTTCCGAACTCACGTTGCTGTAGCAAAACAAGCAGGCAAGACTCGTGCCTTGCCTACCAAGCAAAAAAAGAAAATACCATAAGTATTTTCTTTTCTAATAGAAAAATGAAAACAGAAATTTCTAAAAATATATCACTAAAACTAATACAAGAGGTTAGTCGTTTACTTCTATCAATACGGTTGTATTGTCTGTAAACAAGTATTTTCTGCCTTTTTCGTTTTTGATTTCTACGAAAAACACACCGCTATTAGAACGGTCAGCTTCAACTACTGTGAAGGGCGCACTATGCCCACCATAAAAACAGGTGTCATTAGGCTTTAGGTTAAGCACATTTACCTTGCGATAGGTATTCGCTTTTTTCTTAGAGGAAAAGATAGATAGCATGGTAATAAGACGTTTTTTGGTGAAACCATTGTTGTTTTGTAGTTCTTATCATACTTATACGGGGCTTTGGAATAAAGGTTACAAAAAAATGAAAAAAAAACTCCCTTTTGCTTGTAGTATGTAAGTTTTTGGGTGTTTTTGAGGGTATTAAAGGCTTTTTTGGCATAAAAAAGAGCTTGCCTATACCATAAATTGTATCTGTTATGTAAGTTTTTTTTTGCTGTAAGAAGCCTTAACAAGTTGTTAATGCACTTTTTTAGGAAAAAGTCGTATATTTACAGCACAAAACCTGTACATTTTGAGTTAGTAGAAGTGTACTCAACCAAAACCAAATATGAATACATACCTAAAATACCTTTTGTTGTGGGGGCTGTTGCTTCTGATAGCCTTGCCTACCCAAGCCACGCATATCGTAGGGGGTGAAATCCAAGTTAGGCATATTCGCGATAATAACTATGATTTTATCCTTAATCTATACTTTGACCTCATCAATGGCGATGCTGATGCGAAAGACCAAAGTATTCGTATATCTATATTCTCTAAGAGTACAAATGTCTTTATGGATAGTTTGCGCTTGCCTATAGTGTATGAACAAGATGTACCCTATAGCAACCCTGCTTGTGCCAATGCCACAGTACGCACAAGGTACATTCGATATTTGCGCAATGCTAATTTAGATTACAACAAATACACCGACCAAGCGGGGTATTATGTGATATGGGAGCGTTGCTGTCGTAACAATGTGATTAGCAACATCAACAAACCGGGTGATACGGGTATGACTTTTTATACTGAAATCCCGCGCATTTCTACAGGTCAGTTGAGAACGCCCTTTATAAATTCTAGTCCTATTTTCAATATTCCCAAAGGCGATTATTTATGTTCTGGTCGCCCTTTTACGATGGATTTTGGGGCAACAGATGTTGATGGTGACGAACTGCGCTATTTCTTGGACACGCCTTTAGCGGGCAATAGCCGACCAAATCCCAATAGTTTAGTTATTCCCAATCCGATAAGAGCCCCTTATGCCCCCGTTACATGGAATCTTGGCTATAGTGCCAATACAGCCATTCCACACAATCCTTCTGTTCCTTCGAACCAACTCAACATTGAGCCTACCACAGGTTTTTTGCGTGTTACACCAAGTTTGACAGGTTTGTATGTGCTTTCGGTAAGGTGTGAGGAATATCGCGGTGGCGTAAAAATAGGCGAGGTAAGGCGTGATTTTCAGTTCAAAGTGATTGATTGCCCTATCAACAATAAACCTACGATAAGGCTTCAAACGGGTACTTCGGGTGGCGTGCCTGTGTATTATCAAGAAGGGCAGATTTTGAACCTTACGCCTGATAACTTGTGCTTTAGCGTATTGGGAACAGATATAGACAATCCTGAACCATTGGGCTTTAGGGTGCGTGGTGTGAATTTTACGGTGCGAAGCAATATGATTTCGCCTTCTGCGGGTACTGTGCGAGGGACTTTAGACACGCTGAAAGGCAATTTTTGCTGGGACAAATGTTTGTTTTCGACCAAAGATGCGCAAGGAAATTATCAACCTTATATTATGGATTTGATAGTGTCTGATGATGGTTGCCCTGCGAATTTGTCGGACACTGTGCGTGTGAGTCTTATTTATCCGCCTGTAGCCAACAACGCGCCTACTATGGGCAGTGACGCGCCTGTAGATGCTTCGGGGCAATATGACTATATTATGACGCGAGAAGTGGGGCAGACTTTTGAGTTCAATGTTTTTGGTAATGATATAGACAATGATATGCTTGCGCTTAGTATGCAAGGCGTGGGCTTTAGTCCTGCTGACTTGGGTATGCAGTTTGAGCCTAAGAGTGGCAAGGGAAGTGTTACGAGTAAATTCACGTGGGCGAATGGCTGTGCGGGTGTTACACAACAAGACAATGAATTTATTTTGGAGTTTTTTATCAAAGAAGAAAGCACTTGCAATAATAGCAACAAGAAAATTAGGGTAAAATTGTTGTTGATAGACCGAGATGTGGACTTGACTACGTTCTTGCCTGCTAATGCCTTCAGCCCGAATGGGGATAGTTACAATGCTACGTTTGAGATGCCTAACTTGCCTGCTGAAAATTGCCGTTTTAGGTTTGAGCGTATCACGGTTTTCAATCGTTGGGGTGTGAAGGTCTTTGAAAGTACAGACCGCAATTTCAAATGGAATGGAGGCGAGTTCCCCGCCGCTACTTATTTTTATACGGTGGATTTCAAGGGTACGCAATACAAAGGTACGGTTTCGCTGATACGATAAATTTACAAGAGGCTGTCTGAAAATGGTAGCCTCTTTTTTTGTTACCAAATTTTATACTGCAACAGCCTTTTACGAAGCGTTCAACCCTTAGGGTGTAGGGCGTAAAATTTGAATTGCAATAACTTGTGTAAACGCCCTACACCCTAAGGGTTGAATGTGGATATTTTGTTTTTTCTAGTTCGCAAACCAACTTTGTACTGTGGCGAGGTCGAGTTGTTTTTTTTCTGCCTCGCCTACATCTCGCAATACCGCGCCTTCTTGCATCTGCAATAAGCGTGTGCCGTATTGGTGGGCATCTCGAAGGGCGTGGGTAATGAGCAGGGTAGTAAGCTCGAATTGGGCGATAATTTCGGAGGCTTTTTCCATAAAGTTGGAGGCAGAGCGCGGGTCAAGCGCGGCAGTGGGTTCGTCCATAAGCAACAATTTGGCGGAGTCCATAGTAGCCATTAGCAAGGTTAGGGCTTGGCGTTGCCCTCCTGAAAGCGAGCCTATGGGTTGTTCTAAGCGGTTTTCTAAGCCCATATTCAATAGTGCGATTCTTTCTTGCACGATTTTTTTGAAGGAGGCGTTGTTGCCTATTTTGAAGGTTTTGCGCTGTGTGCGTAGGGAGGCAAGCCTGAAGTTGTCTATGATGCTCAAATCGGAAGCTGTACCAAGCAAAGGGTTTTGAAACATACGCGCTATCCATTGGCTACGCCTGTAGTCAGGCAAGCGTGTAATGTCTGTATTGTCTAATGTTATGTTTCCTTGGTCGGGTAGGTAAGCTCCAGCTATGATGTTCAGTAGGGAAGATTTGCCTGAACCATTCGCGCCTATGACGACTACGAACTCGCCTTGCTTTATCTGTAAATTGATGTCTTGCAAGGCGCGGGTTTCGTTGAGTGTGCCTGTGTGAAAGGTTTTGGATATGTGGGAGAGTGAAAGCATAGGGGTTGAGGGGTGGAAAGGTAGAAAGGTGGAAGGGTTGAGGGGTTGAGGGGTTGAGGGGTTGAGGGGTGGAAAGGTGGAAGGGTTGATGAACTTGCCTACTTGTTTGATACACTTGCTTACTTGTTTGATACACTTGCTTATTTGTTTGATGCACTTGCTTATTTGTTTGATACACTTGCCTACTTGTTTGATGCACTTGCCTGTTTGTTTGATGAACTTGCCTATTTGTTTGATGAACTTGCCTGTTTGTTTGATGCACTTACCTACTTGTTCGATGAACTTGCCTACTTGTTTGATGAACTTGCCTGTTTGTTTGATGAACTTGCCTGTTTGTTTGATGAACTTGCCTGTTTGTTTGATGAACTTGCCTGTTTGTTTGATGAACTTGCCTACTTGTTTGATGAACTTGCCTGTTTGTTTGATAAACTTGCCTGTTTGTTTGATGCACTTGTCTATTTGTTTGATGAACTTGTCTATTTGTTTGATGAACTTGCCTGTTTGTTTGATAAACTTACCTGTTTGTTTGATAAACTTACCTGTTTGTTTGATAAACTTGCCTGTTTGTTTGATGTGTTTTATGCAAATGTCAAAATGGTTTCTTGCTTGCCTACTTGGGCTTTGATGTGGGCTATGCGTCCATTTTCTAACAAAATTTGGAAGTTGTATTTTTTGATGCGTTGTTTGAAAAAGTGTACTTCTACGGTGGATTCGAGCTGTATTTGGCGCGTGTGGTGTGTGTCGTCTATTTTTGTATAACGCAATTTATAACTTGCCTGCGTGAGGGGCAGGAAAGGCGCGAGCATATCGTTCAGGACGTTGTAGGGACTGACGAATAAGTCTAAGGGGAAGGTGTCTGTTATTTCTATGTCTTCATAAAAGCCTTGCAGGACTTTGTAGCAGGCTAAGTAGAAGTAGAAAAGGAGGGATTTTTTATCGCCTTCGAAGCTTGTGAAGTAGAACATAGTGCCGTCATGGACAAAGTAGGCGTAGCTTTTGGTTGTGTGGCAATAGAGATAGGAGGCATTGTGGGCATCTGTAAAACATTCCCATTCTACAGGTTTTTGCTCGGCAGTAGGCAAGACGCTTATTTTTTGTAAAGGTAGAAAGCCAAACGATTCTTGCAGAAGTGTATTAGGCGCGATGCCTTGTATTAGCTCGCCTTCTTGCGGAACAGCAAAGGTTTGTAGTTTTTTCTTGCCATGCTCTATTGTAAGGTAATAGCCCAACGGGTAGGCAAGGGTTTTCGCGCCTATGAAGGGCGCGGTTTGGAGCTGAAAATGGAGATGCGACACAGGCGACCTGCCCGAACTGCCACAATTCGCTACCCAATCGCCCTTGCGGACATAATCGCCTACTTTTACCCTGAAGCTGAATTGTTTTAAGTGGCTCATTTGCGAATAAAGTCCTTCCGCGTGTTGTATGACGATAGAATTGCCCCAATTTTCGGCGGTGTTTACCTCGCCTACTTCGTTGTCAATCGTGATGTTTGAGATGGCGACTACCCAGCCACTCGCGGGGGCGGTAATGGGTTTGTTGTAGGCATAATAATCTTCTTTGCGCACTCCTTCGCGGGTGTATTGCTTCATTTCTTCATCAACAATCACGAAATCTAAGGCTTGCGCCCACTCGCCTAAGTGTGTGTGCTTGCCTACATAGCCTTGCGAAACTACCCATTCGCCAAAAAAGGGCAAATCTATAGGCAAGTACCAAAGGTTTTTGAGGCGTTCATTGTGGTTTGATTGTCGATAAAAATTCTTTTCAGGCGAGAAATACTGCACTGTAGAAAGTTGCGGGTGTTGGTTTATAGGTCTTTGGCGCAATGCCCACAAAAACATCAAGACTGTAAGCACAAAGGGCAAGGAATAGGCGGAAGTATGCAGATGTACGAAGATATGTTGAAGCCCATGCGCCAATAAAATCGTACTCAATACCGCCAAACCTGCCGTAAGGAGCGAACTCCACGAAGGCGTAGTGTAATATGTGCCTATGGACATGGCAATGATGATGAAGTTGAAACCTGCATGAAAAGCCAATAATTGCGCAACATCAATGCCCGCAAACCCATAAAACAAAAACGCTATGGTATAGCCCCACACTGCATACAAAAACGCCAAACGCGAATGAATAAAAATGCCTATCGCCACTAAAAAGCCTGTGAGAATGTTGTTCTGAAAAAAAATAACGCTCAATGTTTGCAGGAAAGCAGTGAGGAATAAGGGCAACATTCGATAATTCAGGTATTCGTGCCACGCTATCAATTCCTTGCCTCCCCACGCATACAAGGTATTGAGATAATAGAGTTCAAACGTGGCGATATGCACGTTTTGCATATTTGTCAAAGCTGGCACTACGAACCAAAACGTACACAAAAAAGGCAGACTCAAAAAAGGCAAGTGGTATTTGTGTAAGATGTTCCACAAAAAGAGCGTAAACAAAAAGGTAAGGCTCGAAATCAAGACGACCATGACGACCATTTGCAGGTTAGGCGCGTACAAAGCACCCAAACCTAAGCCTGTCATGAGCGGATTGTAGGTAAGGGTGGCATCTTTGATATACACAGGATTGTAGCGCAAAGTACGAATCCAAAGCACCGCTACGCCCCACCCCAACAAGCCACAAAAGCCCGAAAAGGGGTACAAAAAGGAGGCAAGCAACAAGATTGCGCCAAAAATGCGGTTGTACGAATAAAAAAGCGAGCTATAAGCGTTGAGCAAACTGATAAGCATACGCACAAAGCTACATAATTTTAGGGCTTATGCAAAATATCGGGCAACACTATATTAAACCAAAGTCATTGTACTCAAAACTAGGGAGCAACATGATAGGTTCTGATGTATCACACAATGATGCTACTTGCTCTATCTCATGTAGTTTTACTACTACATCTTCCAATCCTTCCCATTCTTTTGTGGCACCAGACCACCAAAACATATCAGTATAGTTGAAAAAACCTGTTTTGATTTTCAATCTATAATAATGACCATCTAATCCTGTACTCCCATTAGGTGCAACCTTCATATATTGACACTTTTTAAGTAAATCATCAATATAAATAGTATCCATATTTGTTTTTTGTAGCATTATACCTTCGGGATTATGCCTAAACGTAAGACATTCATAAACATTATCACGGTTTTTATACACTAATACATAGCCTTTACCAGAATACTCTAGCACAAATCTTGATTTTCGTATGCTACCAATGACTTTCTTTAAAGGCTCATCTACAATAAAAGCCTTACGTTGCTCTGCTATTTTTTGTACTTTGCGCATAATATCATCTAATGAAGGTGATGCTAATCTCAATTTAAAAGAGAAAAAAATAAATATTTCGCCTATCCAAATATTTTCTTTCACATTAAATTTTAGCTCAAACTTAATGCTGGGGTAAATGTCTAATTTTTTTTCAAAGTATTCCATTTTTACATTTGTAATTTTTTAATTAAACTTTATTGTACGAATAAAAAGCAAACTATAGGCGTTGAGCAAACTGATAAGCATACGCACAAAGCTACATAAAAATATCGAGCCATTTTTCAAAAGCCTCAAGATTTCCCTTGTCAATGGCTTTGGCGCGTTTCAGGGCTAAGATATTGGGAATAGAAGCCAATGGCACGCCCTCGAACCAAGTAGGCGAGGTAGCCAATGCGTCCCATGCCAATGCACATTCGTAGGCAAGGTCTAACACCAAACTTGCCTGCCTACCACGCAGATAATACTTGCCTACCCAAAAAGCATCAAACACATCTGTAGGCACAGGCTCGTCCCAAACTGTTACGCGCCAAGCGTTTTGTTCTAATACCTCGATGGCTTTTCGTATGTTTGCCAAGTCAGGCGCAATGGCTATGTCGCAATCTTGCAATACATAGTCTTGCAAGGGAACAGGGAAATATGCCTTCAATGCCCACGTGCCTATGACTCTGTAGGCTACGCCTGACGTTTGTAAGGCTTGTAGAATAGGCAGGTAAGTTGTCATATTGTCCATGTTGCACGTTTAGAAAAAATGCCCGATAATGTTTGCATTGGGATTCCAATCTCCGCATAAATTGCCGTTGCTGTGAAAGACCATTTTTTGGATAATGCCCGACTCGTTGGCACGCATCAGGGCAGGATAGCTACTCGTTTCGAGGATAACTTCTGTTTGGTCGCGGTAGGCATAATGTTCGTTGTAATAATAATAGCCCAATGTGCTATAAAGGTACGTCCAGTTTTTCCGCACAGCAGAGCGCGTAGGGGCAATTTCATACAAAAGAGGTTCTATCGGCACGCGGTTTTGCGCTACCCATTGCGCGGTTTTGTTAGGCAAGTACGTATCGTCTAACCTGCTCAATTCTCGCAACACGACCTCTTGCACGCCCAAAGAACCCGCCCATTCCACATAATTTTCCACGTCTTCGATGGTTTGGATTCCTTTTTGGGTAAGTATGCAAGAATTTTTGACAAACAATGTTCCATGCAAACTGCGCACAAGTTGTTCGTATTGTTCGTTTTGCCAAACGGGTTCGTTTCGATTGAAGTACATGATATTTTGGTTGGTCGCTTGGTCGTAGTGGCAACGCGACAACTCTATGCGGTCAAAGTTCGCTTTTTGCAAGGCAGGCACAAGCGTTGAGTGTTTGACAAGCCCGCTTCCATTGGTATAAAGCACTTTTTCATCAAACTGCAGGCAAGGCTCTAACCGCGCCAACAAGTCCAACAAACGAAGCAACCAAACAGGCTCGGCTGTAGCCTCCAAACCCGAAAGACTCAAGCCTATACGCAAGCCCTTGATTGCCAACAAAGCCCGCTCCAAACCCGCAAAATAAACATCATAATCCGTTATCAGACGTTCCGCAGTGAGTTCGTGGTCGTGTTTGCGTTGCAATTCTTCTGAACAAAACCTACAATGTGCATTGCAGGCTACCGCATTGGCAAAAGGCGTAAACGTAAGCCCTTCTCGAAATAACATTTTCTTGCCTGCCACTTCCAGCGCGGTAGGCGAGGGTGGAGTATATTTTGCCCATTTGTCTTGTCGCAGGTAGGCAAGTTGCTCATCAGTAGCGGGAGTTAGGCGCGTATTGCGCGGAGTTTCGATTATTTCCATTTATTATTTATGCAGGTACAACAATCTTACCTTCAGCATCTCTGCCTACATAATCCACCTCAATCACAACACTGTTCAAGTGGTCAAAATCCTTATCTGTGGTAACTAAGGTAAAGTCTAAGAGCAAAGCAGTTGCCGCAATCCAAATATCATTTTTACCCATATTTACGGTGTTGCCTTGCATAATAGGATAGTTTGGATTTTTGCGGGCATTGTAAGTGTCTATTTCCACATATTTTTCTGTAATAGCATTCCCAATATCAATAATGGTGCAAGTGTCTAAAAGCTCTTCGAGAGCATCTAAACGTTTCTGTCCCCAGCCACTATTGATAGCGAAGGTTCGCACTTCTGCCACACTCACAATAGAGATAAAAACAGTAGCATTATTGGGGTTTATGCGATTTTTCAAGGCACTGAGCCTATCTGTTGCACGCACAAGCTCAATAAGAATATTGGTATCAAAGAGGACGTTTTTTGGATTCATCGTCTAAAAGAGCTTTAGTGGTAAGTTTGTCAAGGGCAGGGGTAAGTTTGATTTTGCCTATCAAATTCTTGCCTGTATTCTGGTAGTTGTTTTTTTTAGCCCAAGCGTGTGTACCGCCTGCTTCTAAAATTTCTTCTGCTGATACAGTTTTCATAGATGTAAGGAGGGTTTTAGTGAAACAATATGCAAAGTTACTTATAAAACGCTTGTTTTGCAAGAAAGGTTATGATGAACTTTCGCGCTTTCGCAGCAGCCACCACAACGGGGTTTGGGTGCATTTTGTGGTAGGTTTTGTACTTTCGCAGGGGCGCAGGCAAAATTTTGTCTTGCCTGCCATAGCACAGATGCACAAGCATATCACAAGAATACGGCTTTGCGTGTAGATTAAAGGCTGATTTTATATGTTTTTGCAAAAAAAGACGTTTATTTGTATATTTATCGTTGCAAATTAAATCCCTCATACGTCATGAAAAGGCAATGTTTTCTACTCTGTGTGCTATTTTGGGCGTGTTTTTCCTCTTTGGCAAACGCCCAACAAACGAGCTGGGCAGTTGTAATGTCTGAAAATACAGGCATTACCGACCAAGTTTGGAATACACGCGTGTATTTTCCCAAACAAGAAAT
>RDXI01000133.1 GCA_004292795.1 Bacteroidota bacterium | reverse complement strand
CTTGCCTACTGCGAAGACGAAATAGAGTTCTGTAGCTATAGTATATATGTGTGCTTGCCTGCTATACGAAAACACACCCTAGAAAGGGTGTGCTACAGAGGTGGGCGGAGAATAAACTATAACTATAGTATAAATAGGCTCATGTCCTTGCTTACTGTGCGGAAAACACACCCTAGAAAGGGTGTGCTACAGAGGTGGGCGGAGAATTACTATAGCTATAGTATATATAGGCTCTTGTCCTTGCCTACCAAAAGATGAAAGGGGGTTCTATAGCTATAATATATATAGGTAAGTTGGCTTGCCTACGGTTACAACAAATCACATAGGAACTTTGCAAAGTCTTCTGGCTGTATGTTGCCGAAGTAGTGTGCTAAGTCAGTACCTTGCAAGGCTTGGGTAAGGTCGCTTTGTTTGTAGCGTATGCCTTTTAGCTTTGTTTCGATGTCTGCGGGTTCGCCATGACTGAGGAAATCGCCAAAAAATTTGATTTGGGTAATGTTTCCTTCCTTTACATCTATGCGTGCATCTATCTGCCCGAACTCGAAGCGGTGCTTTTTCTGTATGTTAAATTCGGGTGAGCGTCCATAGTTCCATTCCCACGTTTGGTATTTTTCTTGCGAAAGTTTGTGGACTGCTTCCCACTCTTGGGCTGAAAGGCGGTAGGTAGGAACTTCCATCTTGCCTGCAAAAATGGAGTCGAGCAGTTTTTGCTTGAAGCCTTGTATGTCTAAGGGTTGGTTGATAAATTCTTTGATGTTCGCCACACGGCTACGCACCGATTGAATCCCTTTGGAGGTGATTTTATCGCCTGATACGTTCAGGGCGTTTACCACGCTTTCGATGTTGGCATCAAACAAGAGCGTACCATGACTGAACATTTTTTTGGTGGTCGAGAATTGCGCATTGCCCGAAATTTTCCTTCCTTCGGCTACAATGTCGTTGCGCCCTGTCATTTCGGCAGGTACGCCCAAGAGTTTAAGCGCATCAACGATAGGTTGCACGAATTGGATAAAATTGTTCACTTTTTTGATGTCGTAGCGCGTCAAGAAGCTAAAATTCAGGTTACCGAAGTCGTGATACACCGCGCCACCGCCAGAAATGCGCCTTACCACAATCACGCCATTGTCTTGCACATATTGCGCATTGATTTCTTCCACCGTGTTTTGGTGCTTGCCTATGATGATGGAGGGTTGATTGATGTAAAAAAGCAAATAATCTTGGTCAGGCTCAAAATTGCGAACTACATATTCCTCCAGCGCAAGGTTGATGCGTGGGTCGTGGTTGTTTTCGTTGTCAATGAGTATCATATCCGTATGGTTTTGGTTATACAAATATAGCTACTCAATCACAATTTTCCGCAATATTTTTCCTTTTTCTTGCCTGATGAACTTTTTTAGGTGGTTCTCTGACAATTTTTGTAGGTAGGCATTTGGTTCATCAAATGCCTTTTGCTAACGCTCCACCCAACTTGGTCTATTTTGTTGAAAATTGGGCGTTATGACTTGATGTCGATAGGGCTGAATACTCACGCGCTTTGGATTCATGTCCGCTTCGTTGTTGAAATAATCCCACGCTTCGTCAGAGGACACAAGTGTTTCAGAATCAACGCCTTGCAATCGTATCATCACGTTTACGCCTGCTGAAGTGCTGATGTTAGATTTGGGAAGTAGATTGCGTAATCCTTCGTTGTAATTGTGTACTTTTATCAAGATTTCTACAGGTTTATTTTCGTCCTCGCCTATTTTATTCTTGAAATCTATCCATTTTACCATTTTTGGTTCAAGATGCGCAGAGAAAATATTGCGTGTATAAACCGAGTCTATCAATTCGCCATTGATGTATATTTGCGCATACGTATCTGCCATGACCTGCATCACAGCTGTAATGGGTAGCTCGGTCAAAAGGAGCGTTCTTTTGAAAATGGCATACGATTGTGGCTGTTCGGGTGTTGTTTGTGGGTATATCCACTTAGAAGGGATAGCTGAGTCGAAGCCTTGCCTCGCCAAAATCACGTCCTTTGTGTCTTGAAAGGCGGCGGCTAAGTTGTCAAATTTCCATCGAATAGGCACTAATCCTTCTTCTTTGTTTTTCTTTTTCCAAAATGTTTCATATTTTGCTTGTAGGTCGTCTATCTGCAAAGGCATTGTTTCTAAGTCTTTCAAAAGCTCATCAACTACCTTGTTTCTTTCTGTGTTGTTCATGTTTTTGAAGGCTTCGATGCGGTCTTGCATCATAATTTTTTGCTTGTAGAAGTCCAAAATTGCCCATGTGATTTCCCACGAGTCCAAAATATCGGCATTGGCTTTTACTTGCCTACGAAGGCTGTCGATGGTTTGTTTGATGAGAGGCAATTCCCAATCGAAGGCTGTTTTTTTGCTCAAATAATTCAAAGGCGGTTGCCATGAAGGTGTATTTTTTGGGGTAGAAAGCGGGTGTTGCCAAAATTCTTTCCATGTAACGCCCAACGCAGGATTGCTCAACATAGCATAACAAGTACCCGCCAAATTGGAGGAAGTTCGGAAGAATAGTTTGAAAAACTGTTGTTGCACATCGCCTGCTTGTGTTTTTTCTACATTCCAAGCACACGCGCCACTGAAGGCATACAACATATAGAGCAAATCTTTCGGGCTTTCGTGTCCCATGTCGCCCCAATTGCTTACTACGAAACCTGTAGCTTTGTGTTCCTTGCCTGCCCGCGCCAAGTATTGCATATTTGCAAGGGCGTCATTGATAATAGGGAAAACGCTTGTATGCGCCCATACTGTAGGCGAAACCCAATAAGGGAGTTTTGTTGCTTCGAAGGTTTCGGTTGATTCGTAAGTGCGTTTAGGCTTGTACTGCCAATCCATGATAGTAAAATCGTTGGCGAGTTTGGGCAGTATTTCTGTATTTTTCAACAACATATCGCCATAGAGCATTGGTTTTTTGTTGTACTTTCGGCAAATCTCGCCTACTTTTTGGTAGTGTTGCAGATGCAAGGCAGGCAAGCCCATTTGTTGCGCAAGTGCTTTGCTACGTCCCACACCCACATCAAAACTTTCATCGCCTCCTATGTGCAGGTAAGGCGAGGTAAAAAGCCCTGCTATTTCCTTTAGCATTTTGTCCAAATACTCATACACCAATGGCTCGGTAACACAAAAAGACATTGCCCCACGAAATTCGGCTAACTTCTGAAAGCCCTTGAGGTTCAAGATATTTTCTTGATGTCCCAAAGTTTCTATGATAGGGATTATTTCCACATAATATTTTTTGGCATAGCCCACCAAGTCGCGTACTTCTTTCTGTGTGAGGCGCGGTCTGCCCTCTCCTATTTCTGAATAGTTATGTAGCTCGATAGCATCTTCCACATAGAGCATCAAAACATTTTGTTTGTAGCTGGCTAATTCTCTGACGAGTCTTTTGTAGTGCGTAAAAAGCTGTACTTGCCCCCTGCTTATGTCATCAGACACACCGCGAAAGTCATAATCTGCCCACTCAATAATTTCTAAGCACGTAAATTTTTTATTCTTGCTTTGGGCAATGATTTGTGCAAGGGTATTCGCGCCATAAAAAAGCCCTTGCGGGTGTGTACTCTCAATGGTGATGCGGTCTGTTTCTATGCGCAAGCGATAGGCTTCTTTGTTTTTGGACGCGGGGATTTGGTAGGCAAGAGCTTGTTCGGGTGTAATGCGTATGAGCTGTACCAACGCATCTTTGGCACTTATTTCTAAGGTTGTAGGCACTTGCCAATATTCTCTAAACGCCTCATTCACTATTTCGGCAGCCGTAAGCGCGGAGTCTTCGGGGTCGTCATTGATGAGCATAATACCCGCACTTTTGTTTACGCGGAGTTCGCCACCTTTGGCTATGTTTTTTTGAGGAGCGGGTATTATTTGTGCGTATGAAAATGCGTTTGATACGCATATAGATAAAACAAAAAGGAGCGTAAATTTTTTATACATGACAGTTTTCAGCTTTTCTCAAATTTGAGTGGCAAGTTAGGAAAAAAATCATAAAATACAGGTTAAAATGGGCAATTTTTCCTTTAAAACTATATAATCACATAGAAAAAGAGCTTAATTTGCCCTTTCTATGTGATTATTGCATCATTTTGTCAGTTTATTATTTCACAATTTTGAACTCTACTCTGCGGTTGCGTTTCTTGCCTTCTTCGGTCTTGTTGTCGGCTATGGGCTTTTTGTCGCCAAAGCCTTCTGCTATGAGTTGTGAGGGTTTTACGCCTTCTTTTTCCAAAAATGTTTTCACAGCTTTTGCCCTTTCTTGGCTTAGTTTGAGGTTTGTTTGCGCATTGCCTACGTTGTCCGTATGTCCTTCGATGCTGAGTCTGTATTGTTTCTTCTTTTTTAAGACTTCCGCCAATTCCTTCAAACTTGCCTGCGACTTTTGGGCGATAACTGCCTTGCCGTATTCAAATTCAAGGCTTTCGAATACTTCTTTCAATACATCTTTTTCTTCTTCGGTCAATACAGGAGGCGCGTCTTTTTTCTCCTCTGGGCAACCTTTGTTTTCGCGTACACCTACTACAGTGGGGCAGTTGTCTTCTTTGTCCATGATGCCATCTGCGTCTGTATCAGGGCAACCTTTGAATTGAGGCAAGCCCGCTTGTTCGGGGCAGTCGTCCTCTTTGTCTTGGATTCTATCGCCATCAGTATCGGGGCAACCTTGATATTCTACCAAACCCGCTACATCAGGGCAAAGGTCTTCTTTGTCTTGGATTTTATCGCCATCTTTGTCAGGACAGCCTTTGAAATCAGCCTTGCCTGCCACGTCAGGACAATCATCTTCTTTGTCTTCCACGCCATCGCCATCTTTGTCGGGGCAACCTTTGAATTCAGGCAAGCCCGCTACATCAGGGCAATCGTCTTCTTTGTCTTGGATTTTGTCGCCATCTTTGTCGGGGCAACCTTTGAACTCAGGCAAGCCTGCTTCGGAAGGGCAATTATCATCTTTGTCTTGTATGCCATCTTTGTCAGAGTCGGGGCAACCTTTGAACTCCCAAACGCCTTGTACTTCTTTGCACTCGTCGAGTTTGTCAGAAATGCCATCAAGGTCTTTGTCTTTTGGTTTTTTGGGTGTTCGAATAGGCAAGCTCAAACCGAAATACACATCAACGCCATTTATCTTGCCTGCATTGAGCGCGCCCAAAATATGGTCAGAACCTATAAACATGGGTCCCAATTTGATAGCCGTACCAAACGCAAACGTAGTCAAGTTGTTTTGCAAAGAAATAGGGAAGGCAAGCTCGAAGCCGTGAAACTCCAAACGAGGCGTAAGAGCCAATAATCCTGCCTGACGCGCTCCTATGGCATATCGTCCACGCAAGTTTTGTATGTAGGTAAGGTTGGCGTATAGGTGAGGCGCGATGTTGTAATCCACTGTAAGGTTCAGCGTAGTAGGCAAGCCCGCTCTGAAATTGTCGAATTCATTGATTTGTCCCGCACTACCGAAAGCCTTTCGCAAACTGTCTGCATTGGTTGGGTAGTTTTGTATGAGAGATTGCTCTTTTTCGTCAAGTTCGTTAATATCTGCTTTTACGCTTGCGCCTCTTGTAGTAGAAGTTCTGTAGCGCACTCCGCCCACGTCCATGAGCGAAACGCCCACTTTGAGCAAATATTTATTGGCGCGTTTGTCTTGCAATCCTTCCACACCGTCCATTTTATAGGTGTATTCTTCCCATTTAGGGCGAAACTCATATACCGCGCCCATATCCAAACCAAAACCTCCCGCGCCTCCTAAAATTTTTTGGCGCAATTCTTTGAAATTATCCGCATCTAAGTTTGTAACACTACTTCCTGCTGAAGCATTGACGCTGAAAGTTTGCACAATGTCTTGGAAACTGTTAGGAACGCCTGTTGGCTGATTGGTCTTGATGAGAAAATCTATGTCTTTGGCTTGGGCGTATCCGCCTATACCTTTTAGGTACTTGAATGTTCCTCCTACTTTTAAGAAATGCTGTTCTTTGTTCATAGCTACTTGCGCGTAGGAAAGAGCCACTTCCGCAAATCCATGTGCGTTCATATTGAAGCCCATATCGTTGAAGGGCTTATCTGTAAAGTCTGAACCTGTCAAGTTGGGCGTATTAGCTATATCGACCAACGTTTGCGGGATTTGGTTGATAGACGCAAAAGCACGCACACGCGAAGTGAGGGCAAAAGAACTTTTGGGCGAAACTTGCGCCATGAACGAAAACGGCACGCGCACTTGTCCGCTTCCTTGTATGATTCTTTTGCGACTCCCGCCGTAGCTTTTAAAATTTTGTGAACCTATACTACCCAAATTGCCTGTGATAGCATTGTTTATCAAATCGCTTCCTTTATAATACAATGCGTTGTTTGATGCTCCTGCCTGAAAACTAACGAAATTCATATAGAATCCATAGCGGTTGTCGGCTATGTGGGCGGGGTTCATGTAAAGTGCATTTGTACCTGCATAGTTACTATTGACCACACCCAATAAATGTTGCCCTTGTGCGTTTGAAAGGCACAAAATAGCTACTAAAACGTATAGAAAGTTATTTTTTGTTATCATAACACTGTTATTTTATGTTTTTAAAACACGATATTTTTGGCTAATATAGCTAATTTATTGCCCAAAACGCGATATACTATCATTTGTTTTTTGGCTTTGTCGTAGCGCAATCCGATAGGCGCGTTGCTTGCTATAGGCTCGCCTACCATTTTGCCCCGCATATCATAGAGCGAAGTTTTGCCCTCGCCTTTGTTCGTAATCGCCCACACAAACGTATTGGGCAGGGGTTCGAAAAGTTGGATTTCCCACTTGCCTACTCCTTCGTTTATTTCATCTTCCATCAATTTTTTGCCGTTCCTATCCAAAATTTGCCATGAGCTTTCGGTAGTGATGCCAAACCAATAATTTCCACGTTTTTCGTCTTGCAAGAGCGTAAATTTTGCCCTGCCCGAAGGTCTTTCGAGTTGTTCTTCTTTCAGCAACTTGCCTGCCAGATTGAACTGTATCCACTTGCCATCTTCGCTTACTGTAGTAACGCGGGTAGTCGCAAGGCTATTGCCTGATTCTATGTGCATCGTTGCCGTAAAGCGTTGTTTCGTATCTAAGGGAAAACCCGCCAATGGCTCGCCTTTGGCATTGAATGCATGAATTTGTCCATTTTCTTGTACGGCTATGAAATAGTTGGCATCTTTTATTCGTATGCCTTGCAGGGGCGTTCCCAAACGGTAGGCGAGGCGTTTCGGATTCCAGCCTGCCACCCATTGCACTTGCCTACTCAACACAAACAAACGTCCACGCTCATCACAGCCTGCAAACCAATAGTCTTTATTTTTCTGCACATCAAGCACCGAAACGCCCTGCAAAACGCTTGTCGTGTCAGTCATGCGCACAGGAAAGCCCGAAACATTGCGCCCTAATCGGTCTATCAAGTACAACGTATTGCCCGCACTCAAAGCATATTGCAAGCGATTATTGCCATAAATATCTACTTGGGTAGGCGAGCCTTTCATTTGCGCCCCGATATTGCGCTTCCACAACACCACGCCTTTTTCGTTCAACAAATATACATTTTTTCGAAAGTCTTGCACCAATATTTCCGTTTCGCCTGTTTCCGCATTGCGCATCAGATAGGGCTGTGTATAGAGCAAATCGCCAAAATTGACTTGTTTTCGCAGGGTGTAGTCCGTTTTGAGGGTGTCTTCTGTAACTGTTTTGGCGGTAGTTTCATCAAGATAAAACTGCATTCGAGTAGCTAATTTTTCGTCTTTTTCCACGTTTTGCCACACGAACCAACCCATCGCTTTTATTTCATTTTCGTAAATGCTCAACAACATTTGGAACTTGGGACTTACCCATTCATAAGTGCGTCCCCACATGAGCGACATTTGGGCTATGAGCGTGAAACTACTTGCCTGCTTCAGTGCAGGGGCTATTTGCGCAAAGGTAGGCAAGCGTTCCCATGTCTTGTGGTCTTGGTAATTTTGCAGGTATTGTTTGAGTACGTGGCGGTCATTGGCTACCACAATATACTGCCCCACTAAGGCAAAATAGCCTTGCCTAAAATGCGCTAACGACCTGATATTAAGTGCGTTGCGCAAATGTTCCCACCCCGCAATTTCTTGCAAACTATACGCGCCTACTTGTTCTTTTTCGGTGGCAGGCAAGGCGGATTTATGCGCCACGCGAATAAAACTTTGCAAGCTATTGAACAAGCCCAAAGGATTAGTAGCTTTCAAGAACAACAAACTGCCTTCGTCCTTGCCTTCTTGTGTCAGGTAGGCAAGCGTCATATTGCCCGATAAATTCTTGAAAATGCCTTGTAGTATTTTGCTTTCGCTTGCCAATATTTGCGGGTTTTCGATGCCCACTGCGCAGGCAAGGTAGGCATTATGCGGTATCACGCTTGCCATCGTGAAGGGGCTTCCCTGCTGTTTGTGTAGGAAAGACGCGCCTTTGTTTTCGTTGGGATTGTTGAAAGTGTAGCCTTCCCACGCCAACGCCTGTTGGTTTTGCAAGCGCAAGTAACCTTGTGTTCCCCATTCGCCCAAAGCCCGCACTTCGGGCTGTAGGTGTTCAGGCAAGATTTTCGTAAGTCCTTCCGCAAGTTTAGGAAAGTTGATATATAGCTCTGAATGAGTAGGCGCGAATGTACTTTTTTTCAACGCTTGCTTGAGTTCGGAGGCTTGCGCGAAGGAATAGGCAGACTCGCCTGCTTTGATTTTGCGCAAAACGTCTTCGAGCAAAAGTGGGGAAAAACTGCCTACCCAATAGCCCTTATAGACCAAAAAAGCAAAGCGTTCTTCGGTTTCTTCTATCACAATTTCCGTGATGTTTTCGCCTGAAAGAGAGCGTTGTGTGAATTTGGCTTTGTTTTTTTGGGCAAATAGGTTTATCGCTTCTCGGTATATTTGGGCATCTTTTTCTTGTGTGATGGGTACGAAAAACAAGGCATCAAAATCTTCTTTGCCTACCCAATGCAACGAGAGCGTAACGCGCTTATTTTCCCAAAAGTTGTGTTTATGGCTTGCCTGCTCTACTATCTTGAGAAAGCCCTCAAATCTTTGTTGTAGGACTTGGAAATAAGGGGCATTTTTGAGGTTTTTCCAAATTTTCTTCTTTTGTAAGTCTTGGTAGGCATGGGGCAAATGCGCTGTTTCGAGGATTGCCATAGCATTGTTAGGCACTAAGTTCCAAGCAGTGAAAGGGCTTTGAAAAAAGAAATACACCCCTACCAACAACATCAACAAAACCGCTCCTATGCCCACCAATAAATAATTTTTGTATTGTTTCATGTCGGCAATATTAACATATCGGTTGCACATCTCCAAAAAAATAGTGATAGTTTTTAGTAGTATGAATAAGAAAATTGGCTATATTTGACAGATTTATTGTTCTTGATAATGGTTCGTTTTTGGTTTCTTGTGGTTTTTTATGGCACATTTGCCTTGCCTACACAGGCGCAAATAAAATACCAACACATTGAATTTCAGGCATTTGCTCATCAGTTTCCGATACTGTCCTTGCCTATCGTGTTAGACGAAAAAGCCCTGAAAATAGCAGAGCGCGAGGATTATGAGCGCGTGCCAGACCGCGAGGCACAAATGTTTTTGGGCATCGAGTACCAACGTTTTTATGACTCAGGCGAGCAACCCACGCAAGTAGCGCATTTTGTAGGCACATTCAAAGCCTATAACCGTTGGCAAGTTTTGGTGTATTATTGGTTTCCCTTCCCATCGAAGCGCGAAGCAAACGACAATTTTGAAATAGCTGTTTTCGACCAAATGGGAGGCAAGGTAGCCTCGCACATCATAGCGGGCAAATGGGGCGAACAAACGCGCCTCGCCTCCATAACCCAAGTAGGCAAGGACATCATCATCATTACAGAAACAGCCCGAGCAATACCTATTCACTGAAAATGCAAAAAAAAAAAAAAAAAAGTAACTCAATAATTCAATAACTCAATAACTCACTCCCATGTGGTCAAAACTCTTTAATTGGAAAAAAACAGAAACGCAAGCACAGGCACAACCTCAAAACTCGCCTGCTGATATGGTGCGCCTTGCCTTAGCCGAAATAGACAAAAATATAGCGCAAAACCAACAATCTTTGCGCGAAACCAAGACAACTCAAGCCCAAATACAAGATAAACTCAAGGGGCAAGTCCTCGAACTTAATACCCTGACAGACCAAGCAGAAAAGGCTCTGAAAAAAAATGATGAGCTTACGGCACAAAATTTATTGAGCAAAAAAGTTTGGATACAGGAGCAAGTCCAGCAATACCAACATTTGTTGGCGCAACTCGCCCACACTATCCAACAGCTCGAAAAACAAATTGCGGGGCTTGAAATGCGCAAAGTGGAGATAAGCACTAAAGAAACGCTCCTCACTGCGCAACTGCAAAAGGTTACTTCACAAAAAGAAATGCAATCCTACTTAGGCGAGTTGGACAAAACACTTGGGTTTGATAGTTATGAAAAACAAATAGAGTCTATCAGCATCGAAAATCAGTTGGCAAACGATATTCTTGCCTTCGACGAAGCCCTGAAAAATAGTCAGCCCTTGCCTACAGTGCAGGACTTGCAACAACAAGTGGCACAAGAACAACAAGAGGCACAGGCGCAAAAGATGAATACGATTTTTGGGCGTTACTTTGATGCACAAAAAAATGCGCAACAAGAAAAGAAGGTAACGCAAGATTATAATGCTATGCGCAAAGATTTGCTTGCCTCCTTTTTTAGTCAAAAGCAGGCAAGCCAAGAAACGGCACAGCAGGCGAGTCAAGACTTGCCTACTGCCAACAATACCAAAGACAAATTTATAAATGACTTTTTCACAGAGAAAACGCCTGAACCTGCGCCCAAGTCAGACAAACAAAAAGCGATTGATGACTTTTTTGGGAAGGGGTAAGTATAGAAATAGTCAAAGCCAAAACCGCACTAATCGCCTGTTTTGCAGGGTTTTAGGCGGTTTTGGCTTAAACACTTATCAATTCTTCAGTAGCTATCTCACAATCAGCCCCTAAAATGTGTGCTTTTTGTAGAAAAGCTTGTGCTGTAGGCAAGTCAGCAAAAGGTATTTTGATGACCTCATTTTCCAATAACGCATCTACATTTTTTTTCGCTTCGTTGAGCGATAACTTTAGTGCAGAAACCTGCAACAAGGAAAGGGCGACCTTATCCAAGCCTTCGCGCCAACCTTTCAAAATGATTGTATTCATATCTTTATTCAATTTTTATGGTAATGGGTGAGGGTACTTGCCCTTTATATTTTCCTGTGGTACGTCTGCCTCCATATATTACAACCTGTTCAACTTGATATTGTTTGCCCAAATCTTTTGCCATTTCCCACAAAATTTTTCTGCCTATTTTGCCCGATTCAGAGCCTTGCAAGTGTAAATTGGTCAGGCGTAACGTTTTCCCTTCTATCGAAAAATTGGTAATGCCTTGCACATTTTCCGTTTCTATCTGAAACGAAAAAAGCATAACGTCTCCATCTACAAGGTCAATCTGTACCATATCTTAAACGCTTTGATTCATATTTTGCGTACAAAAGTAGGTAAGAAAATGTAAAATACACTACTATTTTCAGATAACTTGCCTACCCATATACAAAAACCGCGCTAATCGCCTGTTTTGCAGGGTTTTAGCGCGGTTTGTTTGCCTACGGTGGGCAGGCTTTTTTTTCAGTTGTCAATGTCGTCTGACAATCTGAAAAAAAAGGATTCGTAGATTGTCAAGTCTTCGACATTGACAACTACTACAAACAGCCATTGCCACAAGTGCGAAGTTAGAAATTTTGCACAACGGTCGGATAGGCTCTATTTATATCACTTTATAAATCCTATTGTCAAAAGGTGAACCGTTTGTTTTTGAAGTTTCGCCGTTAGGGTATGTTGTAAAGAGTATTGGGATTAATTCAGCTACTTTTTTGGCATTTTTTTCTTCAGTAAAAAACAATTCAAAAAAACCATAGTCATAGTCTAATTTCCCGTAAAATAAATAAACTAATGGAGCATCAAGATTTGTTTTAATCCATTCTTCAAGATTATCATACTCTAAGAAATCGCCTTCAAATATTACCGAATATGTGTAATTTGATAACATTTCTGTTCTATCCTGCTTATCAGCAAGTTCTAGATCTTCAATCTCATATTCTTTAAGCATTTCTTCAAATGAACGAACTAACATATAAAAGATGTTTGATATTATAACTATTACTTACAAAAATTTAGTTGGCACTTTACAAAGTATTAACTACTTTTAAAAATAGTTACACACAAAAGCGTTACAATAATAACCACAATATCTTAAATAAACGAAAAAAATGCCCACTTTTTTCAAAAAAAACGAAAAATATTGTAACTCCTTGAAAATCAATACCTCCCTTATCCTTATACACCTTGTCTGAAAGGCAGGCAGGCAAGGCTTTTGTTTTTCGCAAAAGTGCGCTAACTTTGCGCTATGGAAAACATAAATCGTCGAGATGCACTGAAGAAGTTAGCCCTGTTGGGTGGCGGTGCATTGGTATTGCCTACTCTTGCCTTGCCTGTAGTGGGGCAAGACCGCGCAGATGCGTATAAATTGGTTATCAAAAATGGCAAAGTTTATACGCAAGGGCAAATGAAAGAGGTATTTGTGGGCATCACACAAGACAACAAAATCAAGCTAAGCGACTCGCCCTTAGCAGGCAAGAAGGAAATAGACGCTACAGGCAAGGTTGTTAGCCCTGGTTTTGTTGATATTTTGGCAGACAATGCAGGCAATCCCGAACAGACGTATCGAATTTTTGAGAAATATAAATTGGCTGATGGGCTTACCTCCGTACTGCAAATGCATGGAGGCGCGGCAAGTCCTGCAAGTTTTCATGCGCACTTTGACAAACTGCCCCATTATGTCAATTATGGCGTGGGTGTGTTTGTGATGCTATTGCGTGGACGCTATGCGCACTTGCCTACGCGCTACAAAGCTGTAGAGAAAGGTTTGGAAGAAGGCGGTTTGGGCGTTTGTCATAGCATTGAATATCAACCAAGTACAACCTACGCCGAGTTGCTTGAATATGGTAAGTTGGCAAAAAAATATGACCGCCCTATGTTCTTGCATTTGCGCTATTCTGCCGAGTCAACGGAAATCGAGGGCGTGAAAGAAGCTATCAAACTTGCACAAGAAACAGGCGCGAGAATACATATTGACCATTTGCACTCTACAGGTGGCACGTACAACATTACTAAAGCCCTTGACCTTATTCAACAAGCGAATTTATTAGGAACAGACATCACGACTTGCGTGTATCCTTATAGCTATTGGGCAACTTATCTTATTTCTACCCGCTTTGACCCTGGTTGGCAAGACCGCTACAAAATCACGTACAGCGATTTGACTGTAGTAGGCACAGGCGAGAAATTGACACAAGCGACCTTTAATGCGTACCGCAACCGTCCAGGTTTGTTGGTGGCTGTTCCTGAAGGCACGATGCAGATGGACAAGACGATTGATGTGGCATTGCAACACGATTTTTGTATGATAGGTTCTGATGGCGGGATTGAACGTGAGCCTATTGCGAACAATCACCCACGCGGGGCGGGCTGTTGTGCTACAGCTGTGAGGCATTGCTTGGATATAGGTATGAGTATGGAAAAAACGCTTTCCAAAGTTACGACCTTGCCTACCAAACTGATGCGTGGGGCGATGGACAACCGCAACGATATTGCTGATGGAAAAATAGCCGATATTACGATTTTTGACCCCAAGACCATTGCAGGCAAGGCTTCTGTGAAGTTGCCCAACCAATTTTCTGCTGGTATTGAGTATGTGATAGTGAATGGTTCAGTGGTTTTCGAAGACTCCAAAATCGTAGCCTCGAAGGGGGAAGCGATAAAATATTAGGCAGAACAACATACAAATATTTTTCAAGGCGAACTTACTGCTCGCCTTGAAAAATATTTTTTGTTTATCATGGTTTTTCTATTATGTTTGCAACATTTTCAACCCTAATTGGTTAAGTTTACAGCCATAATATGAACATCAAGATTATAGAAGCCTTGCGCCTCAAGAACGATATATCTACCCAAGTACGCGCCCTGGAGTACACCGCCAAAACGCGCATCGTGATGGGCAACACCTTCGAGGACGGCATACAAGCCACTGAAGGCGAGGGCTTTACATTGGCGCAAGTGGTAGGCAAGTTAGAAACCGCGCTACAGTATTCTGAAGAGATAAACGGCAAGATAGCGGAGTTCAATCGCTCCCACAACATAGACAACCTTGTAAGAAAAATGCACAACTACAAACTGATGAAAGAAATCTATGAAAATTTATTGCCCCGCACCAAACCTACCCTTACCAACACTTGGACAGCCGTAGGCGACACACGCAAGCAAGTAGTGCGCGAATACCGCCCCTTGCACACGAGCAAAGACATCAAAACCAAGATAAATGACTACAAACAACAGATAAGAGAAACCCAAAGCCAAATAGAAACGTTAAACCAAGAAACCATTACTTTGAGCTTCTCTCCGCAAGATGTAGATAACCTTGCCTTAGATTGATATAAACCGAGGTGCTTCGCAAAAGTACCCTGCCGATACGCTTTCAGATGAGTAGGAACACTACAAGCCGTGCCTGACTTGTGTAGGTGTTTGCCCCGAATGACAGAATAAGTATTGTGATGCTGAACAATATCACAGAAACCGCTGGTATAAGCACTACCCTTTTAAGGTTGTATTGATGTAAGAAGAACAAAAACGCAAAGCGTAACAACGTAAAGCGCAACAAAGCAAAGCACTTGGGTTCGACTCCCAACCGTATGAATGGGTTACTATTTTTCGAAAGTCTGAAAGTTTTTTTTTATTTTTCCTCACGGAAGCAAGCAAAACTATCTTTTACTCCAAAATGAACAAAATTAGTATAGAAATCCCCTCCATCATGGAGAACATTCGCATTGTTGAGAGTTTTATTGACAATGCTCGAGATAAGTTTAAGATTGATGATGACATTTATGGCAACATCATGATAGCGGTCATGGAAGCAGTAAATAACTGCATCAAACATGGCAACAAAGAAGACAGTCGCAAACTCGTTTCTTTGGCAATGGAATTTGCCGATGAGCGTATTTATGTGTGGATAGAAGACGAAGGCGAGGGCTTCGACCACGCTCACCTGCCCGACCCGACCGCTCCAGAAAACCTCGAACTCGAAGGAGGTCGTGGTATCTTCTTGATGAAGAACCTTGCTGATGAAGTAAACTTTCAAGACAAGGGACGCAAGGTCGAACTTGTATTTTTTATGTAACAACAACTCCTTAAACTTATTGCAATATGCACAGAGTACATTTTTTCAGAGAAGATACGAACTTCTTGCCAACCGATATGCCTACTTTACAAAAGTGGATTGTGCAAGTAGTGGAGACCGAAGGTTACTCGGTGGAAGAACTAAATTATATTTTTTGTTCTGACGAGCATCTCCATAAAATCAACATGGAGTTTTTGAAACACGACACTTATACAGATGTGATTACCTTCGACCAAAGCGAGGAAGAAAACATTGTAGAAGGGGATATTTTCATCAGCATAGAGCGCATACGCGAAAATGCCGAGACGTTTCATGTGGCTACAGAGGAGGAATTGCGCAGAGTCATGGTGCATGGCGTGCTTCACCTTATGGGCTACAAAGACAAAACAGACGAAGAAGTGGCGGTTATGCGCGAAAAAGAGGCTTTGTACTTGAATATATACAAGGAAAATTTTTGGATGTTCCACTATTTTGGGGAATAAGTCCTGCAAAACAAATAATACTATCATACACTACGGTTCGTGCTTGCGCGAACCTTTTTATTGATGTTTCTTTATGTTTGATATAGTGATAGGTTTGGAGGTGCATATCCAACTCAATACTACCCGCAAGTGCTTCGCTCCCGAAGCCAATACATTTGATTTGGAAGCCAACACACACACAAGTTTTGTGAGTTTGGCACACCCTGGCACGCTTCCGCGCCTGAACAAACAAGCCCTCTTGCACGCGGCACAGTTGAGTATGGCATTGGGCGCGAAGGTAACGCGCAAAAATTTATTTGCTCGCAAGAATTACTTTTATCCTGACTTGCCTAAAGGCTTTCAACTGACGCAAAACGAAAACCCAATAGGCATTGGCGGGCATTTGGAGGTAAGGCGCAAAGATGGCTCTGCCTTCGTTGTGCAAATTCATCACTTGCACCTCGAAGAGGACGCAGGCAAGTCGATGCACCTCGCAGACGCGCCTTTTACTGCCTTAGACTACAACAGGGCTGGCGTGCCGTTGGTAGAATTGGTAACTGAACCTTGCCTACACAGTGCCGAAGATGCGGCGGCTTTCCTGCAAGCGGTAAGACGTTTGACGCGCTATTTGGGTATTTCTGACGGCAATATGGAGGAAGGTTCGTTGCGTTGTGATGCAAATATATCGCTCAAACCCGTAGGAAGCGCGAAACTTGGCACAAGAGTAGAAATCAAGAACCTTAATTCGTTTCGTTTTTTGCAAAAAGCAGTGGCGTTTGAGGTGGCGAGGCAAGGACGTTTGCTACAGGCAGGCGAGGCAGTAGTGCAGGAAACGCGCACTTTTGATAGTCAGACAGGCGAAACTGCTGGTATGCGCAAAAAAGAGGACGCGCCAGACTATCGCTATTTTCCAGAGCCTGACCTCGCGCCTATAGTGTTGAGTGAGGAGATATTGCAGGAACTCGAACAAGCCTTGCCTACCCTGCCCCACGCTTGGATAGCGCATTGGGAACAAACGTATAACCTTGCATTGCCTACCTGCGAACTGTTGGCAGAGGAACGCGAAACGGCACAATATTTTGATGCACTTTGCCAAAATACGCCTCATGTGCAGATGGGTGCAAATTGGCTGACGAAAGAAGTGCGCAATTATTTGAATAACAAAGGCGAAACGAGCATCACACATTTTCCGCTCTCGCCTACCCAACTTGCCTCCCTCTTTGAGTTGGTGCAAGCAGGCAAGATAAGCCAAACCAACGCCTCGCAAACGCTTTTCCCGCTTTGGGTGCAAAATCCTACGCACACTGCACAAGAAATAGCAGATGAGCATAGCCTTTGGTTAGCAACAGACTCGGTGGATTGGGACAAGGTAATAACCGAAACGTTGGCAGAAATGCCCGACAAGGTGCTTGCCTACCAAAAAGGCAAAACGGGCTTATTGGGTATGTTCATAGCCGAAGTACGCAAACGCACTCAAAATCAAGGTGACCCGAAGCAAATTAGCGAATGGCTAAAGAAACATTTGTCAGGGAACATTTAACAAGGAACATTTATCGAGCAAAAAAAAAACCCGCGTCCAAATAACCACTTTTGTTATGTTGGTCTTGCCTGCCACTACAGTATGCAAGAAGTAAACGCCTGCAGGCAAGCCTGTAGTAACAACCTTAGTAGCTTCGCCAAGCTGTCCTGTGGCAACTGAAGTCGCCACTACAGTACCTTGCGCGTTCAGTAGGCGAGCAGGTAAGTCGAGTTTGTCCTTGCCTACCAAGATAGCAAACGCGCCATTGCTTGGGTTTGGATACACAACAACCTTGCCTGCCACACCTTCCACAAACACTACAGGCGAGTACGTAAATGTGCCATCAAAATCTATTTGCTTTAGTCTGTAATAACCATCATTAGGTTGAATGGTTGTTAGTTGGTAGATGTTAGATGTTAGGGAATTGCCTTTTCCTTCTACAAATGCTATCTTTTTGTAGGCAAGTCCGTTGTCGCTCATCTCTACTTCGAAACCTTTGTTATTGATTTCACTTGCAGTCGCCCACTCGAGCCTTACCTCCTCTGTCCTTTCACCCCTCAACCCTTCTACCCTTCTACCTTTCAACCCTAAAAGCGTAATAGGCAAAGGCGCAGGCGAGCTACTCATAGTCCAGTGCGAAAAGCCTGTAGTCATATCTTTGATTTCAATAGTGTTAGGTGCAGGGGCTATATTGGTTGTAAATATTACATTTGTGCCATTATGTTGAAAGCTCTCCCAACCTGTAGCACTTGTCCAACGCGAAATATACATATTACTTGCCACTGCATCACTGATACCGTTTAATTCACTTGAGGCGTATGTAATCATTAAGTCCGTAACACCCGTAGCAGGTGTGCCTGTGATGTCAAACACACGCTTGATGCCTTTGCCCATATTGGCACTGCTGGGCGCGTAGTGGTATCTGCGTACATTGGTAATAACTGTAGCCGCGCCTTCTATTGCCAAACCTATGCCTGCTACAGATGTATAAGAACCATCTGCAAAAGTAAAAGGAGCAAGAGCTTCTATATAACCACCTTTATTAGTATAATCAGTAGCTGTTGCATCATAGACAACACCATTATCCGCATAGTTTTCTCCTATAGCGGCACCGCTGAATAACACAATGTTGTTTCCTTTTAAGTTCAACTTGCCTGTGCCTGTGAGTTGTACAGCTAATGTAGCTACCAAGCCTTGATTGCCTAAACTTAACTCATTTGTTCTGCTTGAAGTCAAGATGCCTATAGGAAAAGGTGTAGCCGTAAAAGCACCATTGGGAATAGTAAATGCCGTACCTGTCCCTGTAAAGCCCATAAAAGTAGTAAAGCCTGTGGTTATAGTGCCTGTTTGGGTAGTACCATCACGCACAATAGGCGTATTGCTTCCACCAAATATAAATGAATTGGTAAATGACATATCACTTATATCCAATATGCCCCTAGTCAAGGTTAAAATACCATTTACTAATAAGCCTTGATTGTTCCACTTAATAATATTAGTAGCGTTAGTACGGTTGATAGTTAAGTTATTGATAAATGCGGGTGCGCTTGTAAACAAATCATCAGGCAAGGTTACATCTCCTATTCCTGTAAAAGTAATGTTACTAGTAGGCAATACAGTCAAAGTGCCTGTATTACGTGCTATAAAATTTACAGACATATCGCTTACCGTTACTACTCCTGTACCTATATTCAATCCATCAGTTATCAAAACACCTATATTAGCATCACCTACGGCTATATTAACGCTACTTGCTTGCATAATGCCAAATATAACCCCTGCTGTACGGCGCACATTGACTGTAGCCGTAGGAGAAACAAAACTAAGCGAAACTACTCCGCCTCCTTCATTGCCTGTCGCACCTATATTAAACGAAGATGTTACTGTAAAACCATGAGTAAAAGTACCAGCACCAGTACTAGCAAAAGGTACAGCTCCATTCTGAACGGTAAGTATGCTAAATGTAAGAACTTTACTTGCTGTAAGGGCTGTATTATCTAAAGTAAGCGTACCTTCAAGGGTAAATGATACACCTGTAGTACCATTGCCATCACGTTCTACAGTAATATTGCCTAAACAAGTATTGCTGGCAAACGCATAAGAAGGAAACGTATAATCACCAGAGCCTCTAATAGTCAAAATAGAGCCTGCATTAGTCGTAATAGTACCTGTACCTGCATTGGCGATAGGCTCAACAATACTATTGTTTAAGATAAGTGTCTTGCTTGAAATATCCAACACACCCGCCGTAAGTGTAATTTGCCCTGTAACGGTAAATGAAGCATCACCAAAAGCAAGCGAATTAGTACGATTGATAGTCAAAGCTCCTATAGAAGGCGTTGCACTAAACGCTCCCGCAGGTGTAGTAAAAGCTGTACCTCCTCCCGTAAAATTTACATTAGTTACAAGAAGCTCGCCTGTAGTGCGTGCAATAGGCGTATTACCATTTTCAAATGTAATACTGCTACCAGTCATATCAAACGTACCCAATGTAAGTGTTAATGTACCTTCTACAATAAGGTCTTGGTTATTCCATGTAACACCTCCTGCTCGATTGATAATAAAATTGTTTAAAGTAGGCGTAGTAGTAAAAATATTACTAGGAAATCCAAAACCCGCCGCATTATCATTGATAGTTATAGAAGAAAACGCATTGACTGTAAGTGTGCCTGCAGTACGATTTAGAATAGCAGGCGTAGTACCATCAAACGTAAGTGTTTGCCCTGACATATTTAATATACCTGCAACTAAGTTCAAACCATTTAGAACAGTTAAAGATTGATTAAAAGTTACCGTGCTAATATTTGTAACGTTTACCGTACCAATACTTGAAGCAAATTTATTAGGTATAGTATAACCTGAAATTCCCCCAAATGTAATCACGTTGCTTCCATCTGTGATAATAGTACCTGTACCTGTATTAGCTATAGGCATAGTACTTGTAAATGTGACCGCTAATCCTGTGCCTGAAATATCAAAAGTACCTGCTGTAAGCGTAAGTGTACCTGAAAGAGTAAATGTAAGCGCTTGCCCTTCAATTACGCCATTTGTATTATTAATTTCTATGTTCCTTATAATGGCAGAAGTAGGCAAGTTGGCAGTTTGTGGAACAGTACCATTCAATACATAATCTGTATTGTTTGCCCACGTAAGCGTACCTGTACCTGCAATATCTATTACAGCTCCACCCGTAACACCATTTTCATTGGCTGTAATAAGTTTTGCACCTACTGCAAGCTCAAACTGTCCTGAACAGTTTATTGTGCCATTAGTGCCTCGCACATCAAGCGTTCCGTTTACGTACAAATCTGTACCTGCGCCTACATTATCTACTACAGTAAGTTCAACACCTCCATTTACTACCAATGTTCCACCTGTTTCTACTGTAAGTTGGTCAAGCGTAATAGAAGCATTTACAGTAGCCGTATGTCCGCTTTGTATAGAAATAGCCAATGTATTGGCAGTAGCATCAGGAGCAGATGCGGCGGCACTCCAAGTACTTCCATTAGGCGAGCTTTCCCAGTTGGTAGCAGAGGCAAACGTAACGTTGCCTGCAGTACGGTATTGAAGAGTAGAGGCTATACCAGCACCTTGAATAGCAAAATCATACGTGCCTTCGTTACAATCATCATTACTAATAGTAATAGTAGCATTGTCTGTCATAACAGCAGTAGGCATATAAGTTACAGTAAAAATAGCAAAACTTCCTGCTGTTATGCTTGTAGGGGCTGTACCTACTACAAATTTTGCATTGTTTGATAACACACTGTTAATTGTAAGTGTGGCAGTACCTGTATTTTGAATAGTAAAAGTACGCACTAAACTTGAGCTTACGCCTACATTACCAAATTGTGTATGGTCAGCTACGTCAGGGGTAACATCATTGTCAGCTATATTTGTAGTGTTACCTTGCACATTGATTTCAGCCACTGTTAAGTTAGCATATTGGAAATTATCTACAGCAATATAATTATTGCTTGATGCACCTGGTACTGAAAGACGTACTTCGTCTATATACACATTGGCGTTAGTAACCAAAGTAATACGTTGCCATTTTCCTCCTGCAGGTATAGGCGATTGTCCATAATCAACAGAGGTAAGTGTTTCTGTGTATTGTAAGATATTGTTTTTATATCCCGAAACCACAATACTTTGAGGAGGTGCTACTACATTATTCCCAGCATCAGCCGATGGCCACACATCTAACCGCTTTAATTGAAAGACTTGGCAGGCACTTGATTTAAAACCACCCCAGTTTGTACCTGCTGCTCTACTAATTCCATACACACTATCAAAGAAAGTATCTGAAGGAGAGGCATCAGCAGGCACGTTTTCAGAACCTAAATCGGTTATTTTTGAACCTATCATAAAACCCGTAAAGTTAAAAGTAGCCCCTCCTGTAGTAAAGGAAGTAGCACCATTTGCCATACTTTCAAAATCGTAGGTTGTTTGCGCACTTACCTGTCCGTAGGCAAGGCACAACAGCAGGCTCAAGCCGTAGGCGAGCCAGTTGTTTTGAGTTGATTTGTAATACATTTTCATGTAAAATAAGGAATAAGATTAGTAAATTTTGTTACAAGAACAAGATAATAATTGAAGTGTGCAAATTTTTTGTGCATTATTATAAAAATAATTATTTTTGCATCTGTATTTGTACTGTAGCGTAGGCTTTAGCTTGCGTGCAGATAATACGCAGGCTAAAGCCTACGCTACAATGTACTTTACAATTCACTAAACACCTACATTTTTTGCAAGTATAGCTAAATGATACTCACTGAACACCCAAATTTTTACAAGTATAGCTAAATGACACTCACTGAACACCAAAATTTTTACAAATATAGCTAAGTGACACTCACTGAATACCTAAATTTTTACAAATATAGCTAAATGACACTCACTGAACACCTAAATTTTTACAAGTATAGCACTTTTGTACTGTATTGACGTATATTTTATTTTTTAACGTATATTTTCACTTTTAAACCCTTCTATTAAAATTATGAACAACACTCAAGAAACGCCTATCATAGAGGCAAACGAAACCCCTAAACCTAAAAAAGCCAAAACTACCAATTTCTTGCCTTCTTCACAGTTTGATTTGCTTACTTTAGCAGAAAGTGCTGTAAACAAATGGCTTGAAAATCCACAGCTTACGCTTATGTGGGTGAAAGCAGAAGACTTCAAAAAGACAGTAATTGAGTTTCGTACTTTCTTAGCACAGCGCGTTGAAGCAGGAAGTGGACGAAGTTCACAAACGCAAACGCTCAACAACTTAGACAAAGAAATCAACAAAGCCTGTTTGGAGGTAAAAACGGCTATTTTGGCTAAGTTTGGCACTACTCAAGGCAAGGCTTATTTTAGTGAGTTTGGTATTGTAAAACAAAACGGTAGTTTGCGCTTGCCTACTGACCGCAATCAGCGTTTGAATGCACTTCCTTTGTTTATAAGAGCTGTTAAAGCACATAATTTACAAATAGTGGGGTTTGATTCACGTTTCTTTGATTCACTTTTAGATGCTTATACAGAGGCTTTTAAGGCAACACGCGAAACGGATAGTGCTATTTCGACCAGTGTAGGCAATAAAAATGACCTTCGCAAGCAAGTTGAAACTGTTTTGAGTGCCTTAAACACGCTCATCAAGGTCAATTATCCTAATACGTATGAAGGCGAGCTTCGCGGTTGGGGCTTTCAAAAAGAAAAATACTAATCATTTAACAAGGAACATTTAACATTTAACATTTAACAAGGAACATTTAACAAGAAACATTTAACATTTAAGTAGTGATAAAGATGTAATGCTATTGTTTGCATAGTGTAGGGGTTACAACCCTTACGCTACGGATAACACAAAAGACAGCGTTACTTGTTTAGCCCTATCAACATTTATTATTAGATGTTTATTGTTTGTGTTGTTTTGTTAAATGTTACTTGTTATTTTCTTCTTAGCTTAATAAGATAGGGTTTTAAACCCTATCTTAGAGCCTGTTCAAATTTTTTAGTAACGCATTTTTAGCCCCAGCGGGGCGATATCTTTGTAGAAAAGCCGTTCCATAAGCCAGAACCCCGTAGGGGTGAAATCTTAAGATGTCGCCCCTACGGGGCTTTTATAATTTTTACAATAACATTGCTACAAATATATCGCCCCTACGGGGCTACCAAGCGGACTTATCTTTAAACAGGCTTTTATAGAGTTAAAAAAAACTTATTCTATAATAACCTTAGTAGTAATAGTATTTTTAGGTGTTTGCACACGCACTATATACACACCTGTAGGCAAGGTTGTTTGTAGTTGGGTATTGGCATCTTGGAAAGCTTGCCTATCTAATACTTTTTGCCCTTGTGCGTTGAGTACCTGTACTTGTGCTTGGTAGGCAAGGTCGGCATCTGCAAAATGCAAGTAGATAGTTTTGTCATAAGACCATACACGTACTGCCTCGCCTGCCTGTGCTAACTGCTTATCAGTAGGCTTGCCTACATACAATACAAAGCGGTTATTTTCCGCGCCTACGGCTTGGAAGGTATAACCTTCTACTAAGTCGTGCAACTTGCCTGCCTTGCGGTCATAGAGGTATAAATCTTCTTTTAAAACTGTTTTTTCCTTTACTTGCAAGGTATAAATACCGTTGCCACGTATGGCTATAGGCATAGCTAAGCCTGTAGGCAAGGTAGGCAAGGTAGTTATTGCCCAATCTTGTTGCTTGTCTATTAACGCTATGTAAGGTTTGTCTGCCTCGCCTACTAACTTTTCAGCATCAAGCCCTATATCTATCTTGCCTGTAGCCTCTTTTTCTGCATACAATATTGTTTCATCTGCAAAAGTGCCATTAGTTAATTGTAAACGTACTAAGGTCTTTTCTTCTTCACGCAAGAAATTGTTATTATTGGTATAGACGTTGCTTCTTACGCTATTTGTAATGTTGTAAGTGCTTGTACCTGCAAGTGTACGCCTTACTAAAAATCCTTCTCCCGAAGGTATCCAACGAGTAGCTCCGTTTATACCTACGCCACCGCTATTTACTGTTGCCCATACGCCTGTTGCTAATCCTGTAGTTTTGTATATAGAAGCAATACCTGTTATTTGTCCTGAGTTAGCAGGCAAGGCGGTTACTGCAACCCAGTTAATAGGTGAAGGATAAGGATTGCCTACAGCCGTATAACCTGCGGCAGTATTTGAGCCATTGGCTACTTGTCGCGTAAGCGGGGCAGTGTAAGTTCCTGAATTGGGCGTACCTACAAAGGTATAGGTTTGATTGCCTGTAGCGGTTTGCAATACACGATAACCTATAAAGGGTATAAGTGAAGTAGTACCTGCGGTGCTTTGCCAACCATTATCAATATTTCCCACCACTATACTTTCATTGTAAGTATAGACATCAGAAGCAAGTTGTGAGGCAGTCATACCGCTTACGGGTGCGCTAAATATGCGTGTGCCTGCATTGGTGTTATTCAAATAGCGTTGCACTTGAATATTTCCTGTAATAGTGCCTGTATAACCTGCCGTAAAGTTGTCTATCAAACCGCTCTCTGTAGCAGTAGAAGCTATGATAAGATTTCCATTAGAGGCTACAGTGCCGTTTTGTAAGGCTACTACTCTGCTTACCTGCAAAGGTGCGGATAAGGTAAGCGTCTTGCCTACTCCATTGATAGTAAGATTTTGTACCGTTGCTGTGCCTGTGGTAGCAAAGGTAATATCTTTAGTTATCATTACAGTTTCAAGATAAGTGCCTGTGGCTATATTTACCGTGCCACCTTCTCCTACAGTTGCTAAAGCGTTGGCAATGGTAAGTTTAGGCGTGCCAATCGTAAGTCCATCATTGCTATCGTTGCCTGTAGGCGAGGCAAAAGTCGTTAAAATAACCCCTACTCCGCGTATAGCAAAGTCATAACTTGCTTCATCTGTATCACTATTCGTAATGGTAATGATAGCGTCTTTTGTACCTGTACTTGTGGGTGCAAACGTAACAGTAAATGTTTGCGAACTATTGCCATTGATGTTAAAAGGAAAAGCAGGCAAGCCTGAAACGGTAAATAAACTTGCGTCTGTGCCACCAATAATTACATTCGTAATACTCAATGCGCCTGTATCTGTATTCTGTATGGTATAAATGCGTGTGTTATTGCCATTTACAGCCGTAGATACAAACAAAGTATGGTCTGTATTAGTAGGCGAGTTAGCCCCTTTAGCTATGTTTGTGTTATTGCCTGTTAGGTTGATTTCCGCAGGTGGAAGCGCGAAGCGCATCACGGTTGTTTTGTTACCATTGCTCATATCACGATATAATACATACGGTTCAAAAGTAGTAGGGTGGAAAGCTAACTTATGGAATTCAGTTTGTCCTGCTGAAAAACCCGCAGTACCTACATTAACCCAAGCTACGCCATTGTAACGTACTACAGTAGCTTTGTTGCTTGTACTTCCGTCCATATTGGCTATGTGAGGCTCGTGAGTGATAGGATGAAAGGCAAAACTTTGGTAAGAAGCATTTGCTACTGAAGCTACACCACCTACAGCTACCCAAGCGGTGCCATTGTAGCGCATAACGGTTGTTTTTTGTCCATTATTAACGTCATTATAAGTTACATAAGGTTCATTTGTAACGGGGTGGAAAGCCAAATTATGGAAATCCGATTGCCCTGTTGAAAAACCTGCAGTGCCTACATTTATCCAACTTGTACCATCATAACGCATAACAGTTGCTTTATACCCAGCATTTCCATCTGCATAAGCTATGTATAGTTGATTTGTAGTAGGGTCAAAAGCTAAAGTTGTATAAGATACAGCACCTGCCGAGAAGCCTGCTGCGCCTACTGCTACCCAATCCATACCATCAAAACGAACAACCATCGCCTTGCCTGTGTTTCCATTGCGGTAAGCCATGTACGGTTCGTTTGTAATAGGGTGAAAAGCTAAACTTAGACCACTTGAAAATCCTTGACCAAAACCTGCTGTGCCTACCGTTACCCAGTTTGTACCATCGAAGCGCATTACAGTTGTTTTTCCACTACTACCAAAATCTGCGTAAGCTATGTATGGTTCGTTTGTAATGGGTTGAAATTTCATATTTTGATAATAAGCCTGTGCAACAGAAAAACCTGCTACACCTACTGCAGTCCACGTGCCTGATGTATAGCGCATAACGGTTGCCTTATTGCCATTGTTGCCATCATTATAAGCCACATAAGGCTCGCCTGTAGTGGGGTGAAACACTAAATTTGTATAATCAATGCTTCCTCCTGAAAAACCTGCTGCACCCACGCCTGTCCATGTGTAGGCAGGTATTCCCTCGCCTCGTATGGCTATGTTATAGACTGCTTCGTCTGCATCATCACTGTTGATAGTGAGTGTTGTGTTATCTACCATTACCGCATCAGGCGTATAGGTAAGCAGGCAAGTTGCCGAACTGCCCGCACTTACTGTAGTAGGCGCACCACTGACTACAAACTTGGCATTGCTTGAGGTAATACTGCTTATATTGAGCGTACCCGCGCCTGTGTTCTGTATTGTGAAGGTACGTGCAGAGGCTGTATTGATATTGATTTTCCAAAAATCTGTATTATTTGTAGTGCTATAGGCGGTACTACCGTCTGCTATAGAGCTGTTATTGCTTTGTTGCCCTCCTATACTTGTAAAATCGCCTCCTGCATACAAATCCGTGTTTAATAAGGCAATGGTAAATACACCACTATTAGCATTGGGATTCCAAGTAGCATCAGCAAGCCCTGTTGTGGTAGAGAGTTTGGCAATTCTGTTACGTGTTTGCCCGCCTATACTTGTAAAAGAGCCACTTACATACAAATCTGTGCCTGATAGGATGATTGCACTTACACCATTATCAGCATCAGGATTCCAAGTAGCATCAGCAAGTCCTGTTGTGGTGGAGAGTTTAGCAATTCTGTTGCGTGTTTGCCCTCCTATAGTTGTAAAATTGCCACATACATACAAATCTGTGCCTGATAGGGTGATTGCATTTACACCATTATTTGCATCAGGATTCCAAGTAGCATCAACAAGCCCTGTTGTGGTGGAGAGTTTAGCAATTCTGTTGCGTGTTTGCCCTCCTATAGTTGTAAAATCGCCTCCTGCATACAAATCTGTACCTGATAGAGTAAATATTCGTACCAGACCGTTTGCATTAGGATTCCAAGTAGCATCAGCAAGCCCTGTTGTGGTGGAGAGTTTAGCAATTCTGTTGCGTGTTTGTCCGCCTACACTTGTAAAATTGCCACCTACATACAAATCTGTGCCTGACAGAGCAACCGCAAATACTTGATCATTTGCATCGGGATTCCAAGTCATATCTAATTCCATATTACTTTTTTGGATGCGGGCGATTCGGTTGCGTTTTATCCCTCCTATGGCGTTAAAATTGCCTCCTACATACAAATCTGTACCTGATAGCGTACACGTATATACAGAGTTATTTGCGTCAGGATTCCAAGTAGCATCAGCAAGCCCTGTTGTGGTAGAGAGTTTGGCAATTCTGTTACGTGTTTGTCCCCCTATAGTTCTAAAATCACCCCCTACATATAAATCTGTGCCTGATGAGGCAAGTGCATTTACAAGCCCGTTTGCGTCAGGATTCCAAGTAGCATCAGCAAGCCCTGTTGTAGTAGAGAGTTTAGCAATTCTGTTACGAGCTTGCCCCCCTATACTTGTAAAATTGCCCCCTGCATACAAATCTGTACCTGATAGGGTAATTGTATTTACATAACTATTTGCGTCAGGATTCCAAGTAGCATCAACAAGCCCTGTTGTGGTAGAGAGTTTGGCAATTCCGTTACGTGTTTGCCCACCTATACTAAAAAAAAAGCCTCCCACATACAAATCTGTACCTGATAAGGCAAATGTTTTTACAGTACTGCCTGCACCAGGATTCCAAGTAGCATCAGCAAGCCCTGTTGTGGTAGAGAGTTTGGCAATATTGTTGCGCGTTTGCCCTCCTATACTTGTAAAACTCCCCCCTACATATAGGTCTGTGCCTGACGGGGCAAGTGCATCTATATTCCCGTTTGCGTTAGGATTCCAAGTAGCATCAGCAAGCCCTGTTGTGGTAGAAAGTTTAGCAATTCTGTTACGTGTTTGCCCTCCTATAGTAGTAAAAAGACCACCTACATACAAATCTGTGCCTGACAGAGCAACTGAATATATATTGCTATTTGCGTCAGGATTCCAAGTCATATCTAAACTTTTATCTGAGTTGATATGAGCAATTCTATTGCGAGTTACACCAGCTACTTTTGTAAATGATCCTCCTATATACCATCCACCACTACCATCAGGAATAGATACAAAAATCCCCCCCTCTACTTTGGGAAAACCTGTTATTACCTCGCCTGTACCTATGGTTTGCAAACCTGTACCGTTGTTAAAAGTTCCAGATACACCTTCTTTTATGATTGTATTAAAATGTCCACCCAGATAAATATGAGTAGCATCGGAGGCAAAAAATGTTATATTATTAGGTGTCCAGCCACCAAGATTAGTGGGTGTTTGCGCCTTCGCACTCATGAGGCAGGCAAGGGTAAGGAGTAGGCTCAAGCCGTAGGCGAGCCAATGTCCATTTGTTTTTTGAGTAAGCATATTCATAAGTGAGCGTTTTTGGGTTTCGGTTGCGCAAATAAGACACAATCCCCCTCTAAAACCTAAAAACGCACCCCTACAAATGCCCTCACATTCGAAAGTTTATATTTTTGACTTGGAAAAGTTATATTTCAATAGCTTTCTACCCACCTATCCAAGCTTTCCTCCGCGCCTAAGTTAAATTTTTTCTTCAGCCTATAGCGCGACATTTCTACGCTTTTGGTCGCAACATTCATGAGCGAAGCCATTTCTTTGTTGGATAACTTCATACGGATATATGCCAAGAGCTTGAGTTCTGTTTGGGAAAGAGTAGGGAAGTTCTCTAATAATTTTGTAAAGAACTTAGGGTGAACTTCTGTGAAGTGCCGTTGAAAATTCTCCCAATCCTTGTCTAAGTCAATCGTATTGCGGACATCTTGTAGCAAAGGCTTTACTTGTGCCTTTACTTCGGGGGCAAGTTCGTTTAGTTTCTCTTGCAAGGTATTCAGCATTTCGTTCTTTTGGAAAAGATGCATAGTATTGCTTGCCAATTCGCGCTCTTGGTGTGCTATCTGCTCTTCGTATCTTTCCTGTACTATTTTGTTTTCCATCTCTTGCAAAACAAGTTCTGCCGTGTTTTGTATTTTTTGCATCTCAAGTTTTGTTAGGATAGCCTCTTGTTGTTCTTTGTGTAGTTTCTTCTGCATTTGGTATCTATAGATGGCTACTGCTATGAGCAGGCACAGCACAAAAGACAGCCCATAAATGGCATATTCCTTCAATAGTTGGTCTTTTTCTAAGAGTTGGATTTGTTGAGTCTTTTTCTCTGTTTCATACTCAATCCTTAGTTCGGTCATTTGTTGCTTGTTTTGTATCTCGGCAAGCGTATCTTTCAATACATTGTGCCGTTGCTCGTATTGATAAGCCTCCTCAAACCTTCCTTGCCTGCTGTAGAGGGAGGCAAGGAGTAGGCAAGCGTTTTTCTCCTCTGCTTTGAGTGTTTGTTTTTGTGCCAACTGAAGGCTTTGGAGCGCGAATATGATAGCTTTTTCATACAACCCTTCTTGCCTGTAGCTATCTGCCAAGTATTGCCAAGTATTTGCAAGCATTAGCCAATCTTGCGCTTGGGAGGCAAGTTCGCAACTCTTTTCGTAGTAAGTATGTGCTTTTGTGTATTGTTTTTGTTCGGTGGCAATCGTTCCAAGTCCATTGGTAGCATCAACCAAAAT
Organism: Bacteroidota bacterium; assembly: GCA_004292795.1. GTDB lineage: Bacteria > Bacteroidota > Bacteroidia > Cytophagales > Microscillaceae > RDXI01. Next base: position 1,224 of record RDXI01000133.1, on the reverse strand, counting down.
GATTTTATCTTTGATTTGCTCGGCTAAAGTCAAGGCTTTTTGGGCATATTCTTCGGCTTTGTCGTATTGCTTCAAGCGTCTATGCGTGTTTGAGAGGTAATAATAGATTTGCGCGTTCAAGCCATTGTTAGGAGTAGGCAAGTGTTGGTTTACATCAAGGGCTTTTTGGTAAGCGGTAAGGCTTTCTTTCATTTGCCCGTTCAGGTAGTGCGTTACGCCCAAGTTGAGTTGCAAACGCGCCAATTCGCCTTGGTTGTCTATCCTTTCTTTGAAGTGCAGGGCTTGGAAATGGTATTTCAAAGAGGCTTCAAACGCGCCTTTATTTTCATACAATGTATGCTCGCCTTCCTTCAAAACGCCATCATTTGCCCCGCCAAAGCGTTTGGCAAGGTCGCTTATAATGTTGTGGTTTGTGGCATTGTTTTGGTTGAAGTCGTAGCACAGCACAAGGTTTCTTTCCGCACCCGTAGGGGCTTTGTGCATCATGGTTTTGATTTGTTGGGGCGTAAGGGCTTCATTCCAAATTCGAAAATCGTCCATGATGCCTCTAAAATGATTGCCATGTTCGCCTTGTTTGCCCACAATCAAGTTGCCATTGCCATTCATCATTTTGGCAGTGCTTGTGCCTGACAGCACGCCATTGACATAAAACTTGATTGCCCTATTGCCCGCTACCGTTACGGCAATGTGCGTCCATTTGTGGATAGGGATTGGATTACTTGTAGATTTGGGACCTTCGCCTTGCAAAAACTGTTGCCACCATTCCAAATAACCTTTTTGGTTGATGCCTAATCCCCAACCATAGTTAGAAATACTTGCATTGCCTGTTTTCATAAACAGCGTGCTTATGTTATCTGTACCCTGCCAATACACCCACATTTCAAAAGTAGCGTTTTCCAAGTCCAACACAGGGTGATGCGGTGTTGAAATGTACGCTGGATTTTTGAGATTGATGGTATTGAAATGCAAGGTATTGTTTTGCGCCCTTACCTTCAGGCTGAATAGGCAAGAAAGTAGCACCCATTTGATACAAACGGTGTAGGCAAGTATATGTTGTTTGGCAATCTGTACCCTCACGTATCGCGGTTTTTATGCAAACATACAAACAAAAAAGCCTACAGCCAAAAGCCGTAGGTTTTCTGAAGTCTTATTACAAAACAAATTTTTCGTGATGCGTGTATGAACAAACTATACTACACACAAACAAAATTAGGGGCAAAATTA
>RDXI01000132.1 GCA_004292795.1 Bacteroidota bacterium | reverse complement strand
ATTTAAAATGCGCCAAAAACTTAACACGGAGATACAGAGAAGCACTAAGAAACACTGAGTTCTTTGTGTAGCTCTGTGGTATTTTTTACGCAAGTTAAGAGTTATTTTAGTATAAAATTAAAATGTGCCAAAAACTTAACACGGAGATACGGAGAAGCACTAAGAAACACTAAGTTCTTTGTGTAGCTCTGTGGTTCTTCGTACCTCTGTGGTGTTTTTTTACGCAAGGTAAGCATTATTTCAGTATAAGATTAAAAATGCGTATCAACCACAAGGTTATAGCTTACTTTTACCTTTTCTCTTATGTCCTTATGGTATTTTTTTAGGCAAATTAATCTTATCTTTTTGGTGTTTTTGGTTCGATGTCCCCTAAAAACTTAATGCTCATAACGCGCCAATATACATCATACTGGTTGGTTTTGGGGTTAAAAAACTCCTCTTTGTACGTTTTGATAAGCACTTTTTTTCCTTTGTGTTGTTTGATATTTTTGATAATGTCATCGCCATTGTCCAAGCGATAAAGCAACAACAAGCGGTCTTGCCTCTTTTTGCCATCGGGGTCTTCGCGCTCCACAAGCAAAGCGGGGTAACCTTTACTATCCACACTTTTCAAAACAGCCTTGAATTGTTTGGTATAGGCATCTTCGTAGTAATCAGGTTCAGGCTCTGGCGGGTATATTTCCTCTGTTTTCGTTACAACAGAGTCAGTATTTATTGTCATTTCTGCCTTTTGTATGGAGTCCATGCGTGCCATTCGGCGGATTGTAGCCTCTTGCTGTGCGTCCAATACCTTTGTCATAGACTTGAACATATATGGACAATCACGAATAGCATACATAATAACGCTAGCTGATATATTGAGGTGTTCCAAAAAAGGCGGAGGCGTTTTTTCATTGAAAGTATATTCGAACAACGAGTCAGGTAAGTTTTGTAAGCCTAAGGCTTCTTTGTTCTTTTTCATCTCTCCTTGCAAGCAGTCAAACATGCGCTTTCCAAATTCCTCGCCTATCTTTCTCATCGAGTCGCGTTTTGCTTGTTGCACTTCATAAGGCTCATCTGACATCTCAATCGCCATAAACGGGTTCATGAAGTCAGGAAGGTCTTTGAAGCAATGACAAGTCATATTCACCAATTTCTTGGTGCGTGTGGAGTCCAATTTTTGCCCCTTTGCACCAAAAGTTGGGAACGGGTTTCGTTGTGCATCAACCACAGTGGCACAACAGATAAGAAGGAGAGCGTATAAATATTTCATAAGCAAAAATAAAAATATAAAACCAAAAAAACAACTACCAACCGCTTACCAATACTTCGGCAAGGTGCAAACATTTGATTTTTTTGCCTTGTTTTTTGATGTAGCCTTCAAGGTGTTGCAGGCAAGCAAACTCGGTGCTGATGATATAATCGGCTTGGGACAACATAGCATAATCCACTTTTTGCTCTGCCATAGCCGTAGCCACCGCAGGAAAGCGTGTCGCAAACGTCCCACCAAAACCACAACAAATTTCGCGGTCTGGCACATCAAGCAAGCGCAAACCTTTTACGCCTTTTAGCAGGCGCAGAGGCGCGTCTTGAATACCACACTCGTGTCGGCTGGCACAAGACTCCAAATAAATAGCATTTCCTTCTAAACTCGCCTCCGTTTGCCTGACGCGCAATACCTCTGTCAAAAACTCACTCAAATCTAAGGCTTTGCGCTGTACGTCTGCATAGTGGGCGGGCATATCCTTGCCTACAAGGTCGGGGTAACTTTTGCGCAACATACCCACACACGAAGGCGAGGGTGCCACGATATAATCCGCCTCGGTGTGTAGGTCTGCCAAACACTTCAGCGCGACTTCGCGGGCTTCTTGTTGATAGCCTTGTTGGTAGGCGGATTGCCCACAGCAGGTAAGTTGCGGGTTGTAACTTACCTTACAACCCAATTTTTCTAACAAAGTTACGGTAGCCCACGCCACTTGTGGCGCGAATTGGTCGATATAACAAGGCACAAATAATTCAACTTTCATAGGGAGGGGGGAAAGGTTGAAGGGTTGAAGGGGGGAAAGGTTGAAAGGTTGAAAGGTTGAAGGGTGGAGGTAAACAAAGATAAATGGAAAATAAACTAACATCTAACAACCAACATCTAACATCTAAAAACCAACATCTAACTTTCAGGGCTGTATGCGTGTAGGTGAGCCAAACAGAGCGCACAATATGTTTTGATTTTTTGGACAGCGAGTAAATGCTGTTCGGACAAGTTCTCGCCTGCTTCTAAGGCTTCTATGATGTTTTGTAGTTCTATTTCCAAACTATTCAAGCACAATAACTTGATGGAAGGGCGCGATTTGTGGGCAAGCGTTTTCAATTTTGCAAGGTCTTGTTTGGCGATAGCGTCCTCATACAAGAGTACAAAATCCTTGAAAAACTTTTTGTAGAGCGAAAACATTTCTTGTTGGTAGGCAAGGTCACCATCAGCAAACTCCACTACCGCCTCGAAGTCGGCTAATTGTTTGCGTTGTACCTTTTCCAAAAATACAAAATATTCATAAGCGGTATGCTCGCGCAGTTTTTCGTGCAAAAGTTCGGGTGGAAAGGGCTTGCTAATAAAATCATTCATACCCACATCAAAGGCTTGCTTTTTGGCAGAACGCGGAGGCGAGGCAGTAAGGGCAATGATAGGAATTTGTGTGAAAGTGCGCATAATTTTCGCGGCTTCGTAGCCGTCCATTTCGGGCATCTGCAAGTCCATGAGAACAATGTGGTAAAAATGTTCGGGAGCGCATTGTCGCGCCTTCTCCACAGCTTGCCTGCCATTAGATGCAAATTCGATAGAAACGTGCCAATTTTGTAGAAACTTGCCTATCCAGCGTTGATTGAGCATATTGTCTTCCACATACAACACCCGCAAGCCCGCCAAAGATTCCAGCACAACGTTTTTGTTCGTTTCTACATACTTGTTTTTGGTTTCTATTATTTTGAGTGGCACTTCACAGATAAACGTAGAACCTTGCCCCAAACGGCTTTGAACTTTGATGCTTCCGCCCAATTTTTCCAATAAATTTTTGACCAAAGGCAAGCCCAAAAATTTCTCTGAAGGCTTGTAGTCTTGGGTTTTGTATAAGATGTCGAAAATGTGTGTGAGTTTGTTGGGCGCGATGCCTATGCCTGTATCTTTTATTTTGATTTGCAACACAATGAGATTGTGGATTTCTTGGGGCAAGACTTCTGCATGAAGCGAAACTTCGCCTTCTTCCGTAAACTTCAGCGCATTGTTCAAAAGTTGCTCCAATACTTGCGTGATGCGGTTATCATCACCATACAACACTTCAGGGATTTCAGGCGAGCCTTTGATGTCTAATCGTATGTTTTTCTCTTGCGCAATGGGTTCAAATAGTTGGCTCATACTTTTCAGCAAGACGTGCATACTGAACGGCTTTTCTTGCAAGGTAAAAGTATTGCTCGAAATGTCTATAAAATCTAAGGCGCGTTGGGTAATATTTGCCAACTGCTCTGTAGTAGCCAAGATGTTTTTCAGGTGTTCTGCCTGTTCTGTGGTGGGATTTTCGTGCAAAAGGATATGCACCAAGCCCATAATGCCATTGAGCGGAGTACGAAATTCGTGGCTTATTTTGCTCAATAGTTCGGTTTGTCGTCTTTGTGTTTCAGTGATTTGTTTTTGCGAATGTAGCAGAGCCAAATCCTTGTCTTTGTCGTGTTTTACATTGACCGAAAAGCATAACGCCCCGATGATTTGCGCTTGTTCGTAAATGGGCGTAATGCGCACTCGCGCCACCAATTCGGGGTGCGAATAGGTGTCTATCTCGCGTAGGGGCTTGCCTGCAAAACAATTATCGTATCGTTTCTTCCAAAAAGCTTTGACTTCTTCGCTGTCGTTGATGTTCAGCGCGTCATCTCCTTCTTTGAGCTGATAGCCAAACAAAGCGAGAACACTGTCAGAAAACCGCCTATTGCACCAAACTATTCGATAGCTTGTATCCACTACCCAAACCGACTCGTGAATGTTCTCCAAAATCGTTTGCAGGTAAGTTTGTAGGCTTTCAAGCGGAAGTTTATCTTTCATACGATTGTGTTTATGTATGGCTGTTATTTTCTTACCATTTGTTGTTCGCGGTGTGCATCAAGTTTGAGGAATATAAAAAGCAAAATGGTAAATGCCCACAAAGACGAACCGCCATAACTGATATACGGCAGAGGAATTCCTACTACAGGAAACAGTCCAACAGTCATAGAGATATTAACGGCAAAGTGGAAAAACAAAATAGAAGCTACCGAATAGCCATAAATGCGGGCAAATTTATCGTTTTGCCGTTCTGCGAGGGTTATCAGGCGAGCAAAAAGCAACATATACGCCCATATCAAACCCATACTGCCCAACCAGCCATATTCCTCGCCTATGGTACAGAAAATGAAGTCGGTACTTTGTTCGGGTACGTACTTGAGTTTGGTTTGTGTGCCTTCGAGAAAGCCCTTGCCTGCCATACCGCCAGAGCCTATAGCAATGAGCGACTGCTTCAGATTGTAGCGCACATCTTTTGCATAAGGGTCGACATCTTCGTCAATCAATACCAAGATGCGCTCTTTTTGGTGTTTTTTCAAGACATTGGTAAAAATGTATTTCGCACTGAAAATATAGAAAATCAAGCCTACAGTGGCTATCAAAATGTAGGTAATAATACGCGGATTGCCTTGTGATTGCAGAATGAGAACGAGGGCGATAATCAACAACGGAATAACCAAAAACATCAAATTGCTGACTGCCAAGGACAACACAAACAGAATAGCCATCAAAATTCCGCCAAAAAGTAGCCAAGATGGAAATAGCCCCTCGCGGTACAGCACCAAAATAAACGCCCCAAAAACCATTGCCGAGCCTGCATCACCTTGCAACAAAATAAAAAGGGTAGGCAAGCCTAAAATCGCCCCTAAAAACATATAATGCTCGCGGGAGTTTTGGCGTGCTAAAGGGCTACTCAAATACTTGGCTAAAGCAAGGGCTGTAACGAGTTTGGCAAATTCAGAAGGTTGCAATTTGAACGCGCCTATTTCTATCCACGACCTATTGCCGTTCACTTCCTTGGCTACTACCAACACGAACAGCAACAAGAACAAAATGGCTAAGAAAAAAAGATAGGCATACGTATCATAAAATCTGTAGTCTAAGGCTAAAATGATGATTATCAACAAAACAGAGGTGGCTATCCATATCAACTGCCTTGTAGAATTGAGCGAAAACGCAAACATTTGTTTCGTCCCGCCAATGTCATACACTGCCGCAAATATGTTGAACCAACCAAAGGTTATCAAACATATATATAAAAGTACAGTCCAGCTGTCGAGTCCGCCTTGTATTTTGGCTTTAGAGGGCATTTTTTGGGTTGAAGGGTTAAGGGGTTGAAGGGTGGAGGGGTGGAAGGGTGGAGGGGTGGAGGGTGGAGGGGTTGAAGGGTGGAGGGGTTGAAGGGTGGAGGGGTTGAAGGGTTGATGGATTAGAGTTGAGAGATTATGATTTCATTTTGTATAGGTTTGCCTTTCCACCCCTCTACCCTTCCACCTTTCCACCTTTCTACCCTTCCACCCCCTTACAATTTTCCTAATGCTTTTTGTAGTTCTACTTTGTTCAGGAGTGTATTGTAAAGGGCGTTGTAATAATTGTTTTCGGCTTCTTTGTAGGCGGCTTGGGCATTGATGATTTCGAGGTTTGTACTTGTGCCGTTTTTGTACTTTACTTGTGCCAATGCCACCACGTCCATAGCCAACTGCATATTGCGTTTTTGGATTTCGAGGTCTTCCATATTGCTTTTGAGCATCGTTTTGGCTTTCTCAATCTCAAAGTCGATGCTTTTTTGTAAGCTCTTTTCGTCCTCTTTGATTTTAAGGATTTCGAGGCGCACTTTTTCTAAGGAGTGTCTGCGCCTAAAACCATCAAAAATATTCCATTGAAAACTCAAGCCAACACTTGCATTTCGAAACCATCTATCATTGAAACGCCAAAGGTCGCCAAAGTTATTTTGTCCCGTGTTCGCGCCCACGCTGCCGAAGGCATACAGGCGAGGATAATACAGCGATTTTATGTAGCGAGCATTAAGTTCTTGCATCGTGATGTTCATTTGCCCCAAAGCAAACTCTACGCGCTTGCTCTTTTCCAAAGGCGTGTTGATGTCTTCGAGCAGGTTAGGCGTTACTTCGCGCAGACTGCCTACCACAGTAAGCAAGTCGCGTACAGGCATACCCATCTGAAACTTCAGCAACTGCAAGGTTAGTTCTTGCATCTGTTCCATTTTTTTGACTTCAGTACGCATATTGTTTACAGCAACTTCGGCACGCATCACGTCTATTTTTTCTACCAATCCGTTGGCATTGAGCGTTTTAGTGTCTTTCAAAATAGAGTCCAAGCGCATCACATTTAGTTGCACGAGTTGCATACGCTCTTGATTGATAAGCACCGCATAATAGGCTTTAGTAACGCCTTCGGCAATGCTTTGTTTCGAGAGTTCGCCTTGTTTTTTGGTAAGTTCGAGGAAAGTTCGTGCCGCCTTTACCCCTACGAAATAGGAAAAGTCAAATACTAATTGATTGACTTGCAGGTTCGCACTGCCCGAATATTTGGTTTGGAACGTAACGGCTACGGGACCAGGCGGAAGCCCGAACAGCGTGCCATCAGGCAAGAACACACGCGGGATACGCAAATTGTCGACAGCATTTGCTTCTATACTTACCTTCGGCAAGCCTACAGCAAGTCGCTCTCCTATTTCGGCTTGGGCAATGCGTTCTTGGTATTGTGCTTTTTTGAGCGTTTCGCTGTTTTCTAAGGCATAGCGCAAACATTCTTGCAAATTGTAGCTTGCTACAGCTCGCGTGTCGTCTGTGAGAGAGCCTGCAAACGAAGTAGAATCGTTTTGCGCAAGCATACTGCTTGTGCTTAGGAGGAAAACAGCGAAAAGTTGGGCAATAACTTTTTTCATTGTATCTGGTATGCGGTTTTTAGAAACACAAAAATAGAGGTTTTACATGGAAAAAACTACATACCCGCGCTTTTTTAACGTAGAATTATTTGGCTATTCATAAAAAAATGTTTTTCTTTGCATATCCTTTCACCTAAAAGGTGGGGTTTCAAATTGGTTGAACCCTTGCCATAATTCCCATATCTATATGAACAAGACTAATCATTTCATTGCAGGATTCGTAACAGGTGCCGTAGTGGGTTCAGTAGCTACTTTGTTGTTTGCCCCCTCCGAAGGCTCGAATGTACGTGATAAAATAAGCTATCAGCTCTCTCGTTTGAAGGAAACCGTACAATCGTGGGTGTCAAAACGCGAAGATTTGGTAAACGAAGCTAAGTCGCAAGGCGAAGCCAACGTTTCTAAGACGCAACTCGAAGCGCGTAAACTACAAGACGAAATGGCGCGTATCCAAAAAAACATCAAAAAGAAACAAGCATAATCTCGTATTCTCTCATATTCATACTTCATTGTTATGTACAACAACATATTCAAATCTCTCGCATTCATAGCCCTCGTAGGCTTGGCTACCGCGTGCAACTCTGCCCCTGAAAAAAAGGACACCGAAGCAAGCGAAGCAAAAGCAGAAAGCAAAGAGGCAGTAGCCAAAGACGCTAGCAATGCTCCCGTAAGCAACGAAACTGCTAACGCATTGGCAGGCGACAAGACGACCATAGAATTCGAAAAAATGGAATTCAATTTTGGTGAAATAAAAGCAGGCGAGAAAGTAAACTACAAGTTCAAATTCAAAAACACAGGCAAGTCGCCTTTGATTATCCAAGATGCGAAAGCCTCTTGCGGTTGTACTGTTCCGAACTTTACCAAAGACCCTGTAGAACCCAATGGCACAGGCGAAATAGCCGTAAGTTTTGACAGTGCAGGCAAGGAAGGTGCGCAAACCAAAACCGTAACTGTAACCTCTAACGCTGAACCCGCTACTACTACCCTGACTATCAAGGGCTTTGTGAAAGGGGCTACAGATATGAAAGGTCCGCTTGCAAATCCTTCAAAATAATATATTTTCTTTGTATGAACTTTATTGCTGAAATAGATGTAATGCCTCGCCCTGAACTCCTTGACCCGCAAGGAAAAGCTGTAACACTTGGCTTGGGTAACTTGGGCATCAAACAAGTGGCTGATGTGCGTGTAGGCAAGCATATCACACTCCAACTCGAAGCGGGTTCGGAAAGCGAAGCACAAGGTTTGGTCGAACAAGCCTGCAAAAGCCTGCTCGCCAACGCCATTATGGAAAATTATACCTTCGAGTTGAAACTCGCCTAATGAAAAATCCATTTCTGAACGAAATGGATTTTTTTTTATGGTTGCCATTATACAAATTTCTTCAAAATTTCATTCGCTACTACCTGCCCCGAAATGAGCGAAGGAGGAACACCAGGACCAGGCACGGTGAGTTGCCCTGTGAAGTACAAGTTTTTTACTTTTTTGCTTTGAATACGCGGTTTCAGAATAGCCGTTTGCATCAACGTGTTGGCAAGTCCATACGCATTGCCTCTGCACGCATTGTAGGCACTCACAAAATCGTCTTGGGCAAAACTACGCTTCACAACTACGTGCTTGCGGATTTCCTGCCCTGTGTATTTCTCCAAACGGTTCATCACCAAATTGTAATAATGCTCGCGCATTACTTCAGAGTCCACCAAATCAGTAGCTATAGGAATAAGCAAAAATAAATTCTCGCAACCTTCAGGCGCAACGCTTGAGTCTGTTACTGAAGGACAAGACGCATAAAAAAGCGGATTGGTAGGATAGCGAGGCGTTTCATATATCTCGGTGGCGTGCAAGCCAAAATCTGTATCAAAAAACAGGTTGTGATGACGTAGATTTTCGAGGCGTTTGTTCAATCCAATATAAAAAATCAGGCAAGAAGGCGCGAAAGTGCGTGTTTTCCAATATTTTTCGGTGTAGGTTTGCAGGGAAGCAGGCAAGAGGCGGCTCTCTACGTGATGATAGTCTGCCCCACCGATAACCACATCAGCATTCAGGTTCAGGTCTGGCGTAAGCACGCCCATTGCCTTATTGCCTTGTACTTTGATGCGTTGTGCGGGTTGATTGTAGTGAAAGCGAACGCCATGATTTTCAGCTACTTGCACCATTCCTTTCACGATATTGTGCATACCGCCCATAGGATACCACGTGCCGAGCTGAATGTCTGCATAGTTCATCAGGCTATAAAGCGCAGGCGTGTTTTTAGGCAAGGCTCCCAAAAACAGAATGGGAAACTCCATCAACTGCAATATTTTAGGGTGTTTGAAAAAACGCCTGATGTGTTTTTCGAAGGATTGAAAAACGTCCATTTTGAACAAAGCACCCAAAAGGCGCGTGTCCACAAATTCCAAAGCCGAAAGGCTGGGTTTATGCACAAGGTCGTGTATGCCTACTTGGTATTTGTATTTTGCTTGTGCCAAAAAAGCGTCTAATTGCGCACCACTGCCCAATTCGTGTGTTTCGAGCAAGGCTTTGAACTCGCCTAAGTCGGCAGGAATATCCCACGTTTCTTGTTCCGTAAAAATGACACGATACGAAGGGTCGAGGCGCGTCAGGTTGTAAAACTCGCCTACGCTGTGCTTAAATTGTTCGAAATACCATTCAAAAACGTCAGGCATCCAATACCAACTCGGTCCCATATCAAACGTGAAGCCGTCTTGTTCCCAAACCCGCGCCCTTCCGCCTGCCATTTCGTTTTTTTCTACTACCTCTACTTGCCAACCTGCTTGCGCAAGCCTTGTGGCGGCAGATATGCCCGCGAATCCCGCGCCTATGATAACAGCTTTCATGTTGAAATAAACAGTTTTTTGCAAATAAAACCATTTTTGGGCGAAATAGTTTGGCGTTATTTCCAAAGAAGCTGTTTTATTCCCTTTTTTCCACGCAT
>RDXI01000131.1 GCA_004292795.1 Bacteroidota bacterium | reverse complement strand
GGAATCTGCTCGATGATTTTATTGCGTACATCTTCGCGCACCGCAAGCACCATATCCGTAGCAATGTACCCAGGTGAAATGGTATTGACCGTAATGCCTTTGCTCGCCACTTCCATAGCAAGCGTTTTCGTGAAGCCGTGCATACCCGCTTTGGCGGCGGAATAATTGGCTTGTCCGAATTGCCCACGTTGCCCATTCACAGACGAAATATTGATAATGCGCCCATAACCACGTTCTCGCATACCATCAATCACGAGGCGCGTGCAGTTGAACACACTCGTCAGGTTCGAGGCAATCACTTCGTCCCAATCCTGTTTGGTCATTTTGTGGAAAGGTCTGTCGCGTGTGATGCCTGCATTGTTTACCAAAATATCAACCGTACCGACCTTTGACTCAATGTTGGCTATCATACGCCCCACGCTGTCATAATCGGCTACATCACACTCAAAGAGCGAAACATCATATCCCTTTGCTTTTTGTTCGATTTCCCACGCTTGCGCTTTTTCAGCATTGCGGAAATTGCCCACCACGCGATAACCGTCTTCGCACAGTCGTTGGCACATAGCCGTGCCGAGTCCGCCTGTTGCACCTGTTACGAGAGCTACTCGTTTGTTGTTAGAGTCCATAATCGTATATGAAGGTTTTAGGATTTCTGACAAAGATACTATTTTCTTTTAGATTAATACTATTTTTTTGGTTCTCTAACAATTATTGTCAAAGAACCATTTTTCTTACAAACTATACACATCTATCTTGCGCCTATAGTCTTGTTGCGAAATGGTATAAGGCGAAAGGCGCGTTTTGTGGTCTTTGTAAATGGTATAAATAGAACCCAACTCAAACAACACATCAGGCAGTGCTGGAATAGGGTTGCCATCTAACGCAATGCGCCTTAGTTCGTCCCAATCGCCTATGCGTAAATCGGTAGGCAAGGCAGAAATTTCGTTGTGCGAAAGGAACAAATCACGCAAATACTTGAATTTGAGCAAACTCGTAGGCACTTCTTTGAGCTTGTTCTTTTTCAAATTCACCGCCACCAAGTTCCAACTCCATTCCACATCTGACGGAAAGTCCGCAATTTGATTGTCGCTCAAATCCAACTGCTTCAAATGCTTCAAAGTCGCAACACCTTCGGGCAGGGCGCGTAGCCTGTTTTTGCTCGCAAAGAAATACTGCAAATTTTCCCAACGGCTCATATCGAGCTTTATTTCTTCAAACAAATTGTAGCGCAAAGAAAGATACTCTATTTTTCGCCATTGCTCCACTCCCGCAGGCAAGGCAGAAAGTTGATTGTAAGCCAAATACACTTTTTCCAATTTGTCCCACCCCTCCACTGCATCAGGCAAGGACGTAACTTTATTGCGTTGGTAATGCAGTTCTGTCAAATTGTACCAATTCCGCACCGCATCAGGCAAGGACGCGATACGGTTATTATTCAGTTTCAATGTATGCAGTTTTTTCCACTTGCCTACTGCATCAGGCAAGGAAGTAAGTTGGTTATTTGCCAAATTCAAGAAATACATTTTTTCCCACTTGCCTACAGCCATAGGCAAGTCTGTTAGTTTATTTTCATACAAACGCATTTCTTTTATCTTGCGCCAATTTCCCACCTCTATAGGCAAGGCTTGCAAATCATTAGAGCCAATGTCCACAAATTCGAGCTTTTGCCAATTCCTTACCTCCGCAGGCAAGGCTTTCAGTTTGTTCTCGCCTGCTATGAAGTACATCAGCTTCTCCCAATGCTCTACTTCAGTAGGCAAGTGTGTAATTTGGTTGTAGCTAATATCTATAGCTTCCAAATTTTTCCAATGCGCCACCACAGCAGGCAAGGACGTTAGTTGCCCACTTTTACAATAAAAATACTTCATTTGTCGCCACGCGCCCACTGCGTCAGGCAAGGACGTTAGGCTTGAACTCCACAGCTCAAAATGTTGCAAAGCCTTCCAATGTTGCACCGAGTCAGGCAAGACAGCCAAAGCAGAGCCATACAACCTGAATTGCGTAAGTTGTCGCCACTCGCCTACAGTTTCAGGCAAGGCTTCCAAGTTCGGACTTTGACAAGTAAACGTTTGTAGCGATATCCAATTTCCGACTGTAGCGGGCAGTTCCATTAGCTTATTTCTGCCCAAATTGAACTCTGTTAGCCTTGTCCACTTGCCTACTGTGGCAGGCAAGGAGGCAATTTTGCTATTCCCAATGTAAAACGTTCTCAACAACTTCCAATTTCCCACCCAATCAGGCAAGACCTCCAAATCATCATCGAGAGCATAAATGTATAAACTCTCTAATCGTTTGCAAAACTCCAATTCTGGCGGAAACGCAATTGTGTTCTCATAATAATACCCCTTCACATCTCGCACATAAGGCAAAGCGACTTTAGGCACTTTGGCAATCTCCTCAATATAAGCAGATTGGAAATACTTTTGTAGGAGAGGCTCGGCTTCGGGTGGCACACCTCCGCCCTCCATCAGTTGGCAGGCAAGGGCAATATTTTGAGAATCGCGGGTTTCGAGCAACCGCACAACATTGGCGCGCATCTCTCGCGCTTCGGGGGAGTCGTCAAGCAAATACATAGCACAAATATACAAAAAAATGAAAAACTGCGCAAGTAGTTTGTGCAAGGCGGGTGTTTTATAGAGAAAAAAATATTTTTCAATAATTCTTTGAAAACGATTGTTAAATGCACTAACTTTGCAACTTCAAAGGAGAGCTATAAAGAAAGTTCTATTTTTTCTAAAAAACATTACAAAAATAATATGGCATACTTAGAACCTGCCCCCATTCACGATAAGGAAAATCCCCTTGACTCCATGATGTCGCGCTTCAACGAAGCCACACGCATATTGGGCATTACAGATGAGATGTATCAAATTTTGAAAGTGCCTTTGCGTCAAGTAGTAGTGGGGTTGCCTGTGAGTATGGACGATGGGTCTATCAAAGTTTTCGAAGGATACCGCGTAATACACTCTACCATTTTAGGACCTTCCAAAGGTGGCATACGCTTTGACATGGGCGTTACGCTCAACGAAGTACAAGCCCTTGCCGCGTGGATGACGTGGAAATGTGCCGTAGTAGATATTCCTTATGGCGGTGCAAAAGGCGGTATTGCTTGCAACCCTCGCAATATGTCCGCAGGCGAGCTTGAGCGTTTGATGCGTGCCTATACACAAGCTATGCTTGATGTGTTCGGACCTGACCGCGATATTCCAGCCCCTGATATGGGAACGGGTCCCCGCGAAATGGCGTGGCTGATGGACGAATACTCCAAAGCTAAAGGTATGACTACCCCCGCTGTAGTAACGGGCAAGCCTATCGTAATGGGTGGCTCGCTTGGTCGTGTAGAAGCTACAGGTCGCGGTGTGATGGTGTGTGCATTGGCAGGTATGGAGCGTTTGCGCATCAATCCTTACAAAGCTACTTGTGCCGTACAAGGTTTTGGCAATGTTGGCTCTCATGCCGCTTACCTACTCCAAGAGCGCGGTGTTACTATAGTAGCTGTGAGTGATGTGTCTGGCGCGTATTACAATGCACAAGGCATCGACATCGTGGAAGCTATGAAATATTCGGAGCAAAACAAAAAGAGCTTAGAAGGCTTCGCAGGTGCAGAAAAAATCACCAACGAAGAACTCCTTGCCTTGCCTGTAGATATTCTCGTGCCTGCCGCGAAAGAAGACGTTATCACCGAAGAAAACGTGCATAACATCAAAGCCAAAATGATAGTAGAAGGCGCAAACGGTCATACTGTAGCAGGTGCAGACAAAGTTATCAATGAAAAAGGTATCTTAGCTGTTCCCGATATTTTGGCAAATGCGGGTGGTGTTACTGTTTCTTACTTCGAGTGGGTGCAAAACCGCTTGGGCTACAAATGGACACTTGAGCGCATAGAACGCCGTAGCGACCGCATCATGCGTGATGCCTTCGAGAAAGTATATGACACTGCCCAAAAATACCAAGTGTCTATGCGTATCGCGGCATATATCGTAGCTATAGAAAAGGTATCGCAAACCTACAAATTCCGTGGCGGTTATTAAGAGCTTGCCTACTGCCTATACAAAACAAGAAAGCTACCCCAACGGGTAGCTTTTTTGCTTGCATAAAACATCAAATAGGATTATATAACTATTTATTTCTAAAAATAGGGGGGTAATGGATACTAAAAAAACAAAAATAAAAAAAATAGCGTAATATTTGTTTGTTTAAATTATTGTGTATATGTTTGCACCGCATAAAAATATGTGGTGGAAGCCGAAAAACCAAAGAGTAGGTAATTACATTCAATTCTTAACAATACCATGTTTAAACGTTTTAGTGCACTTTGCACGACACTTGCATTGTGTTTGTTCTTGACAGCAGCAGCTCCAGCTCCTGAGAAACCTCAAGCAAACCAGCCTAAAGAAAATACGCCTCTATCACTTTTCAAAGGAATGCGTGATGCGCTTCAAGAAAAAAATGCTAAGGGTGAACTCAACAAGAGCGGACAACGCGCCTTACGCAAGTTGGACAGAAAAGTAAACAAGTGGGAAACTAAAAATGCAAAACGCATTGCTGAAGGTAAAGCACCCAAAGCGGGCAAAAATTGGTTAGTAGCATTCCTACTCGCTTTTTTCCTCGGCACTCTTGGCATTGGACGTTTTTACTTAGGATACACTTGGCAAGGTGTAGTGCAACTACTTACACTTGGTGGTCTTGGTATATGGGCGTTGATTGATTGGATTCGTATACTTACAAAGAGCCTTAAGCCTAAAGATGGTGACTACGAAGACTAATCTGTAAGTTAATATTGCTAAAAGAAGCTAACTCCAAAAGTTAGCTTCTTTTTTGGGTAGTGGTAAAGATGTTTATCTCTTCTTTAAAAAATACGCTATGCGCAGGGCTAAACCCGCTTGCAGAAACCAAAAAACGATATTCCACCATTTGGGCGTGAGATATGGCACTACATTGTCTTGGCTTGTGATGCCAAAACTCGCTTGCAAAATAGCATCATGGATAGTTAGATGTAGCCCGAAATAACCAAAAACGGGTATCCAATAGGTTTCGAAGAAGGCAAGCGCGAACAACGCCACACAAAACGCGCCTATCCATCCCTTGCCTACCAACCAAACACGCGCCCAAGCATACAAGCACGTGCCGATAAAAAAAGCGTGCAACAAGCCCACCCAAATATAGGCACTATAAACAGCTATTATTTTCATACACTTTGATAACGGATAAGCAAGCGAATTGTTATGATAGCCAGCCCCGCCCTATATGGCAGAAGAGGAGCAGAGTTTTTGCAAACATTTAAGAAAAAAATTTGAGAGCGCGAAAAAAAAAACTATCTTTGCATCAAAAAATAAAACACAAGGAAAAAGCTATAGATTGTCTTTTTGACTATACGATTGAGATAAGTTAAAAAGCTCCAAGTATCTTTGCCCTTTGAAAACACCATGCAAGGAAAAGTCCTCATTTTTGCCGCGCCTTCGGGTGCAGGCAAGACTACCATCGTGAGTCATTTGTTACAGCAATTTCCACAAGTAGGTTTTTCTGTTTCGGCTTGCACACGCCCTCCACGCCCCCACGAAGTTCATGGCAAGCACTATTACTTCTTTAGCGTAGAAGAATTTAAGCAAAAAATAGAGCGCATAGAGTTGGTTGAATGGCAAGAAGTTTATACAAATTCTTTCTACGGCACGCTCAAGTCAGAAGTGGAAAGGCTGTGGAGCGAAGGCAAACATATTGTTTTTGATGTTGATGTGCAAGGAGCTATTCACCTCAAGACCTATTTCAAAGAACGCGCCTTGTCTATTTTCGTGTCTGTGCCTACCATCGAAACCTTAGCCGAAAGACTCAATGCGAGGGGGACAGAAACACCCGAAACACTCAAAAAACGCCTTGCCAAAGCCGAGTTTGAAATGAAATTCAAAGGGCAGTTTGATGTGGTATTGATGAACGAAGACCTTGCCGACACGCTCAAAAAAGCAACCGATATTGTAAGCGAATTTCTAAACAGTTAGTCATCATGATTGCTCTGCAACTACAAGCCTCTCTACAGGCAAGCCAAACTACCCTTTATGTTGTCGAAAATCCTGACAGCATAGACGCTAATAGCTTGAGCCAAGCCGAAATAGCGTACCTACAACAACGCTACGAAGCCAAAAAAACGATTTCTACCCTCAATCGTTATACACATCAAATTTATGTGGTTTTTCCCGAACAATCCGAAAAGCCCTTGCCTGCCTACAAACGCTTAGAAGGCTACCGAAGCGCGGGCTATGAGGTATTGCAAAGCCTCAAAAACGAAAAAACGGAAACCGCTCAAATCCAAACCTCGCCTACCCTGAAAGCGGAAAGCGTAGCTTTTTTGGAAGGGTTATTATTGAGTAGTTACCAATTTTTGCGCTATCGTAGCGAAGCTGAAAAGGAAGCTATCAAACTTGCCTCCCTACAGGTAACAAGTGCCAACATCACCCAAACAGAACTCGATGAATTGGCAAATTTGGTAGAAGCCAATTTCTTGACGCGCCGACTCGTAAACGAACCACAAAATTATCTTACTGCCACCAAATTTTCGGAAGAGATAGCCGAAGTAGGCAAGCAAGCGGGCTTTTCAGTAGAAATATTGGAAAAAGCCAAAATCGAAAGCCTGAATATGGCGGGTTTGCTCGCGGTGAATGCAGGAAGCGTAGAGCCTCCGACCTTTACCATTATGGAATACAAGCCCGAAAATGCCAAAAATGCACAACCCGTTGTGTTGGTAGGCAAGGGCGTTGTCTATGATACAGGCGGACTTTCGCTCAAGCCCACTCCGCAATCGATGGACTACATGAAGTGCGATATGGCGGGTGCGGGTATGATGCTCGGTGTGATGTATGCGGTGGCTAAAAACAAGTTGCCTATTCACTTGGTAGCCCTCGTGCCTGCTACTGACAACCGACCTTCGGGCAATGCCTTCGCGCCTGGCGATATTCTCAAAATGATGAACGGCAAAACGGTAGAAGTGCTGAACACTGACGCAGAAGGAAGGCTTATTTTGGCTGACGCACTTTGCTATGCTGACCGCTACAAACCTATGTTGGTCATTGACTCGGCTACTCTCACAGGTGCATCTGTGCGTGCTATTGGGGACGTGGCGGCTTCGCTTATGGGTACGGCAGACCGCGACACTACGCAAAAACTTATCCAAGCAGGCGAGGAAGTATATGAGCGTTTGATTGAATTTCCGCTTTGGGACGAGTATGGCGAACACCTCAAATCGGACATTGCCGACTTCACGAACTTAGGCAAGGGCGAAGCAGGGCAAATATCCGCAGGCAAGTTCCTTGAATATTTTACGAATTATCCTTGGCTACACATAGACATAGCTGGCACAGCTTACCTACACGCGCCGAGCAAATACAGAGGCAAATTCGCCACTGGCTACGGCGTGAGACTCTTGTATCAGTTCTTGAAAAATATGTAATGCCTCCCAAAATACAACCTCCCGAAAGTTGCGTGCTTTCGGGAGTTTTTTTGTAGCTAATACTTGCCTGCCCAAAAGACAAAGAATCAAGCATTTTCTATCAAGTCTATTTCGCTAAATCAGATTGTATCTTCTTTTGTGCTTTTGTTTATATTCTTCTCGTATCCTAAATTTCTGCCTATCTTCGTCCATCGAGAGGAAATGAATCACATCTCGAATTATTTTGAGTTGCTGGTCGTAAAGCGTGATGGCGGGGCTAACGCTCCATTCATTACGCCCCATCAAGTTTTTCAATTTGGTTTCTTCAGTCTTTAAGATTTCGAGAGGTGTTGCCCGCAATTTTATCTTCAGAGGCATATTGGCTACTTCAGTCCAATAACGCGCCCCTGACCAACTGCCATCATCTGTGGTTTCGTCATATTGGGTAAACAAAAGCGGGTGTACTATCATTTTTTTGCCCAAAACTGTAGAACTACCTATAAGCACCGCTTTGCCCCAAACTGACGTATATTTTTTGCTCTCTTTTGAAAGGTTATTGAGCAGTATATAATCTTTGAACGCCTCCACGATTTCGTGAAAACCCCCATTTTGACAACGTTCAAAGTTCTCTTTTTTGCCCCTATCAAAAGATAAGTTTACCCAAAAAGTACGAACCACTATGTTGTTTTCCTTTTCTAAAATTGTTCCTATACCTATCTGATTCTCTTTTTTGCGGTTATGGAGCTTTACGCTTAAAACTGTATAAGCCCCACAGTTCCAGTGGGTTTCCTCTGCTTCTTGCTCTTGGCAAACTTCTATGCGCAAGGTAGTTTGACACTGTTTTACAAAAGCCTCCACAAATTGGGCTAAGGTTGTAAAGTCTTCTTGTTTGGCTTTAGCATCATAAACTTGTTGGTATTCGAGTCGTTTTTGTGCCTCGTATATCTCATACTCGCACAATTCTTCAGTAAGGGTACTCATAAATCATAGTTGAAAGTGTAAATTTATGATACTTTTTTGAATATACAGTGATTTTTAACAAAATATTGCAAAAATATTAAACTAACCTAGCAAAAGCAGGTAAGTTCGCCAAGAGTCAAGCATTTTAAAAAGATTCTAAAACCACATAATTTTTATCAATGAGCTTTATGTCTGCTTCATCTAAATTGTATAGGTTGTAAACGGCTGTATCAATTACTTGCTGTTTACGCTTTATTTTTTTCTGTATAACTACTTTTTGTGCTTCTGTAGCATTTTGGGGAAGGGCGTTGAGTTCTTTGTGCAAGTCTGCTAAGTCATTTACGTAGCTAACTATGTTTTTATGTATAGTTTTATTTTCCTTGTTTTGTAAGTCTAAAGGTTTAATGGGTAGCTGTTCGAGGTATTTGATAGGAATTTTAGGAAACAGTTTTTTAGAATTTTTAAACTTCGTTTGCAAATAAAAAGACATAAGTTTAGAATTAAGCAATGCTAAGATATATTTTAAATCTAAAATATTCTTTGGAAGAAGGTTATAAACATCACACACATTGTAATAATTCTCATTGTCATACACTGCAATAATTTCGTTGCCAATTCTTCTTAGCAATATTTTTTCTGTTTCATAAATATCTTTGCTTTTGAAGTTCGCAAGGTCTGTTTCATCATACAAAACATATTTCCCCTCAAAACGTAAGTTATAACGTTGAATACAACGCCCCGCTATAATAGGTTGTGCATTGTTAGCTTTGGCATCATCTGTTATATAGCTCGACTTATAGCCAAACTCAACCCCACGCGCAAAAGACACAAAATTTTCTAAGGGTTGGGTATTGATTTCTATTTTGCTTTCTAACACCTTCTCGAAATCAGAAGAATAAATATCGAATAAGTAAGATGCGTTTTTTTGCATTTCATCTTGTAAAATATAATGATATGCAAAATCTTTCACTTTTCCGATATTTCCTATAAAAGTTTTAATTTGATTGTTGGGTGTGTAGCCTTTTTGGAAAACCTCTATGCACGTATCTACAGAAGCCTGTGAAAAAACGTTTGAACCCAAATCTATTAAATCATTGATAGTTGTTTTTTGCAACATCAATGCTCTTGTTTTTTCATAGCGCACATTGGTAAATAAATTGCTTGGTATTATAAAGCCTTGCCTACCGCCCATTTTTAGAATGAGGTAGGATTTTTGAATAAAAAGTAAATAGCTTTCAAATTCAATATCGCCAAACGGATACGCTTTTTTTAGATAATCTTTTTCATATTTTTGAAAACTTGCCCCATACGGCGGATTGCCTATAACACAGTCAAACCCACCTTGCAAAAACACATTATGAAACTCACTTACCCAATCAAAAACATTTAATCAACGAATTTCCGCTCTGTACGTTTCCATCTATAGTAGGCAAGACGCGCTCACTAAACACTTCAAGAGATGTCTTGATGGTAGAAACAGTTTCATTTTCGAGTGCTTTCAATAGCAAAGAAAGTTTTGACACCTCAACCGCTTGCATATCAATGTCAATGCCATAAATATTATTCAACAAAATGCGTTTTTTCTCTATGCTTGTGAGATACTTTCCATCAGGCGAGAGCGGATTTTCTTTTTTGTATTTCCCATTTTTGGGTGGATTTTGGGTATAATATCGCAAATGCCAATCGAGCAAATATTGATACGCGCCTATCAAAAACGAGCCACTACCACAAGAAGGGTCGATGATTTTTATGTTACTCACTTCTTCAGGAGTCTTGCCTTCTACTGCCTTGCCTACCGTATTTTCTACAAT
>RDXI01000385.1 GCA_004292795.1 Bacteroidota bacterium | reverse complement strand
ATCGAGGTTGAGGTGGTAACTTGTCGCTTTTTGGGCAAAGTTTTGATAGTGCGTTTCGTTGAGTTCAGCTCCATAGAGGTTTTGGGTAGGCAAGTTTTCTAAGGCTATACCCTTTTGCAACGCGCTTTCTATCAAGGCAAAAAGGAGATTGCCCTCGCCCATTGTGGGGTCAAAAATACGCGCTCCCGCCAACCATTTTTCGAGCAGTCCGAACTGTTCGATGGCAAAGTTCGCCCATTTGAAAGGCGTAAAAACCGCTCCGATAGAAAGTGTACGCATAGTTTTGATGTTGATGCCTTACCTACAAGCGATGCCCTGCTCGCGCAAGGATTGTTTGAGCGTGGGGATAGGAATTTCGCCAAAGTGGAATACACTTGCGGCGAGTCCTGCGTCTGCCTTGCCTGCTGTGAAAACGTCTGCAAAGTCTTGCATCTTGCCTGCTCCACCCGAAGCAATGATAGGCAAGTTTACCAAATCGGCTACTTGGGCGGTAAGTTCGCAAGCGAAGCCGTTTTTTGTGCCGTCATGTTGCATGGACGTGAGCAATATCTCGCCTGCCCCACGCGCTTCGCCTTCACGTACCCAATCGAGCAGTTTTCGGTCTGTTCGAGAGCGTCCACCTTGCACATACACCCACCAATCTTGTTCGTACAAATTGGTATCAATCGCCAACACAACGCACTGACTACCAAAGCGTTTTGCTAAGGTTTCGATGAGGGCAGGTTCGCGCACTGCAGAGGAATTGATAGAGATTTTGTCCGCGCCTGCTTCCAAAAGAGCCTCCACATCAGCCACTTGGCTAATGCCACCGCCCACTGTGAAGGGGATATTCAATTGTTTGGCTACGGCTTGCACAAGCGAAATAAGCGTTTTGCGCTTTTCGACAGTGGCGGTAATGTCCAAAAAGACCAATTCATCAGCCCCTTGTTCGGCATAACGGCAGGCAAGCTCTACGGCATCACCCGCTACGCGCAAGTTTTCAAAATTCACCCCTTTTACGGTTTGTCCATCTTTGATATCGAGGCAGGGAATAATACGTTTGGCGAGCATAGAGGGAAATATTTTCGTTCAAGGCACAAAAGTACGCTTAAATGGCTGATTGTGCAAATGCTTTTTAAAAACAGTGAGCAGTCATCAGTTAGCAGTTAGTATAACTGTTCACTGATGACTGCTCACTGAAAAACTGTTCACTGATAACTGCTCACTGAAAAACTGTTCACTGATGACTGCGCACTGAAAAACTGTTTATTGTATAACCACTTTTGTGATGTTAGTCTTGCCTGCCACTGTAGTATGCAAGAAATACACGCCTGCAGGCAAGCCTGTAGTGCGGACTTCAGTCTGCATGCCTTGCCAAACTTCCTTGCCTACTGCGTTCAGTAGGCGAGCAGGCAAGTCGAGTTTGTCCTTGCCTACCGAGATAGTGGTTGAATGGTTGTTAGTTGGTAGATGTTAGATGTTAGCGAATTGCCTTTTCCTTCGACGAAGGCAATTTTTTCGTAGGCAAGTCCGTTGTCGCTCATCTCCACCTCGAAACCTTTGTTATTGATTTCGCTTGCAGTAGCCCACTCAAGCCTTACCTCGTCTGTAAACCCGTTCCCCTGTCCACCCGAAACCCGATAACCCTTCAGCCCTAACAAAGTGATAGGCAAAGGCGAAGTAACGCTTGCTATGCCAAATTCGCTGAAGCTCGTTTGGGCAGGCGAGATAGTATAAGTAACCACTTTCGTGGTATTATTGGCAGACGAGCCTGTGCCTATTTCCGTTCCCCACGCGCCACCTGAATTGTGGTTGCGTTTGAATAGTTTGAAGTTCGAAGGCGTTGTTTCATCTGTAGTAGAAATCGTGTTGTTGGCAGGCAAGGTAAAACTCATTTGGTTGTAGCTGAAAGTTTGTGTACCAAATTGGCGCACTATCCAATAATTAGAGGCAGTGTTGGTAGCTGACATATTATTCAAAGGGCGGTCATACATTTGATAAGCTACAAATTCGTCATCAGTAGCGGGGGCAGTCATAGCCGTAAAGTTAACAGTCGCATTGCCGAAAACTTGTGTACTTGCGCCCACAGGGGCAGTGAGACGAGTAGCAACGCCCTTAGCAACAGAAACGCTTGATTCTATGCGACTTGCGCCATTTTGCAGTGTGCCATTATTGCCGTTTACAGCATCTATAGCATTGCCTGACGTTTCATTGAATTGCCAATACCCTACCAAACCGCTTTCTGAACCTGACAGGGTAAGGTGCATATTTTCACGGATTTGCGCTTGGGTAAGGGCTACATTCCAAATCTGTACTTCGTCTATATTACCTCCGTGATTATTACAATCACAACTGCCTATATCTTGCGTACCAAAAGCCAAAATACCTGTATTGTTATTGATAATAGCATTCCCAGCTCCACTTACACCCACATTCACACCATTGATGTATAAAGTCGTACTCACGCCTGCATTGACCACTACTGCTACATGAGTCCAGACATTAGCAGGAATATTCCCCGCGCTGAAACAATTGGTATAAAGAAAATCGCTCCAATAGCCTAATTTATCGCTATCATCAATCACAAGCCCATAGCCATAACTACCTTTCATAATGATATTATCAAAAGTACCCGCTACATCTCTTTTTACCCAAGCGGCGAGTGTTAATTGCCCTGTGCCTATGTTCAAAGAGGCATTATCAGGAATAGACACATGGTCAAATCCTAGCGTTTCTAATCCGTCAAGCGTCAGCATATTCCCGCGCTTTGTATCAGGTGTGGCATTGATAACGCGCCCAGTGATAGCAAAATCATACGCGCCTTCGTCTGCATCATCATTGTTTACAGTGATAGTAGCATTTTTTGTACCCATAGTAGCAGAGTTCAGTGTAACGGTAAACGTTTTGCTACTGCCCGCGCCAATAGTAGTAGGCAAACTAAGACCGCTTACTGTAAAATCTGTAGTATTGCTATTGCTTATAGAAGCAATGTAGACTCTGCCTGTACCTGTATTTTGGATAGTGAAAGTACGCACAAAGGGCGTACTGATGCCTGTAACACCAAAGTCAGTATGGTCGGCAGTAGTAGACGAGGCATCTCCATCGGCTATGTTTTGGGCATTGCCTTGTAGGTTGATTTCGGGTAGGGATAATTTACTCACAAAAATATCACTATTTACCGCAGTA
>RDXI01000384.1 GCA_004292795.1 Bacteroidota bacterium | reverse complement strand
GGCTGTAGCGCGTCTATATCGCGTTGTGGAATACCGCCCTGCAAGTGCGCGGTGATGTCTTGTATATCTTCTGCCTCTTGGTTGTCTATGTAGCGCGGAATGTTGAGGTTAAAGTCATTCTTCGAGTCGCTTATCTCTTCATAGCTTACCAAACGGCTGTATTTGGGTATTTCTATCTGCTTTGTGAATACGTCCACTATCTTGTGAATGTCTTGCTCGCGGAGGCGGTTCTTGTTGCCATCTTTCAAAAAACCCTTCGAAGCGTCCACCATAAAAATTCCTTCCTCGCGTGTGTGCGCCATATCCAACACCAAGATACACGCAGGAATCCCTGTGCCATAAAAGAGGTTGGCAGGCAAGCCAATAATACCCTTGATGTAGCCCCTCTTCACCAAATCCTTTCGAATATCCGCCTCCACATTGCCCCTGAAAAGCACGCCATGAGGCAAAATAACCGCGCCCTTGCCTGTATCCTTCAACGACTTGATGATGTGGAGCAGGAAAGCATAATCGCCATTTTTGGCAGGAGGCACAAGCCCTGTGCGAAAACGTCCAAAAACATCATGCTCCGTATGCACGCCATCAGCCCAATTCTTCAGCGAAAAAGGCGGATTAGCCACCACAAAATCGAAGGTTTTGAGATAACCCGTTTCCCTATCCATGAAGTACGGCTCGGCTAAAGTACTATGTCCTTTGGCTATCACAGCTTCGGGGTTGTTGTGCAAAATCATATTCATACGCGCCAACGCTGCCGTAGCGATTGTTTTTTCTTGCCCGTATAGGTTCACATTGCTTTCTATTTCCTCTGCCACTTTCAGCAACAGCGAGCCAGAACCACAAGTGGGGTCATAGACCGTCTGCACCCCTTCTGCATTTTTCTGCACGCCTATTACCTTTGCCATCACCCGACTTACCTCCGAAGGCGTATAAAATTCGCCTTTGCTCTTGCCACTTGCCGAAGCGAAGTGGCGCATCAAATATTCGTAAGCATCTCCCAAAATGTCATCACCCTCTGCCCTGTTTTTGCTAAAGTCTAACGCGGGATTTTCAAAAATAGAGATAAGTTCCGTAAGCCTGTCCACGCGCTCCTTGCCCTTGCCTACTTTCTCTTCGTCTTGGAAGCTAAAAACATCAATCACACCCGCCAAATCGTTTTCCTTCGCCAAAGCTCCAATAGCCACATCTATTTTTTCGGCTATGTCTGCCTTGCCTTTCAGCCTGCGCATATCCTCAAAGCCACCGCCTTCGGGTATGGTAATGAGCGCGTTTTTGTGGTTCGCGTACTTATCCGACACATACTTGATAAAGAGCAACACCAGCACATAGTTTTTGTATTCGCTTGGCTCCATTCCTCCGCGCAGAGCATCACACCCTGCCCACAACGAACTATAGAGTTCCGATTTTTTGATAGCCATTTCTTAATTTTGGGGTAAAAGATAGTTTTTGCAAAGATAGTAAATACCCACAAAAAATAGCGTGGCTTGAAACTGTGTTGCAGATTAAAGGCATCAAAATAAAAATAAACCTAATACAGACATTTTTTAGGCTTTAACGTGTACGAAAATGTAGGGGCAACCCTTGTGGTTGCCCTTTTTCGCACCAAAATTTTGATTTTTCACGAAAATTTGCGTTATTCATGAGGGCAACCATGGGTTTGCCCCTACAAAAATTTGATGCGATTAACCTGACTGTATTGCTTCTACAACCCCCAATAAACTACAGAGCCGTACAAACAGCCAAACTAT
>RDXI01000130.1 GCA_004292795.1 Bacteroidota bacterium | reverse complement strand
GTGCCATATTGTTTTAGATAAATGCCTGTTTGCTCCATAAGCGTTTGGGCGAGTGTCTGCCCGATAGCTTGGCGTTTGGCGATGCTGTCAAGCTGAAAATGCTTTGTGCCTATGGCATATTCGCGCAAGGGAAAACCCAACAAACGAACTTCCTGCAACTTTTGCAAACTGTCTGTTTGGGCAAAAAGCGTGAAAGAAGATAAGAGATAAGAGATAAAAAAAAGAATACTACTAAAACCTTGCCTTTGCATACGCAAAAAATGAGAAGCGAGCAGAGGGCGGAAAAGAGTTAGGAATTATGAATGGGTAAGTTGAGAGTTATGAGTTCATACACTCACACCCATACAATAGACTCGAAACACCTCATTCAAAATCGTAAATCTCTCCCCGCCTTTCACCCGAAAGCGTGAGAAATAATTGTACAAGGCAGGTCTCCTGACTTCTCGAGGCTCCGATTGCCTTCCCAAACCTGCGGGTTCAGTGGCGTGTGGTATCGGAGCGTTGTATTCGAGTTTACAGTTGCGGGGACAGTTACGGAATTGCGCCGTATTCCCTATTAAAGCCTATTTTTGGGGATAGGCTACCTAATACGGGTGCAAAGATAGGGCTTTTTTGGAAAAACTTGCTTTTTGCGAAAAAAAAACTTGCCTACCCGCGTGGGCAGACAAGCTAACTATCTTTAATCCTTGATTTTCAATGGGTTTTATATTGTTTCTTGTATTCCTCCCTTTGCTCAGGCGTAAGGATTTTAGAAAGGCTTTGTTCTCTTGTTCCATATATGCCATTATCGCACTCTTGCACCAAAAATGACAAGTCAGCACTAACTTTTTTAAATAGGTTGCTTTCTTTCAATTCCTTCAACGCTTCACAACAAATATCAAACACATCTCTTTTGTATTGGACAAAAAGCTCAAAATTTTCACTATTTCGAGTGCCTTTAATCAAATCTTCTATGATTTCATACAATTTATCATAATTTAGTTTATATGCTTCATCTAATGTCTTATAGTTCAATTCATGATTCCATTCAGGAATCCACCATTTTTCTATTTCGTTAGGTTCATGTGTAAGAATATTGAGTGCGAAAGTTGACATATCAGAATCGCCAAAAATGCCTACGGCATAAACAGTTTCATCTTCTTTCACACATTGATTGTAAAGGTAAGTCATTTGTTCCTTCAAGTAATCTTTGATTTCTTGTTGAACAGAAAAAGGTATGTAAGATTTTTCCATTTGGTTTGATTGAGAATATTAGAAAAACTTGCCTACCCACGTGGGCAGGCAAGGTAGAGAGTTTTAATCCAATTTCAAAACAGCCATGAACGCCTCTTGTGGAATTTCGACATTGCCTACTTGGCGCATACGCTTCTTGCCTTTTTTCTGCTTGTCGAGGAGTTTGCGCTTACGCGAAATATCACCGCCATAACATTTAGCCAAAACGTTTTTGCGCATAACACTTACGGTTTCGCGGGCAATGATTTTCTGCCCTATCGCGGCTTGTATAGCGATTTCGAACATTTGTCTTGGCACGAGTTCGCGCAATTTTTCGCACAAACGCCTGCCCCAATCGTATGCCTTGTCGCGGTGAACGATAGCCGAAAGTGCGTCCACGCGGTCGCCATTGAGCATAATGTCCAATTTGACCATGTTCGATTCTTGGAAACCTATCAATTCATAATCCAACGAAGCATATCCGCGTGAAATGGTTTTGAGCTTATCGAAAAAGTCGAATACGATTTCTGCCAACGGCAATTCGAATACCAACTCTACGCGGTCTTTGGTAAGGTAGTTTTGATTTTTGATAATGCCTCGCTTGTCCATACAAAGCCCAATCAACGCGCCTACATAGTCGGATTTGGAAATGATTTGCGCCTTCACATACGGCTCTTCTATGTGTTTTATTCTCGACGGGTCTGGCATTTCGGCAGGTGCTTGTACGGCTATTACCTCGCCATTGGTCAGGTAAGCCTTGAACTGCACAGAGGGAACTGTAGTGATAACCGTCATATCAAATTCGCGCTCCAAACGTTCTTGCACGATTTCCATGTGCAACATTCCCAAGAAACCACAACGGAAACCAAAGCCCAACGCGGCGGAAGTTTCAGGCTCCCACACAAGCGAGGCATCATTGAGTTGCAATTTCTCCATTGCTTCGCGGAGGTCTTCATATTCTGACGTTTCTACAGGATAAATACCCGCAAAAACCATTGGTTTTACCTCCTCAAAACCTTTGATAGACTCGGCACAAGGGCGTGCAGAATGGGTAATGGTATCGCCTACTTTGACTTCTTTGGCTTGTTTGATGCCCGAAATGAGGTAGCCCACATTGCCCGCACTCATTTCTTTTTGGGGTTCTTG
Source organism: Bacteroidota bacterium (assembly GCA_004292795.1). Taxonomy (GTDB): domain Bacteria; phylum Bacteroidota; class Bacteroidia; order Cytophagales; family Microscillaceae; genus RDXI01. The sequence continues at coordinate 7,580 of RDXI01000130.1, read as the reverse complement.
CTGTAGTTTGAGAACACCTATTTCGTCAGCTTCATATTCCTTGCCTGTAGCCACAAATTTTACTTTGTCGCCCTTGCGGATAGTGCCATTGAAGATACGGAAAATAACCTCGATGCCTCTGAAAGAATTGAAATGCGAGTCGAAAATCAAGGCTTGTAGCTCGGCTTCGGGGTCGCCTTTTGGGGGAGGAATACGCTCTATCACAGCTTGCAGAATGTCCTCAATGCCTATGCCCGCCTTTCCGCTTGCGTGTATGATTTCGCCTCTGTCGCACCCGATAAGGTCGACAATCTCATCACTTACCTCCTCTGGCATGGCGTGGGGCAGGTCTATTTTGTTGAGTACGGGAATGATAGTCAGGTCGTTGCCTATGGCGAGGTACAAGTTTGAGATGGTTTGCGCCTCGATGCCTTGCGAGGAGTCCACAATCAGCAACGCGCCTTCACACGCCATAATAGAACGCGAAACCTCGTAAGAAAAATCGACGTGTCCGGGCGTATCTATCAAATTGAGCGTATATTCTTCGCCTTGGTAGGTATATTTCATTTGGATAGCGTGGCTCTTGATAGTGATGCCTCGCTCTCGCTCCAAATCCATGTCATCTAAGAGTTGGGCTTGCATATCGCGGTGGGCTACAGTTTGGGTAAACTCCAGCAAACGGTCTGCAAGGGTGCTTTTTCCGTGGTCTATATGCGCAATGATACAAAAGTTGCGCGTGTTTTGTTGGCTCATATTCGGGCTTCTTGGCTTTGCTTTAAGGGTGCAAAGATACAGTTTTTTTTTGCCTTTATGCAAATAAGGCGTTTTTGTAAAGAATGTTCGCTTTTTTTATACAAAAAAGCTAACTTTGCGGTATGAAAACAACTTTTTTGCATTTCGCGTTTGTATGTCTTGCCTACCTCTTCCTTGCCTACGGGGAGGCAAGGGCGCAGGAGTGGCAGTGGGCGAAGATGCCAGGTATGTTGCGTTCAACATACGAAGGTACAAAACAGAGTCAAACCGACAAGAATGGATGCCTTTATGTTACAGGGAACTTTCGTGATACTCTTTCTTGGGATATTGGCATAACACTGCCAACACAGAAAGATGCCTTTGATGTATTTATCGCTAAATACTCCCCTTGTGGTAACGTTTTGTGGATTAAACAAATAATAAACAAATCGCAAGATTACTATACAGAGCCAAGTCTTCATATTGACAATCAAAATAATTTATTTTTGTATTGTACCCTTTCCAATAACGCAAGCATACAAGGCATTAACCTTAATACAACTAATAGCACATCAAGATGTTTAATTAAATTTAACCCAGATGGTAGTTACTTATGGCACACTCTATATCCAAAAAGTGCTATAGTTCAGAGTTATATATTTTCAGACAATGAAGGTAATGTGTATATGTATGGTAATATGAACGAGGCAACATCATTTGGTGGCACGCTCTATCCCTTACAAGGCTCTTCCACCATTTTTTTGACTAAACAGAACTCTTCTGGGCAATTTCAAGAAGTAAAGTTTTTCCCATGTCTTCAAAAAAATATAGCAGGGTATGCTGAAATAGGTACTAGTGGTGACATATATATCACAGGACATTTTAAAGGAAGCATTGATATTGGTTCTACCACACTACAGAGCAGTCCTAATACACGATCATTGTTTTTAGCTGTGTTGAAAAAAAATGGGCAAAACTGGGCAAAAAAAATAGATGTAGGAGCAAGCCATCTATCTGAAAACATAAGCTCTCTTATGGTAAAAGAAAGCGACAATGCTATTTATATGGGCGGTTACAATCTAAATATAACCATAGACCAACCTCTTTACATAAATTATTCAGTAGATAGTACTTTTTTATTAAAATACAACTTATTAGGTGAGTTATTATGGAAAAAAAGGGGTATGAATAAAATTGCTAATTCCATAGTCAGTGATAATCAGTCTAATATATATGTGCTACAAGATGTTTTTTCAACTACTTTTTATGATTGGGTGCCTTCAGATGGTTCTTTTTATAGGGGTATAGATATAGTAAAATATGACAAGAATGGAAATCAGAATTTGACAAAAAGTGTGGGTAATAACGTTATTGCTTCAAAAGCCTCTGAACTATCATTTGATAATAATGGTAGTATTTATATGGTGGGAAGAGCATGGTTTGTGTTACCTGGTTCGATGACATTTGGTAATACCTCATTTACAAAACCTATTATCTCACCTAATCCTCCTTGGTGGCTTTTTTGTGCTAAGCTATTTACAGGATTAATAACTGCAGGCTCCAACCTTTCCCTCTGTAGCGACACACAAGGGCAATTAGGCTCGTCTCCCTTGCCTAATTATAACTATAGCTGGACTCCCACCGAAGGCTTGTCAAACCCCAACATAGCCAACCCTACCGTAAGTTTGGAAAACAACACAGACGCGCCCATAGTCAAGCAATACATAGTCAAAGCATCGGATATGACTTGCCCCAACGTGCCTTTGACTAAATACGACACTGTAAAAGTTACGGTCTTGCCTGCCTACAATGACTTGAAAATTTTTACGGGAAGCCCTGTAGTTTGCCCCAACACAAGTGGCACGAAATATTGGGTAAATGCCAAGCCTAATTATGATTTTGCTTGGAGCGTGTCAGGAGGAACGATAGAAAGCGGACAAGGTACAGATACTATTCGAGTGGCTTGGCAAAATCCCAATACCAACGCTTGGGTAGAAGTGAAGGCAAAGCACAAAATTTATGGCTGTGAAACATCTTTTAAATTGCCTATCGTAGTAGATAATTTGCTGAAACCTGATAAGCCTGTAGGCGAGTCTGCTTTTTGCATAGAACCCGAAAAGGTCTTTGCTTACAAAACTTCGTTGCTCAACAACGGCTCGACTTACCTGTGGAAAACTGACGACAATACGGCTATTTGGGTGGGCGCGAACAACCAAAGCGAGGTAAAAATAAGATGGACAACGGCAGGCATCAAGAAACTTTGGGTAGTGGAAACAAACCAAACGCCTTGTGTGGGCAGTTCGGAAATGTTGGAAATCAATGTCTTGCCTACTCCCACACCTATAGACATTCGGGGCGCAACACCTATCCCGTTTTTCGCCTCGCAGGTAAGGTACGAAGTGCAGGCAAGCACAGGCTCGACGTATCAATGGACATTGGCGCAAGGAGGCAAGATAATCGAAGGGCAAGGCTCGCCTGCCATACGCATAGATTGGGAACAAGAAGGCGAGTATCTGCTCACTGTCCAAGAAACCAACAGTTCTGGCTGTGTAGGCAAGCCTGCCGAAATGCACATCAAAGTTGTGCCTTTCCTACCGCCCAATGTCATCACACCCAACGGGGACGGCAAAAACGATACGTGGTTTTTGGCATATATCGAGAACTTTCCTGCACACAAAGTCCAAATTTTTGACCGCGCAGGCAAGTTCGTACATCAATCGACTGCCTACAAAAACGATTGGGACGCGTCAGGCTTGCCTGCTGATGTGTATTTCTATTACCTTACTTTGCACCCCAATATAAAACCCTTCAAAGGAGCAATAACGGTTATTCGATAGTTTTGTTACTGAACAGTGTTTCGAAAATGCCTAACTTACAAAACAAAAAATGTGGGGTATCAGTAAAGATTACCCCACGCTACTAAGAAATTTACAAGGCTTCTATTTTGAAGCCAGCTTTTTGTATCGTGGCGATAACTTGTTCGCTTGTGATGCCCGCGCTTTGTACGGTAAGCACTTTTTCGGGAATGTTCGTATCTACTTCCCAATGTTGTATGCCTTCGGTGCTGTTCAAGAAGGGCGTAACTTTGGCTACACAGCCACTGCAGTTGATGTTGGTTTTGAATTTCATTTGAAAGTTGAGGGTTGAAAGTTGAAAGGTAAGGGTTGAGGTATTTTGTTCCTACAAATACTTCAGGCGCAAGCTGTTGCTTACTACGCTGATGCTACTAAGTGCCATAGCCATGCTCGCTATCATAGGATTGAGCAAAAAGCCATTGAAGGGATAGAGAACACCCATGGCAATAGGTATGCCTATGAGGTTGTAGATAAACGCCCAAAATAGGTTTTGTTTGATGGTGGCAACGGTTTGTTTCGAAAGGCGAATGGCTTGCGGAAGTTTGAGCAAATCGGAGGAAATAATGGTCATTTTGGCAACTTCTATGGCTATGTCCGCGCCTTTGCCCATGGCGATTCCTACGTCTGCTTGGGCGAGTGCCGCGCTGTCGTTGATGCCATCGCCTACCATGCCTACTTTTTTGCCTTTTGCTTGCCATTCTTTCACTTTTTCGGCTTTTTGGGCAGGCAAGACTTCCGCTTGGTAGTATTTGATGCCTGTTTTCTCGGCTATGGCTTTCGCGGTGGCGTGGTTGTCGCCTGTCAGCATCACAACCTCGATGCCCATACGTTGCAGTTCGGCAATGGCTTGCGCAGAAGTGGCTTTTATTTGGTCGGCTATGCCTATCAAACACAAGGCGTTTTTTGAGTCTGCAAACCACACCAACGTTTTGGCTTCTGTTTGCATTTGGTCGAATTGTTGTTGCAAATCGGCAGGAATCGTGAGGTTGTTTTCTCGCAAGAGTGCGAGCTTGCCTACAAAATAAACGTCCTTGCCTACAGTGCCTTTCGCGCCCTTGCCTGTGATGCTCTCGAAGTGCGCAACGGTAGGCAAGGTAGGCGAAATTTTCGAAGCGAAATATTGCGTAATTGCCTCTGCCAAAGGGTGTTCCGATTGTTTTTCTATAGCGCACAATACGCTTGACAAGGCGAATGAGTCGGCATTTTTTGCCCAAAAAATATCGGTAACAGTGGGCTTGCCTTCCGTTATCGTGCCTGTTTTATCCAAAATCATAACCTCGATGTGTTGCGCCAATTCGAGGCTTTCTGCATCTTTTATCAAAATGCCTTTTTCCGCACCCTTGCCTACCCCGACCATAATGGCAGTGGGCGTAGCCAAACCCAACGCACACGGGCAGGCAATCACCAAAACCGTAACCATTGCCAACAAGCCTTGTGTAAAGCCATTCTCGCCTCCCAAAATAACCCAAATCAACAGCGTAAGCAATGCCAAACCCATCACTACAGGCACGAATACGCCTGCTATTTGGTCGGCTAATTTCTGTACGGGTGCTTTGCTTCCCTGCGCTTCTTGCACCAAACGAATGATGCCCGCCAAACGGGTGTCCTTGCCTACCTGCGTAGCGCGAAATTGGAGCGTGCCTTTTTGGTTGATAGTACCCGCAAAAACCTTATCGCCTTTTTCTTTTGGCACAGGAATAGGCTCGCCTGTCATCATACTTTCATCTATGTACGAATTGCCCGACACTACCTCACCATCAACCGCCACACGCTCGCCTGCTTTTACCAAAATGGTATTCCCCACTTGCACCAAGTCGATGGGCATTTCCAAAAAGTTGTCAGCTTGTACTATAGTTACGGTTTTGGGCTGTAGCCCTATCAATTTTTTCAGCGCGGAACTTGTATGGCTTTTTGCCCTTTCTTCTAATAGCTTGCCTACCAACACAAACGCAATGACCGCTGCCGAAGCCTCGAAATATACATGGGCGTGCAATCCTCTCGCGTGCCAAAAGTGCGGAAAAAGCGTATTGAAAACACTGAAAATATACGCAACGCCTGTGCTAAGGGCTACCAAGGTGTCCATATTGGCAGTACGATTGCGGGCTTGCCTCCATGCATTCACAAAGAAATGTTGCCCAAACCAAACCACGACAGGCGTAGAAAATGCCCACATAATTTGGTTCGCGTAAGGCATTTCCATAAAAAACATACCCCACACCACTACAGGCAAGGAAAACAAAACAGCTCCTAAGGTGCGGTTTTGCAAAGTTTTTAGGTGTTCAGTTTGGATATTTTCTACTATATTTTGCGCTTCGGGGCTTTCGTCTATGACCAAATCAAAACCTACGGCTTGCAGGGCTTTTTGTAAATCGAGTTTGTCTATTGTATTGGGTGCATATTCTATCAAAGCACTTTCATTCGCAAAATTCACAGAGGCATTTATCACACCTTCTTGCGCTTGCAAAATGGTTTCCGCACTGGACGCACACGAAGCGCAAGACAAATGCAAAACGGGATATGTTTTTTTTATAATTGATGGCATATTCCCATAACAAATAAACAGCAAAGGGTGTTCCCAACAACAACATACTAAAGTATCACAAAAAGCGTTTTTCAATAAACTTAACTCTTTTCCTAATATGAAACTTCTCGCCTCCAAATTCGCTTGGGCAATGCTCCTGACGTTGCTCGCCTCCCCTCTGTACGCACAAATCAAGGTCTATACCATGAACGGTTGCGGTAGATGCGCTTATACAGTGAAATATTTGACCGAAAATAACATTGCCTTCACTGAACTGAACACGACCACCAACCAAGCCAATAACATGGCAATGTGGGATTTGTTGGCAGGCAAGGCTTCTGGCAGTATCAGTATGCCTGTAGTGGACAACAACGGCGAAGTGGCTTTCAGCATTCCCGACCTCAACAAATACCTCAAGAACTTAGGCTCGAAGGCAACCAAAAATACAGACAAGCCTACGCCTATTACCAAAAAAGAGGAAACGCCTTCTGCTGACGAAGTAATCATTTACCAACACGCCAACTACGAAGGCAAGAGCCAACGCCTCAAAGTAGGCAAGTACAATATGCAACAACTAAGCATTGGCAACGACCAACTTAGCTCGGCAAAAGTACCCGAAAATTTGGTTATGGTCTTGTACGAACACAGCAATTTTGGTGGAAGCAGTATGGAATTATCAGGCGAGTTTGACTATATTGGGGACGACTTCAACGACAAAACCTCCTCTATCGAAATTATGCTTGCCTCAGACGCGCCACAGCCTGAAGAACACGAGGTACAACCCGAAGAAACGCCTGTAGTAGAACCCAAACCTACCAATGTCAATGCAAAAACCTTCAAAGGTTGCGCTACAGGCAAGGAAAATATCCCTGCTGAAAACGAAGCCTTCGAGAAAAAAGTGATGGAAATAGTAAATGCAGAACGCAAAAAAGTAGGCAAGCCAGCTATGACATGGGACGCTAACTTGGCGCGTGCCGCCCGCTATCACGCGGCAGACATGGCTACAGAAGGCTATTTTGCCCACGACTCGTTTGATGTAGAAAATGGCGTAGAAACGAAAGTATGTGACACCTTTGACCGCATTAGCAAATTCGGAAAAGGCTATGCCGAGAATATCGCGGCGGGTTCTACCTCTCCCGAAGGAGCTATGAATCAATGGATGAACAGCCCAGGACACAAGCGAAACATCTTGAGCGACAACACCACGATAGGCGTTGGCTTGTATAAAGGGCATTGGGTACAAGTGTTTGGTGTGAAATAACCCACACGCAACTTGCCTACGCTCAAACGTCCCGCTTGCTATGTTGGCAAGTGGGGCGTTTTGTTTAATAAATTTTAGTTGAACACTAAAACTATGTTTACTTGCCTGCCTAAACAAAACGGATATCCGCAATGGGTAGCCGTTTTGTTTTATACGCACACTTCCAAAAAAATCTTCAATACTATGTTTTAAAATAGTTTTTGCATTATTTATTGTTTTTTTTTTTTTTTTT
>RDXI01000129.1 GCA_004292795.1 Bacteroidota bacterium | reverse complement strand
TGCCTACCAAAAAACTAATCCAAATAGGACAATACAAAACTGAACCAAACCACGTACTCACGCCCACAGGCGAGATGTTTTATTATGCCTCGCCTGAAGAAACACAAGCACGCATGGGCGATTTGATGACTTGGTATGAAACACAAACTACTAAAAAAGAATTGCACCCATTGTCTATTGCCATAGGTTTTCATTATGAATTTGTGAAAATCCACCCTTTTGATGATGGCAATGGACGCATGGCAAGGCTCTTGATGAATTTTATTTTGATGAAATACGGCTATCCGCCTGCTATCATTCCTACGGAACAACGCAAAGACTATATAGACGCACTCCGCGAAGCTGACGAAACCGACAATCTTGAACCCTTTGCTATCTATGTAGGCAAGTGCTTAATTCATTCCTTAGACCTGATGCTCAAAGTAGCACGTGGCGAGTCTATCGAAGAACCTGACGATTTTAGTAAGAAAATTAAGCTATTGCAGGCAAGGATAAAGGCTGATGAGGAGATAAAAATTTCGAAAGATGAAAATGTATTAACAAATCTTATACATTTCGACCTAAGTAAAAATATTAGTCAAAAAATATTTTACAAGAAAATTAAAGAACTTTCTGCTTTGTTTATGGAATGTTTAGTCAGTATTGGCTTCCCAGCAGTTGAGATAGGAAGTGTAGGAATACACGAGAAAACATTATTATATAAATTATCTGGAAATCCAGATTTTAATTTTACCCAACAACTGCAAAAAAATAATCTTACCTATCTAAACTATGTATTCCATTTGAAAGGCTTTAAAAAAGCGGGGCTAAATTCTTTTGATTTAATTTCTTTCGTGAATGTTAAGTTCGAAGAATTTAAATATGTTATCTTTTATGGCTTTGCGAATACTCAAAAAACAATCGAAAAACTCTATCACCAAGTCCCCACCGAAGCCGAATGGGAGGAGATAGCGAACTTTATAGGTGATGGCTTGTTGGCAGAAATAGAAAAAAGAATCTCGCAGTAAAAATTATGTGGTCTATCAACTCTCTTTGGTTCGAGAAGTTTGTGTGCTTTCTTGTGCTTGTTTTGTGTTTGTCGGTGTGGGCGGGCAGAACAGTCGCGTAGGCTATCCTGAAGAAGAAGCCAAGAAACGCGATTGGAAACAAAGCAAAGGCATTGTATTGTATTTCAAAACTGACAGGGCAGATTTTACGCCTATTTGAGCCTATATTCACACTTTTTTGTGACTTTCTAACGTTATGTACTATGAATCCTACCATACAAGCCTTGCTCGATTTGGAACGAGAAACCCGTTCATTGCACCAACAATATTATGCGTTACAAGAGGCAAAATTAGATTTTACAGTCAATTTATCGTTGATACAGCTCGAATTACGCTTTGATACCAACTTTGAACTCGATTTAGATTATGTGGAATCGTTGCTTATGTTAGAGAATGAAGCCATCAGTAGGGCAATCCAAGCACTCACCGAGTTACAAGTTAGAATAGACCTCAATTTGTTTCAAATAGAAAACCTATAATTTTTATGACTAAAGAAGAATTTGATAAAAAATATGCTATCATAGCTCAAAAGCGTATTGCTTTGCTGGAAGGCATTACTGACTTTGAAAAAAACGTACAACGCCATACAGAAATGACTGATGCGTTTGTGAAAAATGCACGCGAAGCCATCAAACAAGCCCAAGAAAAAAAAGCCTAAAAATATGTGGTCTATCCATTCTCTTTGGTTCGAGGTGTCTATAGTCAGCACCATTTTCGCGCTTGGGCATATTCTGATGGGGCATTTTGAGGAAAGAACGCCCCGTTTGCGCAAATTCATCAAGTTTGTGTGCTTTCTTGTGCTTGTTTTGTGTTTGTCAGTGTGGGCAGGCAGGCAAGTTGCGTTGTCCTTCTTGGGCTTTATGTTCTTGCCTTTGTTGTATGTGCATGGCGTGTACCTACCGCGCAAGGGCATCAATGGCTGGACAGGCGAGCCAAAAGAACGCTATTATGAGTTTCGGAAGTGGGACAAGAATATTTTTAAGTGAAACACAACAAAAGCAGGCAAGTAATTTATCGCACTTGAAAACAAAAAACGCATAGCGACTTTCGAGGCTATGCGTTTGGCGGTGTATAGGCGTGTTAGTCAAAATCAATCATATAGATATCGTCTAACTTGGTTGTGTAGTCCATGTTAATGATTTCTTTGATAAGCCCCGTGTGCAGGTCATAAATCCAACCGTGCAATGTGGGGCGTTGATGTTTGTGCCAACTTTCTTGAATGATAGATGTTTTGGCGAGGTTCATGATTTGCTCCTGCACGTTGAGTTCAGTCAGCCTATCCACTTTCATATTCTCGTCTTCTATAGCTTCGAGTTCGGTTTCGTGCAAGCGATAAATGTCCTTGATGTTGCGTAACCATTTGTTCACAATGCCAATGTGCTTGCGTGTGAGCGCGGCTTTCACTCCTCCGCAACCGTAATGCCCGCAAACAATGACGTGAGGCACTTTCAAGACCTGCACCGCGTATTGTAACACGCTCAACATATTTACGTCAGTATGCACTACCATGTTTGCAATGTTGCGATGCACAAATATCTCGCCCGGTTCGGTTTGGGTAACTTCGTTGGCAGGCACTCGGCTATCCGAACAGCCAATCCACAAAAATTCGGGAGTTTGTTCTTTGGCGAGTTCATCAAAATAGTGCGGGTCTTGTGCCATTTTTTCGGCAGACCAAATGCGGTTGTTTTGAAGGAGTTGTTCGTAAGGTCGCATGAGCGGGAAAGGATTTTGGGGTGAGGTACGGTAAATTAGTGTTTTACAAATATATGCAATAGTAAAGATATTGCCAAAAAATTCTATCAACCTTTGGCAAACCTCATAACCGAAGCACCATTTTTTTGGAAAAATAAACCAAACCTTGTATTTTTGCGCTTAACTTAATCCACTTTATTCCTATTCAAGATTATGGCTCTCGAAATTACGGGTAAACTCATTAAAGTATTGCCTGAAGTTACAGGCGAAGGCAAGAACGGCACATGGCGCAAACAAGAATTTGTGATTGAAACCCTTGATGCTACCTATCCCAAAAAGATTTGTATGGAACTTTGGGGCGACAAGACTTTCATACTACAGACCTTTGCCGAAGGCGACACGCTGAAGGTAAGTTTTGATGTGGAGTCAAGACCATATCAAGACCGTTGGTTCACGAGTGTTAAGGCGTTTTTGGTAAGACGCGAAGGAGAAGGCAATGCACAAGGACAAAACGCGAACACCAACACCAACACCCAAACGCGCCAAAATGCTCCTATCCCACAAGACCCCTACCCCGATGACTTGTTGAACAACGGAGGCGGTGCTGATGAACTTCCTTTCTAAAAATGTGAAAAAGACTGTTCTTTGGACAGTCTTTTTTGTTTTCTTATTCTGAAACAAAAACTAATACCAAAATAATTCTTAACTTGCTCAATAACTTGCCTGACAACGAAGAAGCACAAACATATTAGGCAGAGATACAAACAGACCACAATTATTTGCTTTCTTTTGTATTTCAAAAAATTGATGGCAATATCGAGTGTCTATCTGGTTTATCCTAAGTGTTGAGGTAATACATAGCACAAATAACTTTTATTTTTGGCTATGAGTGTCATACTAAACCCCACCCCAAAACCTCTCAAAAGGCAATCGGGGTGGGGTTTTCTGTGTATTTTAGGGTAGGCAAGATATTACCCCAACGCCTCCCAAAGTATCTCTATCGGGTGTTTGGCTTGCCTGCCTGTGCCGTCTTTTATCTGATGCCTACAGCTCGTGCCTGATGCGCAAATAATCACATCTTCAGGTTGCGCCCGCACTGTAGGAAAGAGGACAAGCTCGCCTACCTGCATCGAGAGGTCGTAATGCTCTGCCTCGTAGCCAAACGAACCCGCCATACCACAACAGCCCGAATTTATCATGTGGACTTCGTAGCCAGCAGGCAAGGTCAGCATCTTTTTCGTGGGAGTCATGGAGGAAAGAGCCTTTTGATGACAATGCCCATGCACTTTTATCAAGCGTTTTTCTTTTGTGAATTGGGTAGGCAAGATATTTCCCTTATCTATCTCGCGGGCTATAAATTCCTCGAAGGTAAGCGCGTTTTTGGCTATGCGTTCCGCGTCTTCGCGTAGTTCCTTGCCTACCAACGCGGGATATTCGTCCCTAAAACCCAAAATACCCGAAGGCTCAATGCCCACGAGAGGCGTTTCTGCCGTTATCAAATCCTTGAACGTCTGCACATTTTGGATAGCGATTTTTTGCGCCTCACGCACCAAACCTTTCGACAAATAAGTGCGCCCACTTTCTTCGTGGTCGATTATCTGCACGTTGTAGCCCAATTTTTCTAACAATTCTATAGCTTTGATGCCTATTTCTGTGTCGTTGTAGTTGGTAAATTCATCGCAGAAAAGATAGACTGTAGATGTTAGATGTTGGTTGTTAGATGTTGGTTTTTTGTGCGTTCTGTACCAATTTTTGAGGGTAGTCTTATACAAAAGCGGTATCGACCTCTTTTGCGCAAAACCTGTTATCTTTTTGGCTATGCTCGAGGTAAAAGAATTGGTAAAGATAAAGTTATAGACTGCAGGCACTATGGAGGCAAGGCGGTTGTAATACGTATAATTCGCAATCAAATTAGCACGGAAAGGCACGCCATGTTTGTCGTAGTAGTGTTGCATAAATTCTGCCTTCAGCTTCGCCATATCCACCCCCGAAGGACATTCAGAAGTACACCCTTTGCAGGAAAGGCAGAGGTCTAATACTTCTTTTACTGCCTCATCACCATCTTTGCCCCCTTCCACCTTTCCACCTTTCCACCCTTCCACCCCATCGCCCAACATTTCACGTAATATATTCGCCCTTGCTCTTGTACTGTCGCGTTCATTTTTAGTAGCCATATAGCTCGGACACATAGTCCCGCCTGTTTTTTCGGTTTTTCTACAGTCTGCCGAGCCTGTGCATTTCTCGGCAAGGGCAATGAAACCGCCTGCTTCGCTAAAATCAAAAATTGTGTGAGGTTCATGCGTGTGATGCTCGCCTTCGTGCCGTAGGAACTTGTCCATAGGAGGCGTTTTGACAATTTTGTTGGGGTTGAAAACATAATGTTGGTCAAAAATTTCCTTCACACGAACCATCAGTTCATAATTTTTCTCGCCTACCATATACGGAATGAACTCGCCACGCAAACGCCCATCGCCATGCTCGCCACTAAGCGAACCGCCATAACGTTTTACCAATCTTGCTACAGCCTCTGCAATGGCGCGGTATTGTCGTTGCCCTTCGGCAGTTTTCATGTCGAGGATAGGCTTCAGGTGTATCTCGCCTGTGCCTGCATGAGCATAATGCACCGATTTTAGCCCCAATTCCTCCAAAACCTTGTGATAGCCTTCTATGTAGGCAGGCAAGTCTTCCACTCTTACTGCAGTATCCTCGACCACTTCAGCAGGTTTCGCGCTCCCTTTCATATTGCCCAATACACCCAAGCCCGCCTTGCGCAAAGACCAAACTTTCGCCATATCTTCGCCCCGCAAAACAGGAAAGGCATAACCGAGTCCGCTTGCCTGCAACTCGCCTACCAACTTGCCTACTGTGGCATCAACTTCTTCTTTCGTGTTGCGTGCAATCTCCACGACCAAAATAGCCTTTGGTTCTCCTTCTACAAAAAAGCGGTTTTTCGACTGTTCGATGTTCCCTTCCGTACACTCCAAAATATAATGGTCTATCAACTCACAAGCCGAAGGATTGTGTTTCAAAGCAATCAAATTGGCGTGTAAACTATTGATGATGCTATCATAATGTCCACAAATCAAGGCTTTTTCGGCAGGAGGCAAGGCATTGACGTGCAGTTTTGCCTCTGTGATGAAGCAAAGCGTGCCTTCAGAACCTGCGATTAGTTTGCAGAGGTTGGTTGTTAGATGTTGGTTGTTAGATGTTGGTTGGGTAGTTCCCCCCTCCAAAATGGAGGGAGAAAGGGGGAGGTTCAATAAATCCAACGCATACCCCGTATTGCGTCTTGGTATTTCTTTCTTAGGAAAATTTCGTTCTATCTCTGCTTGATTGTCAGGATTAGAGATAATGGCGTGCAGTTGTTGGTAAATCTTGCCTTCGAGGGTTTGCGTTTGCTGTAGCTTGGCTTCGTATTCAGGCAAGGACAGTTCTTTGAAAACTACCTCCGAGCCATCACTCAAAAAGCCACGCACTTCGAGCAAGTGGTCGCGTGTGCTTCCATAGATTATCGAGTTCGAGCCACAAGAATTGTTGCCAATCATTCCCCCAATCATAGCGCGGTTCGCAGTGGAGGTTTCGGGTCCAAAGAAAAGCCCAAATGCTTTGAGAGCCATATTCAATTCATCGCGCACTACAGCAGGTTGCACCCTTACCCAGCCCTCCTCTTGGTTTATTTCCAAAATGTTCGTGAAATGTTTGGACACATCAACCACAATGCCACCGCCTACGACTTGCCCCGCAAGCGAAGTGCCTGCTGTGCGCGGAATGAGCGAAGTTTTATGCTTTTGTGCAAAGAGAATGAGCGTCTGAATGTCTTGCTCGGTTTTAGGCAAGGCTACAGCTTGCGGAATTTCGCGGTAGTGCGAGCCGTCAGTAGCATATAGTCGGCGGTTCGTTTCATCGATATACAGCTCGCCTGCCAAACTTTCGGCTAAGGCGTGCCAAGTGGAAGTAGAAATCATAGGGGGTAGATGTTGGTTGTTAGATGTTAGATGCTGGGGTTTGTGGGTGCAAAAATAAGATTTATCTTATAGGTTTTGTTAAAGCTTTTGAGATTTGCCACGCTACAAGTGTAAAAACAGGAAAGAGTATCAGAAGCATAAAGATAAATGCCCCTACATGAGAATATGCGTGCAATTCATGCGAAAATTCAAACTCGTTTATGTTTTCAGGATTGTAAACAACAGTAGCATCTTCATACTTTCTACAATCTTCTGGCGAGCCACACCTACAATACCCCTTTTTAATCTGTTTGTCAAGCGTAACAAATTGGTAATCAATATAAGAATAGCCAGCACTCTGCGCTTTTCCTATCTTAACCTCTACCTTTACCTCAATACCTTTCGTCATCAGCCTCTCATGTCTGTACTCTTTGTAGAGATAATAAGAAAAGCAGTATAAGAAGGCAAGGGTTGTAAGAACCCCGAAAATTGTGTATTTAGGCATCTGGCTGTTTTTTCTGCAAAAATAAAGACTACCCTTCACAAAAAGGCAGTTCGTAGGGAAAAACTATGGGAAGATACTGGAAAAATCAATATTGCGAAGTTCCTTCATACATCATATAACTACTTTTATACAAAAAAGAAAGAGCTTCATAAAATTTTTCTTTGAGAATAGGCTATTGCGCATAACTTTGCGCCATCAAATAACTCTTCCTCTCTAATCTTCCAATCGTATGAAAAAAGTATTTCTTACCCACCTTTCCTTGCCTATGAGCCTGTCAATAGCATTTGCTAAAGCACCCACCCAATTTTTCAAGAACAAAAGGGCTTTCTGTATTCTTTTTCTGTTTTTGTTGAATTTTACACCTGTTTTTGCCCAAAAACAAACCGTTAAGGTTAATTTAGGAGATAGCAGTGTGATAATGTTGAAAGATGTAACCCTTATGCGCAAATATGAGGGTGAAAAAACGACTTATTACTATAAGTTTGTTTCTATTAATTTGATAGTGTACGCAGTTCAAGAATTTCGTAATGGAGAACAAACACTTTTATACCACAATATAGCAATTCCCAATATCCGAGAAACTCCCGATTTAGCAGACGTATCTACAGACAAGCCCCTTTATGCAGTTTCGATAATTGGTGAAAAAAGTGACAGCTTTTCTTTTGTAGATATCAGAAGCCCTGAGGGTATGATAGGAGACCATACGCAAACTAATACGTTTTATTTTAACGATAAAGCCTTAGGAGAGCAATTTGTCGCAACGCTCAGGAAAGAAATTGAAATTTATAAGAAGTAACTTGCCTCTGTATAGCCATTATTTTCTTGTAAAAACAAAGACTCCTCTTCACAAAAAGGCAGTCTATAGGAAAAATGTGTAGGAAAGGGTTACAACTTGCCTGCTTACCTACGCCAAACAAGTATGGTTTGCGTAAGAAAGTCTTTAGTTTTCAGTTCTTTGTCTGTTTGGGAGAGGATTTGGAGTCTATAACTTTGTCCAAAACCATAATAAGAAGTAGCACCTTCTAGGAAAAATACCAATTCGAGAACGCCTGCATCTATATCCCAACTGCCGCTTGCCTGTTCCTTGCCTGCACGATAGGTAAAATGCCCATCATCTGTGAGTTGTAAGGTTATCTTATTTTTACCAACTTTACACGTCCAATTAGCACAATAGGGCAGAAATTTTTCTCTTTTTTCTTTAGCTTCTTGTTCTACTTCTTCTTTCCTTCTCTTTTCTTCTTCTTCTAATTCTGGAGCGTTTTTGAGCGTGTTAAGTCCTTCTTGAGTAATCTTTTTGAATATAAAATTTCCTTTTTCAGTTTTGAGAATTAAATGTTTATTGTCTAACTCAACTATTTGAAAGAAACCTGCATTATCTCTAACTCCTTCTTGCCTAAGTATGAGTTCTCCATTTGCAAAATACCATTTAGATTTTATAGGTTCTGAAGTTATTATCATAGCCTCCTCAGAAAATCCGTTTTCGTAAAGTATGAAATACCCCTTTTTATCAATTTTTCTGTCATTAAGGCTGTCCAACAACCAAACCCCCACCAAATCTTTGGGGTTGATTTGTGCGTAGGCAAGGTTAGGAAGTAGGCAAGATGCCCAAAGCAGGCAAGCAAGTAGTTTTTTCATGTTTTCGTTTTTTCTGCAAAAATAAAGACTGTCCTTCACAAAAAGGCGGTCTATAGGGAAAAAGTGTAGGAAAGGGTTGTGGCTTGCCTGCTTACTTATCTATAGTAGGCAAGGCTATCTATTCTCTTTTTGTCGTTCTTGTCTGTACTTCTCGAACCACTCAAAAAAATTGGTTTTCTCCAATTCTTCACGTATTTTGTTGGTCTTCTCTGCACCAAAGTTTGATTTTTGCATAGCAACCGCGATTTGTTGCTTCAAATCTTCGCTAAGCACAATAGGGGTATTTTCCATATTTTTAGACAGATTTTAGATTAACTACAAATGCAACATATTGATTATCAGGATTAAACAATTCAGAATTTCCATTTTTCAAGATGCCTTGTACTATGTAATCTTGGGCTATTTCTTGATAGTGATTACGTAATATTCTATGATATAATTTTTGTTTTAGTTCTGTATTCGCTTGTATGAATACGCTGTTAGCAGGGTTGTTGTGTAAGAAATGCGCTGTAATTTGAACGGTAGTTGCTAATATCTTTGTCAAATCTCCATTGTTTGAAATTACTTTGTCGTCTATTCCGCCTATACCAGAAACATAATCGCCCAATACGAGATTGTAGAGGTAAGGATACAAAGGCGCAAAATAAACAACTTTCAAAATATTGCCTTTCTTTCCCGTACTTGTGAATGAATAAGCATATTGATAAACGGGTAAATCGCTATCAAAACTGTAACTTTCAAAGTGCATAACTTCTTAAAATCAATGCAAATTTAGTGTTTTTTTTTGTACAAAAATAAGAAAAACAGCTCAAATATTCAAAAAACAAAGACCGCCCTTCACAAAAAAGCAGTCCGAGCATTACTTTGTCTTACTTGCGCGAACCCAAAAACAGCGTAAGATACGCCCCGAGCATATATTGTTTATTGCGCAAATTGCTTGTGCCTACTCCTGCAGGAAAAGGCTCAAGAATAGCAGGCGCCCTCGAAAAAAGTTCGCTTGTGAAGCCAACTTCTATGCCCGTAAGGTTATTGCGAAATTCGCCAAACTCGAGGCTAACCCCTGCTTTGGCAAACAATCCTGGGACAATTTTCGACTCGCCTATTCCCTTGAATATACCTGCTGTTCCTTCTAT
>RDXI01000383.1 GCA_004292795.1 Bacteroidota bacterium | reverse complement strand
CATGATCCACACCAAAGGCGACACTTATGCGGCAGGCACAAACGGCTCTTCGGCTCCTGTTTCAGATTATTCGTTCAGAGGTGGCGTAGTGTTGAGCAGTGCTTTTATGCGTATTTTGAACGAAAGAAATGACCCACGTTTACCAATTTTTGCTTTGCCTAATGCCGCAGGCAAATATGTAGGCGCAGCAAACGGAAACGTTGATGCACCGCGTGATCCAGACACAGGTTCTGTGCCAAATTACAACACTGTTTTTGCACAAGACGCTAACGCTTATTTTTTGACTTATTCCGAAGCCATGTTTTTAAAAGCAGAGGCAATTCAAAGAGGTTGGGTAGCTGGAAGTGCCTCAAACGAATACGAAAAAGGCGTAAGAGCTTCTTTAAACCAATTTGGAGTAAAAGCAACAGATGTTGAGGCTTATCTTAAAAACGCAAACGTGGTTTATGATGCAAGCAAAGGTTTAGAACAAATTATCACGCAAAAATGGATCGGACTTTATACAGATGGATTCGAAATTTTTGCAGAAGTTCGCCGCTCAGGTTTCCCTAAATTTTTACCAAACGAAATCAATGGCGTAATTCCAAGACGTTTAAAATATCCACTTTCAGAACAATCTTTGAACAAAAATAGCTACACAGAAGCCGTTTCTCGTCAAGGTGCAGACACTGAAACTACCAAAGTTTGGTGGGACAAATAAAAAAACAAAAAAACTAACAGTTTTTAAAAAACTGTTAGTTTTAAAAACCAATCTTCAAGAAACTTATTTATATTTATAAAAAAAAAGAAATTTAATATGGCAAATTTAGTTTATTCAGAAGAAAACCGTTTTGAAAAACTCGCTACTTCGGTTTATAATAGCGAATTAGCGGGGGCAAAGGCAGTTGCCAAACAAATTGCTGACCTCATTGTTGAACGCCAAAAAGAAGGCAAAAATGCGGTTTTGGGCATGGCAACAGGTTCTACGCCTGTCAAAGTTTATGAAGAATTGATCAGGCTTCATCAAGAAGAAGGATTGAGTTTTCAAAACGTAATCACTTTCAACTTAGACGAATATTATCCCATGCCCGCACATTCGATCAACAGTTATGCTCATTTTATGAGAGAATATTTGTTTGATCATGTCGACATTAAACCCGAAAATACACACATTCCTGACGGTTCTACCTCTTTGGAAAACGTTGAGGAAATGATAAAATATTGTACTGGCTATGAGAAAAAAATAGCTGATGTAGGCGGAATTGATCTGCAAATATTAGGAATCGGTCGCAATGGACACATTGGCTTTAATGAGCCAGGTTCTGCCTACAACTCAGGTACACGCTTAATTACGCTAGATGCAAAAACCCGAATGGACAATTCGAGCCATTTTATGGGCAACGAAAATATCCCACGCAAAGCATTAACTATGGGAATCGGAACAATTTTGAGGGCAAAAGCAATCATTTTGATGGCTTGGGGTCCTGGAAAAGCAAGCATTGTTCAGAAAACCGTAGAAGGCGATCTTACAGGACAAATTCCCGCTACTTATTTGCAAAGACACGACAATGTACAAATTGTAGTCGATGACCCTGCCGCCGCCGAATTGACTCGTCTAAAAACGCCTTGGTTGGTAAAAATGTGTACTTGGAGTGATAATTCTTTAAGACGTAGAGCTGTGGTTTGGTTGTGCCAAAAAACCAAAAAATCCATTCTCAAACTCACAGACGAAGATTATAACGAAAACGGAATGAGTGATTTGATTGCTCAACAAGGGCA
>RDXI01000382.1 GCA_004292795.1 Bacteroidota bacterium | reverse complement strand
GAGCGAGGCTTTGTAGGGGCTGTTTTGCTTTCTTTATTTTTATTGGGTGTATTTATAGGAATATTGGGGTGGTTGATTGCAGGAATAGCAAGCGGAACATTCGTTGGAATTGTTTGGTGGATAATAGGTGGTGGACTTACAAGTATTTTAGTCTTTTTCTTTTTAGTTACCATAAAAGCCATTTGATTATGAAAAACCTACTCATTTTCTTCGCCCTCTTGTACCTTGTCTTGCCTACACAGGCGAGTGCGTCTGTTTGCCTAAATTCGCATCTTGCCTACCAAAAAGAAAAAGTTGGTAAGAAAATTTTGAAGCGTATTTTGAAGCAGAAAACAAAGCCCAAAGCTGATGAATGGGATAGCCTTTGGTTAATTCTTTGCTTATTTTTAGCCTTCTTTCTTGGCGGATTATTGGGGTTAATTATGGGCTTAATTTTCAAAGGAACTTGGTGGCTTTGGCTTCTTGGTGGTGCATTAGCTGGCATATTTTTAGTATTTTTATTATATTTATCTGAACTATGAAAAAACTACGCTTTACCAGAGACGAAGGCACAGCCTTCTACAAAGAACTGACAGAAAAACTTGATGCGCACTTCGAAGGAGCAGGCAAGGCAAGAACAGGCAACTGGAAAATGTTTTTCAAAATAGGCTTGTACTTTGGCTTAGATGTGCTTTTCTATGCTTTGATGATAACAGCAACGTCCTTGCCGTTGTTCTATACGTTTTATTTGCTTATGGGGCTTTCGGTCTTGCTTACTGCCTTCAATATCTCGCATGATGCGGCGCATGGCGTGGCGGTCAAGAGCAAGTTTTGGAACAAAATGTTGTTTCAACTTAGCTTCAATCTGCAAGGCAATAATGCTTACGTTTGGGGCAAAAATCACAACGAGTCGCATCACCTTTATACATCTTTATACGCCTGTGTTGTATTTGTTGTATTCCTTGAATTGGTTTTTGTTCCGCGAAACGTTGATGATTTTTGGCATTTCGAGCCGAACTATCAAAGTGGTTATTCCGCGTAACGAAGCGATAAAACTTGTTTTTTACAAGTTTTTGTATGTGGGCTATATGATTGTCTTGCCTGCGTTGGTGTTGCCTTTCGGGTGGAGCAATGTCTTGTTAGCCTTTTTGCTCAATCATTTTATGGTGTCGCTTATTTTTACGGCTGTTTTGGGCGTGTCGCATTTATCCGACTTTGTGGCGCACCCAAAGCCCGATGAAAATGGCGTATTGAATATGAGTTGGGCAAAATTGCAGATGATTACTTCGGTAGATTATGACTCGGATAGCACGCTATTTCATTGGACTTTGGGCGGTTTCAATGCACACGCCTTGCATCATTTGTTGCCCAACATCAGCCACGTGCATTACTTAGACATCTTGCCTATTTTCAGGGAATTATGCCAAAAATATGGGATTGTTTATATGGAAATGTCCTACATAAATGCTTTACAAGCGCATTTTAGGTTTTTGCGCAAAATGGGCAGGCAAGCCTCGCCCCAACCTTTGGCTTTTGTATAATGATGAACCATTACCTCTATTCAACCATTGAACCATTGGCAGGGGATAAACCCACTGCCAAGGTTACCCCTCAACCCTTCCACCTTTCTACCTTTCCACCCAATCATGAAAGACAAACATATTCAAATTTCGGAAGACGAGTTGCTTTTGCGAGAAATCAAAGAACAAGTGCAGGCAAGACTGCAATTCAATGCTTCGCTCTTGCCTGCCTTTTTGGTATTCAAATTTTTGTTTTATTTCAGTCTGCAACTCGCCTGCTATCTTTTGCTTTTCCAACTTCAAAATGCAGGTTTATTTATCCTTTGTTTTGTGAGTTATGGCATTTTGTCCATTCTGTTTGCGTTCAATTTCGCGCATGATTTTTCGCACAATACCATTTTTGCGAGTCGTTGGTGGAACAATGCAGGTTTTACGTTTATTTATACGCTGACAGGAGCGCATGCGGAGGCGTGGAAGTATAGGCACGTACATTCGCATCATTTCGCGCCCAATGTGAAAGATTATGACTCTGATTTGAAAATTACGAGCCTCATACGAGTAGAGCCAAACGCCAAGCGTTATTGGTTTCATAAGTTTCAGCACTTCTACGCGCCCCTTGCCTACACCACGTACTCGCTTTTTTGGGTGTTTATCAAAGATTTTGCGATTTACTTATTCGACAAGGAATATCCGAAAAAGAAAACACTTGTCTATCATGTGTCGTTTTGGGGACAAAAAATAGCGTATTTCGGTTATATTTTGGTCTTGCCGTTGCTTTTCTCTTATCAAAGCTGGCAAATCGTGTTGTTGGCTTTCCTGCTGATGCACCTTTTGCAGTCGTTGTTTTTGTTGTTTACGTTTTTTATGACGCATCATATCGAAGGGTTATTTTATCCCGAAACAGACGAAGCAGGCTATATCCAAACTTCGTGGGTACGCAATCAAATCTTGAGTTCGAATGATTTTTATCCGTTCAGTCCCTTCGCCAATTTTATTTTTGGAGGGTTCAACAATCACATTGCACATCATATTTTCCCGCACATTCACCACGTACATTATCCTCGCCTGAACAAGATTTTGTATGAAGTCTTACAAAAAAACAACATTCAGCCCAAATATACTACCTATTGGGGTGGGATAGTTTCACATTTGAGGCATTTGTGGCAGTTG
>RDXI01000128.1 GCA_004292795.1 Bacteroidota bacterium | reverse complement strand
AATAGACATTCAAGACCTTGGCAAAAACAAGGATTTGCGCGAAATAGCTTTTACAGCCACAAGTGCGAGTGATGCGGGCATAGAGTTTTATGCTTGGGACTTTGCTTTTGATGGTAGTAAATTCTCGCCTACAGTCTATTTCGATAGGGAAGGCAAGCAAAGTTACAATTTTCCTGCGGGTGTGCATCAAATAGCGGTGAAAGTGGTGGACAATGAAGGATTAGAAAGTTTTGAAATCGTAAAAATCAAAGTAAATGGGGTAGTGGAACGTAAATAAAAATGTAGGTATCAAAGCCCCCGCGCTTTTCCGTGAGGCAATTAAAAACTTGTTAGATTTTTGCTTGTAACTTATTCACACACAACAAAAAGGCTACCCTTTCAGATAGCCTCCTTTCAGTTTTTTATAATAGCTCTTTATTTTCTCACAATACCCACTCGCGCCTGTGCCGTTCTGCCATAAAAAATAGGAAAGTACATCATTTCTACTTTGGCGGGGTTGAGTGCGAACTTGCCTGCATAACGCGGTAACAAGGCAATGCGATATTGATACTTGCCTATGGGCAGTTTTTGGCAATAAATACACACCTTTTCGCGGAAATACTCGCGGTATGTTTCATAGCCCGTCCAAGCAGTGTTTGTATTTTGGTACGAACAGCCCGCAGGAATGGGTATTTCTATCATGGTGTAGGTAGCGTTTTTCTTGACTGTAACGTCTGCTATCAATTCTACAGGCTTGCCTGCCTCCAGCGTTTGGGCGGAGAAATGCGTTTCTATCTTGAAGTCGTCTTCTTTTTTGTCGGGTTGGGCGTTCCAATTTTTTTCAAAAACAGCGATATAAAGCGGATAATCGCCTTTTTTGCGTATGATGAGCTTGCCTGCCTGCTTGAACGAAGTGGCGAAAGGAAAGTCCTTGATGGTTTGGTTCGCAAGCCCTTCGAGGTGCATCGTTGTTTTTTCCAAAGTGCGTTTATCTTGCAACATATCGGGCAATATGACCTCCAAAATACGCGCTATCTCGTAGGTGTTGCGGTAGGCAAGTTCGCCTTGTTCGGACACAAAAAAGTCGCGGATTTGCTCCAATCGGCTTGCCTGCCCGCCCACCGTTTGCAAGATTTGGTAGGCAAGGAGCGTAGTTTGGATATGATTGTCCCAAAGGTTTTGCGCAGGTTTGCCAAAATACAAGCCTTCGAACACAGTGCTTTGTGCATAACGCAAAATAGAATCAAGGGCAGTTTTTTTATTTTTTTGGGCAAGCAAACGCCAATACTTAAACTTTTCGGTAGTGTTCATTTGCCTTTGCCTCAGCGTGTCGCCCCAGTAGGCAAGGATTGGCTCGGTGTCTATCTTGACCTCTAAGACTTGCAACATATCCAACGCCTCGACCACACTCGAAAAAGGCACGCGGTACATTTTTCAATCTCCTCAGAAGCTCAAATCTATATCGCAAGCATACAAAGACTATTAGCTAAATTTTGAACATACTCTTAGTGGTCGAGAACCCTACTCGTATTTGAACGTATATTCTTAGCATAATTTTATCTTTGTCACTTCTCTTTTCAATTCTAAGGTCAAATTATACTAAACTATAACAACATTTTTAGTTTAATTCTGTCTTTTTTATTTTTAGACATTTTAGAAGAAAAATGGTACATTTGCGCTATGAAAAATACTTGCATATTATTATTATTATTGAGTTTCTCAACGACTATTTTTGCTCAATCGCCTTTGGTTTTGGAAGAAAGTAGTCAAAAAGTTTATTTAAATGGATATCTTTCGCTCAAACAAGAAAATGACAGCTTACCTAAAAGCTCTCCTATACTGCTACAATATGCGAAGGAAAAAGGTAGTTTCGAGCCACTCAATACTACTAACCTCAATTTCAACTATCAACCTCATTGGAATTGGGTGCGCCTCCCCTTGCAGTATGTAGGCAAGGACGAGTGCAAGGCTAAAACATTTTATTTGTTGTTGGATAAGCCTACTGTGCAATACATTCACTTTGTATTGATAGAAAATGATAGCATCATATACGAAAGTAAAACGGGCATTGACTATCCCTTTTTTCAGCGTCCACGCGAGCATAGCAATTTTTATGTGTTTGACTTGCCACTAAAACCTAATCAAAATTATACGGTTTTGGTGTGTCTGCGCAATCATTTAGACAATCTGAATACCAATGTGTTGTTATTGAATGATGCTGAATTTCGGACTTTTGAGAGTACAGCATCAGGGGCGATAGCCTTCATTTTGGGCATCATTTTTCTTACCTTCTTTGCAAGTTCGGGTTTTGTTATAGCATTTTGGAGTGTACGAAATAGATATGCCAACTTTATTTTTTACCCTATTTACTCCCTATGTGTGTTTCTCAATATCCTTTCTCATGAAGGGATAGCTTATCGATATTTGTGGTGGGGAAGCCCTGCTATGGCTATGCTCTCAAAGTGTGTTTTTATCATATTGGGGGGCAGTGCTTTTATTTGGTTTTTGTATGCTATATTCAAAGATTGGAACAGTAAATTTACGCAAAGGTATAGATATTTTGCTATTGTATCATCTACATTATTAGGGTTGTTTTTATTGCTCTATATAGTGGCTATGCTTTTTTGGTGGGAGGCTTTTGGTAGGCTGATAATGCAAGGCTACAATGTTGCAATAGCGTTGATGCTGTTGGGTAGCTTGTTTTCTATCGTTTATTATGTTATACGAGTGGAAAATAAGGAGTCGTTTGCTGTGCGATTTTTATTGGTTTTAGCGGTATTTTTAGTGGTTATTATGGGTGTGGTTATTTTTTTGAATAACCTCGTAAATTTGAATTTTATCAAAAATTATTTGCCTAACTTTATCCAAAATGCCTTTGCTGTGCCACGTTATTGGACGTGGATGTTCTTTTTGGGTGAGTTGATAGTGTCTATAGGGATTTTGATTTTTAAATTGGTGTATATCCATAGAGAGTTGGAAAAGCAAAAAAAAGAATTGGAAGCGCAAATAGCCCAACGTACAAAAGAAAAAGAAGATTTATTTGCACAACTCAGAGAACTTACTTCGAGATTTGAGAAAGCAAAAGAAAACGAAGAGATTAAGGAAATAATAGATGAAATAGAAGAAGTAGAAGAGGCTATTAATGATTTAGAGGAAGATATAGAAGAATTAGATAAAAAAATTACTCCCACAGATTATGAAGTGCAAGATGTTGTGCTTGCACTTACAGAAACCAACTTGCGCAAAACAAAATTTGACATTTTTAACGACATAACAGCAATAGCTTACATATCAAAAGGGAAATATGGAAAAGATAAACCTAAAGCAATTGCCATAAAACTATTTTATAAAAATAGGACTAATATGCTACAATCTAATCGTTTTGTATTGATTGCAATATTTATTATACAAAATGAATTATCCAACACAGATACAAATCTAGAGGATTTGTATGACTTTGGTATAAGCAATGAAAACAATAGAACGAACAACAGCATTGGGAATATGTTTTCGAGATATATAGGTGTTTCTTTCAAACAGTTCAAAACTGATATCAGACAAGCTATAACCAACCACAAACTAACAACTGTGGAGGAAGTGAGGACTTGGGTAGAAAGCCAAAAGATAGAAGAAACAGGTGTAACAAAGTATGCCATAGTCTCACATTGGGCTAAAAGGGATAAAGTTGTTCAATACCAAAAAACACATGAAGCAGGTAAAAAACCTGAAAAATTTTGGTAGCTTTGCACCATACATTCACTAACCCTCAGTTTGTATGAAAACGCATCACATTTCACAACCCAACCGACCAAACGAGTCGTTGTTTTCCCTTCGCTTGCGTAAGCTCAAGCGTGCTTTAGCCTCTGGCTTAACTTCCGCCCATTTCTTGTACCCTCGCCTGCTGTTGCAGTCTGTAGTAGGGCTTCTGCTTTTCTTGGGCTTCTTTGTTACTCCTTCTTGCAAACGCAAAGAAGTAGAGCCTATAGAAACTAAAATAGAAACAAAAGTTTATCTTACACAGGTGCAAAGAGACTCCATCAGAACACTTGTCAAGGAAGTACGCGAGCAGTTAGAAATTCGCTTCATTACTACCAAAGATGTAGTAAAGTCGTTTGAGGATTACATCATTATTCTCAAAATGCACGACCCTATTTTGGCAAAAGCCATAGAGGATTTTATGAAAACACGTGATTATTTGCGCATCGAGAATCTATTGAATGACTACAATACGCTCTTGCCTGCTTCAGCAAAAAATCTTGATGATTTTGTAAAACCATTTGAGCCTTTGATAGACTCTGCGAGTGCAAATCTAACACCTAAAGAACTCTCGTACATCAAAGAAATAAATAACGAACTAAAAATAAAAGGGCAACAAGTACACGATAAAATTGTAGCAGATACGCTCCTAAGTGCTGACACTGTTACGATTGATGTGCAAGAAATGGAGCATACTTTCTCGACAGTAATTGCCGAAAAACAAAAAAAGGTACAAGAAGATGCCTCGCTTTCTGATGCGCAAAAATCTAACTTGTTGATGTACCTTGAAATCTTGGAGCAACAAACAAGTTCGCTTACCACCAAAATAGAAAATGCTGTAGATGATTTGAATTTATATCGACACGATAAAGGTTTTGGAAAAAAACTCAAAAAAGTATTCAAATCTGTCCTGAAGCGTGTCTTGCCTGTGGTATTGGCAGTTGGAGCTGGGCTTCTGATAGGGGGTGGTGCCGCATTTTTGATAAAAGCCGCCCTTTGTACTTGTATCGCACAAGCTATCATTGCCAAACTGGGCGCGAGCAAATTGTTTGGTGCAGCGGTAGGCAAGTTGGGAATAAACACTGTAGCAGGTATCACCAAGTTTGCCATAGCCAAAGGCACACAAGTACAACAATGGGTGCAAGGGCGTGTGTATTGTAAGTTGGTGCGTTATGACTGTACCGACGGGCAATGCAATCCCAAAGACTTTGCTGGCTCTGTCAATCGTTGCTTGCCTCCCCCTGCTATAGTGAGGCTCATCAACAAAGTCAATCAATTTATATCGGACAACAAACTGCCCATAGGACAAATCAACTTGGGAGGATGGATTGATAGCAAATTTACGATTGAAAACATCAATGCCTACAAAATCAAGATAGACAGCCTTACGGCTAACAACCCCAATATCAAATTTCTTGAAGTTTTGAAAGGGATAGAACTCTTGCCTACTCAAAAAATAGAAATACCTGTGCGGGTTTTAGGCAATCTGTTAGGTAGTTTTGCAGGCAAGGTGCTTATCCATACCAAAGAACGCCTATTCAACGGTACTTCCAATGTGCCGATTGAGCATAATGTGATTGATGTAAGTGGTTTGGTTATTGATTCAAATCCGATTAATCCTTTGAATAAAGACAAAGTATTTCATCTTGCTTTTCCCAATGGTGCAGGTTTAGATAGTGTAAGCCGAACTGTAGGCATACCTGTAGGAGTACAAGCTGTGCCTGATAAAAATGGTGTGGCTAATAGCGCAGCACATTTTAACGGAGATGCTTTTTTTAACTTTGGCAATAGAGACATAAATTTAGGCGCACAATGGAGTTTTTCAGTGTGGATAAAATCTCCTGCCGATTTCCGTGATAATTTTAGAATGATACTTTCCAAAGGTTCTAAATCTACAGGTGCGCATTATGAGTTTTATATTGAACCAACTTGGCAAGGCAGACCTTATACAGATGGCAGTCTTATGATGTTTATGCCTGCTTTAGGAATAGACACAGGTACAGAAATGGCTGTAGATGATGATACATGGAAACACATTGTTATCGTTTGCAATAGCTCAAAAGCGATGTTCTATGTAAATGGTGTAAAGGTGCGAGAACAAGATTACACAGGCACAGTAGCTGATTCTGATGAACTGCTCCTAGTGGGAGCGCAAACAGATGCACCAAATGGAAATTTTATGTTCTTCAAAGGTGACATGGACAATTTGAGGCTTTACACTCGAATATTAACAGAAGCAGAGATAACACACTTATACAACACATATCAATAGTACATAAGCAAATGCTCAAAAACGAATAAAACTCATAAGGGGCTATCTACAAAAGGTAGCCTCTTATTTTTGAACAGGCTCTAAAACCTAAAGCCCTTGCCTACGCAGGTAAGGCGTTTGTGTTATGGTACACTCCAATAAAAAAAAGGCTATCTTCGGACAGCCTCTTTCTATTTGTATCACGTCTATTTTTT
Organism: Bacteroidota bacterium; assembly: GCA_004292795.1. GTDB lineage: Bacteria > Bacteroidota > Bacteroidia > Cytophagales > Microscillaceae > RDXI01. The sequence goes on along the minus strand of RDXI01000128.1, from coordinate 7,484 downwards.
CAGTAAAAAATACTTTCTCAAGGTCAAAGTCCACAAAAACGAAATAATCGTTAAGCCCACACACACGCCTATCCAAAGCGAAAATTGCGCAGTGCCTTGCAAAATCCAATACAAGATGCCACAAGTAGCCAACAAACGCACCAACTCGCCTACCCACGCCCAACGCCTCGCCTCCAAAATAGCCCCATTCAGTACTACTGCCACGATAATAAGCATCGCGCCTGTGATGCGTTGGTCAGTCGGCAATTTTGACTCTGTAAGAAAAAAAGCTAAAGCCCCGCCTGTGATGACAAAATACTGAAACAAAGCATAATAATTCAACGCGGGAGGAATAATAGGATTGAATTTCGGAGTCGTTTCTCTGTCCACCGCAGGAATAGGCATCTGCCCGCCCAACTCGGCAGGTCGCCAACCTGGAGGATAAAAAATAACCTTTATCTTGTCCCAAAAGCGCGGTGTTTCTTGCATTTGTTTGTAAATGGCTACATAGTTCGCAAAATTAGCCCAAACAGGATTCCAACTCGCCAAAGGCGTAGTAATGCCATACACAGGTCTTTCCTCCTCTGCCTGAAACGTCCCAAACATTTTATCCCAAACAATGAAAACGCCTGCATGATTGCGGTCTATGTATTTCTCATTGCGCCCATGATGCACGCGGTGATGCGAAGGCGTATTCATAAAATACTCCAAAAAGCCCAATTTGTCCACTGCCTCTGTGTGTATCCAAAATTGGTAGGTAAGATTGATAGCCCCCACCCACACGAGCATTTCAGTAGGAAAGCCCGCAAGTGCTAAAGGGACATAAAAAGGCGCGGTCAAGATGCTCGAAAACCAACTTTGTCGCAAGGCAACCGCCAAGTTATATTCTTCGCTCTGATGATGTACTACGTGTCCACTCCACAAAAGATTGACTTCGTGGCTCATGCGGTGCGCCCAATAGTAGCAAAAATCGTAGGCAATGAATAAAATGATATAATTCAACCACGTATCTTTGATTTGGAAAATGGCAAATTGGCTAAACGTAAATTCATAGATGCCCAAAGGAATCAAGATTTTCAGCAACGAGCCAACGGTTTGCTGGCTTGTTCCCATGTTGATGTTCGTGATAGCATCATTCAGGCGGTAACTTTTCTGGCGTTTCCAACTCTCCACCAAAAGCTCTATGCCTATGAGGAAGAAAAACAAGGGAACGGAAAGAATAATAGGGTTAAAGTTCATTGGGAGTACAAGGATAATTTACAACTGCAAAATTAGGTACAAATACCTAATTTTGCAAGTCTTTATAAAAAATGCTTCTTCTTTGTTTGTTAGCTGTTCTCAGTGCGCTCCTCATGGGTGGGAAACAAGCAATTTTACCATTGACAAACGACAAAGAAATTGGAAAAAAACGCAAAACGCGCTGGAAATAGTGTAGCTTGCCTACACAAGACAAGCGAAGTGCTACCATGAACGCCTATTTTTACAACTCAAAATGTAAGCCACCAAAGATAGAAATGCCCGTTGCGTCTGTGTTGTAGAACTCAAACGTAGTGCGGTTGAGTGCATTGCGCAAGCCCAAAAAGATGTTTGTATTAGGCACTATCTGAAAACTAAATTTCGTGTTGATGATGGGCTTGCCTGCAATGGTGGCTCTGCCTCTGCCATCAGGAAAGGTCGGGTTTTGGTAGGTGTAATAGGTATAATTTGTAAAAAAATAACTGTTCAAGTTGAGATGCAATTTTCGGGGTATGATGTCCCAGTTTGCCACCAAGCCACCAAACCAAGCGGGCATGCCATTGTCTTTTTCTTTTTGCCCTAAGAAGGAATTGATGTTATTTTTAGCGGGTTCGTTGGCAAAAATAGCCTTTTCGGTGTTGTTGTACGGCGAGGAGTTTTGCAACTGCATTTGTTGGTAGGTAAGATAGGGACGCACATGAAGCTTGCCTACCACCCAATTTACCGAAACTGTAGCCCCAAATTGGCGCGTAGCAAGCGGAATGTTGTAAGTAGCGAAGGGTTGAATGAGGTAGTTTTTGCCGTTGCGTTGGGCAGTATAGGCATCACCATACAAGAAGTTGGCATAATTTCGAGTGTTGTTATAAAAAAGCTCCACGCTTGCCTGCAGGTTATCGTCCAAAATGCTTCTATACCCCAATTCTATCATGTCCATAGTATGCAAGTCAAGTTGTTGATTGCCTGCTACTTCTATAGCTGTTATCGTACCCGTGCCAGGGTCTGTAGCCACTTCTAAGAAACGGTCTGCATACGTAAAAATGATGTTGGCGGAGCGATTGGCACGCGCATACACAGCACGAAATAAATGCTTGTCGTTGGGTTTGTAGTTTGCCGAAACGTGGTAAGACAAATATGGCTTATCGGGGTGATTGAACATATCTAAGCGAATGGCTGACGTGAGGCGCAAACCGCCATTGAGCAAACCGCCATAATCAAAACGCACAAAAGGCGCGAATGTACGAATGCCACGACTGCCATTGAATTGCCCTTCTTTGATGGCTACATTGACATAACGCCTATCATCATAAATGCCTTGCCTGAAGTTCGCGCCCAATTCGAGGGTAGCGTCTTTGATGCGGAACTCATACTCTAACAAGCCATCGATGGTTTTGAAATCCCATTTTTGCCCCAATGTGCCTAAGCCTTCTTCTTGTGTGCCTGCTTGATATGAGAATTGGGCGGTTAATCTTTGGTAATGCCCCACAACATCAATGTATCGACTGCGCGAAGTGGAAGTAGTAAGCGGTGTAGCAAAGTTTTCAGAATAGGCTTTTTGTACCCTTGAGTCTTGCTCGCCTAAAGACACACGCATATTAAATTTTTCGTTGGGTTTGTAGTGCAGGAAAGCATTGTAGCCATATTTTTGCATCGCTTGTTCTGCCGAAGGATAGGCATTTCCCAACGCATAATTTTTCAAGATAGTATCTACAGGCACATATTGGTTCTTGGCATAATTGTAATACGTTTCTTGGGTACGGTTGCGCCTTTGCGCATTGGCGGACAAAATCATGCTAAATTTGTCATTGAAGCGATAGCCCAAAGAACCATTGTTTATAATCGTTTGGTTCGCGCCTTGTTGGGCATTGCCTACCGCGTACCAACCGCGTTGTTCCGCTTTGCGTGTGATGATGTTGATAACTCCCGCCACTGCATTCGGTCCGTACATAGCCGAAGTAGGACCGCGTACCAATTCTATACGTTCCACATCATTCAAATCTATAGGCAAGGTTTCCCAAAATGTGCCACCCAAATAATAATTGTACGTAGGGCGGTCATCTATCATTACAAGCGTTGTGGTATTGCCCGCTACCGAAAACAGCGAATTGCGTTGCACATTCGAGCCACCGCGCAAATGAATGTCATAATTGCCATTGCTTTGCTCCAAAACGACCAAGCCCGGAATAAGGCGCAAGGCTTCCATAATGCACGTACTACCCGCCTTTCGTATGTCGTCTTTGGTAATCACAGACGTAGAAAGGGGCGCGTCAAATAGTTTTTCTGACTTCTTAGACGCAATCGTAACATTCACATTCAAGATATCCTCCTCCAGCAATTCATACATTTTGTCCACCTTGAATTTGAGCATATCGGGCATAGTGTCGTTTTGCGCTTGGGCAGGCAAGCTCATCAAAACACAAAAAGCAATTACAACAATTTTATACATAAACAATAGGTGAATGAGGGAGGGAGTGAATGAGGGAGGAGTGAATGAGGGAGAGAGTGAATGAGTGAAATAAAGCAACAACAACAAATCAACTCTCAACCTTCAACTCTCAACCTTCAACTTTTTTAACTTTCTACGCTTTCTTCAATCAAAAACACGACCAATTCTTTCGCTCCATGCGCGCCCATGACAAGCGTTCTTTCTATGTCGGCAGTTTGGCTCGGCGCAGTGATGACAGAGAGCATCGAGGGGAAATTATCAGCGTATTTCGTATGATACATCTGCAAAGCGTCTGCCAATGTGGGTGCGATTTGTGAAGTAAACGCCACCACGATTTGAATAGGTGGAAAAGTAACCCACTTGCGCCCAGAGGCTCTTTTAGACGAAATCATGATACTACCCGTTTCGGCTACCAACATTTCTGCCAATATCACGCCTACTTCTGCTTGTTCCCACAAAACATCATTCATTTCGTATTCTATCGAAGCCACCTGTAGCAATGCCTGCAAATACGCATCTTCGGCAAACAAAACCCCTATCTTGCGGTAGGCAAGCCACTTCTTTAGCATACCCAAAAAATCCTCCAAGCTCTCACAAAAGAAGAAATCGCCTCCATTTTTTTGCAATTTCTCGGCAAAACAAACCTCTAAAGGCTCGTCAGGCAAGGGCAAAAAAGGATTATGGGCAAGCAAAGGCTTCACAATAGGCTCATCTATAGGCGTTTGCAAGGCAGACCTCACACGCGCAAGGATATTGGCTCTCGAATTCATTGTAGCAAAGATAGTATTTTTTGCACGAAAATACAGTGTTTATGCACGATTTACACAGACAATATTCCTTCTATCCATTCGAAAGCGCGGTTTTCTGACCAATAAAAGCCATTCTTTGACCTTGCAAAGCCACAATGCCCGCCTGCACGGGGCGTTTCCAAATGCACAAAAGAGTGTTTTTCCATGTCCTTAGTAGGAAAGCAAGCAGGCGAGAGCAACGGGTCATTCCACGCATTGACTATCAAAGTAGGCAAGGCGATAGCCTCTAAAAAATACAAACTACTGCATTTTTCATAATAATCTTCGGCACTCGCAAAGCCATGCAAAGGCGCGGTATAAAAATCATCAAAATCCTTCAAAGTCCGTATGTAGGCAAGCTTGGACGTATCGAGAGCATCAGGCATACGTTGGGCTTTTTGGCGCACCTTGCCTGCCAAAGAGCGTTTGAATTTTTGGGCATACACCCAATTCGAGGCAGAACTAATGCGCTTCGAACAAGATGAAAGATGCAAAGGGGCAGAAAAGGCTACCGCGCCCTTGAGGTAAGGCGAGGCGTTAGAGCCTTGCTCGCCTACATATTTCAGCGTAAGGTTTCCACCCAAACTAAAGCCAATAAGTACGATTTGCGTGTATTTTTTCAATGAAAGTGCATAATCAATCATAAGTTGCAGGTCGTCTGTCGCGCCACTATGATAAAAACGAGGCAACCGATTAGGCGTTCCGCCACAGCTTCGATAATTCCAAGCCAACGCGTGCCAACCGCCTTGCACAAACCGCTTGACCATACCTTTGATGTAGGGGCGTTCCATACTACCCTCCAACCCATGCGACACAATAACCAATTTTTGACTATCTTTGTGAGATGTTTCGAGGGCAATGTCTAACAAGTCGCCATCAGGGGTAGGGATTTGATGATAGACATATTGGACGTTATGCACTTTGCGGAAAATGGCTGGCACAATGGTTTCCAAATGTCCATTGAACAACATAAAAGGCGGTTTATAATCGGATTGAATGAGCATATCGAAAAAAATATTATCTTTGAAACAAAAATGCGAAAAACGTGAGGGACGCTTCGCAGAATTTTATACGTATGTGGGAAAATTTATCTTTTTTGCAAAGGCTTATGCTGTTGGGCATAGTGCCACCTTTTATAACTTGTTTGATAGGTATAGTTCTTTTTTTAAAGAAAAGACTTGATGACACTCAGAAATTTGTTTTTATGTTGGCTATTTGTTCAACTACAGCCAACTTTATAAATACGTATTTGTGGTACTACCAAATGTCCAACGCGCATATCAGCAATGTGTATGTTTTGTTTGGCACGCTGTTGATTGTGCAAATCTATAGGCAAGCAGGTACACTCTCTAAGCAATTTTCCCTTATCATTTCGGGAGCATTTGGGATTTTTTGGGTGGTCAATGCTTTTTTTATTCAAGGTTTTTATGAACATAACAGCTATACGGCTACGGTGTATTGCATCTTGCCTATTTGTTTCGCTTCGGTGTGTTTCTACAAGATGTTGATAAACTCTGAGATGGAGAATGTCTTGTCTTTTCCTATTTTTTGGATAAATGTGGGTATGATGGTATATTTTGCCACAAGCATCTTTATTTTTACTTTCAGCGATTATTTGTTGAAATATTCGCTTGCGCTGAATGTGCATATTTGGTTTGTCCATTCTATTTTTCTGGGGTTATTTTTCGTGTTTTTGTCCATTGGGTTGTGCATCAGGTCGCCCAAGCTCGCCTAACTGCCGTTGGGTAATGAGGGCTACGATAGTGCTTTTGGCAGGAAAGCGTTCTTTGCGTGCCAAGTCTTCTATCGCCCATAGCATTTTAGCCGTATAGACCTCGTCGAGTTTGAAATAGGTAGTAGCAAAATGTTGGCAGAAAGCCTGTAGGGTAGGCGAGGTTTTGGCATAGCCTCCTGCGTGATAGTCTAACAAAATTTCCCAAGTATTCGTGGCAGTCTTGCCTGCCTGTTGTATGAGTTGCTGGACATCTTCGTTCAAAAAACTGCCTCCTTTCAACACAGAAACGCCCAAACAATGCTTGCCTGCCTTGCCTACTGCCAAGCCCGCCAAAGTCGCACCTGTGCCACAAGGCACACAAACGTATTGATAATCAGGCAAGTCTATCAAGTCCAAAATCTCGCTACAGCCTTTCACTGCCCATTTGTTCGAGCCTCCTTCGGGTATTGTGTATTCGTGGGGTAGGCAAGGCAACTCGCCTGCTTTCAAGGTTCGGTAGGCGGTTCTGTCCACATACCGCAACTCCATTCCCCACGCCTTCGCTTGCGCCAAGACTTCATTCAAAGGGAGCGTTTCCTCACCTCTGATGTAGCCAATGGTTTTCAGCCCTGCGGTATGCCCCACTGCCGAAGTAGCCCAAATGTGGTTCGAATAAGCCCCGCCAAACGTAACCAATGTATCTTTTCCTTGCCTACGTGCCTCTTCGAGGTTGTACTTTAGCTTGAAAAACTTGTTTCCGCCAAAGTCGGGGTGTATCAAATCCAAACGCGCCAAATATACTTTTATTTGGGCTTTTTCAAACACTTCATTTTCCCAAAGAGTTAGGGGTATAGGCGGCATGATACAATAGGTTATGGCACAAAGTTAGCAAAATCTATAGAAATAGCCTCAAATTTGCATATAAAAATACTTGGGGCATTAAAAACACAATACAATGATAGTATGCAAAATTTCTATCCACTTTTTGCGCTAAATCCGCAACCTATGTTGGTCTATCATACTGAAAAAGGTTTGATAGGCTTGGCAAATGAGGCAATGCAACAAACTTACGGCTACTCACAGGAAGAACTATCTCAAATGGATTTGATAGACCTTGAGGCAGATGTGCCACACAGCACACTCTCTTTTCTATCACAAGCCTACGAAACTACGCATCAGCGCAAAGATGGCTCTTTCCTGCAAGTGGAGGTTACAGTAAAAGACCTTACTTTAGAAGGCGAGGAAGTACAGTTGATTTTGATACGTGACGTTACCACATACAAGAAGCAAGCGGAAGAATTGCGCCTTGCCAAACAGCGTGCAG
>RDXI01000002.1 GCA_004292795.1 Bacteroidota bacterium | reverse complement strand
AGGTAGCTTTGAGGTGCAGAAAAACGTCTTCGTTTTTTTCTTGAATCCAATACAACGCGCCTTGTTGTATATGCAGGTAAGACGCTAAATTGCCCAAAATAAGTTGGGATAGTTTTTCAAAATCCTTTTCTTGCCTAAGCAATTTGAGAAAATGCGCCAAGCCCGAAGAAACATAGCTATTGCGTTCTATTTCTTGTTTGCTTTCTTGCATCAGTTCGAGAGCTTCTTTCAGCTTAGTTTCGCTCTCTTGTAGGCGTAAGTTGGTGGCTTGTGCTTCTAACAAAATCTCATCATTTCGAAGCTCATTTTTGCGGTTTGTGTAAAGAATAAACGAAGTAGTAGCCAACAAAATAACCGTTACGATGGCGTAGTTGATGGTTTGCAATCCATATACCCTTGCGCTACTCACAAGGTCGGGGCGTATTTGGGTGAAATGTACCCCTGCGAAACGATAAACCGAGTCGAGATTAAAGGCTAATAAAACAATGAGCAAAACCAAGACATTGCGCAACCATCTTTCACGATAGACAAACAATACTAAAGGCAACATCATACTACTCAACACCACAAAGCGCGGTGTGATGTAAGAAACTATCTCCAAATTTTGTGGCTTACTGCTTTTGAGCGCGATGTCGAATACTGTAACAGTAAGGGCAGGCGCAAGACTTAGCAAAACCCGCGTGAGGTAGTGCGCACCGACTCCATTCAAAAAGGGTACGGCAAGCCCAAAACTTGCCATAACCAATAATGTTTGCACATGGGAACGCCCCAAACTGAGATACACGATGGACAAAATAATGCCCACCCCCGCAATGATAAGCCCCAAGCGGTTGGCAAAACGCAAACGGTCTTGCAAAAGCAAGGACATCGCAGGGCGTACACCCATTTGTATCACATTTCGCCAAAAAAGCATGAGGAGCGTGTTTCTAATCTTCAGGTTGATAGGCAATAAGATCCATTTCTATTTCGGCACTTTCCATAAGGTCTTGTGCGTCCATGAGCATATCGCTATCATCTTCGGGGTAGTACCATTGCACCACTACTTTTTTGCCAATGTCCTGTTGGCGTTTCAGTTCGCGTAGTGTTCCCAAAATAGCTTTGTATGAGCTGGTATTGAAGTAGGTAAGCTTAAAAGCAAACGTCAATGTTTTAGTTTCTTCTATGCTATATTGCTTCAACCACCCCACTATTTGGTCGTAGAACTCTCCTGTATATTCCAGAGAGGACTCGCCACTAATTTCGCATACGCCTCCACTTGAGTCGAGGCTTACATACGGCACAAGGAACTCATTGCGCCCACCCTTTACTAAAAAGTTTTCCATCGTTTTTAGATATAATTTTATAGTACAACAGAAGGCTCGCGCCCCTCAAAAGATTGCTAAAATGATTGAATTTTTTATTTTTTATCCCCAAAAACCATAAGAGCGATATTATTTGCTCTCTTTTTTTACCTTGACCTTGATGCAGTAAAGAGCCAAGTCCTCCACCTCGTTCCAAACAGGCACATCTACTTCGAGAGGCGCGTCTGCCATGAGCGCGATTTTGACCAAGCCCACGCCTGCGCCGCGACTGCCTTCTTCAGTAGGTCTATCCACTATTTCGGCACGATATTTCCGAAGTTCTTGCATCGTGAGGCTGTTGATGTAGTCACACTTTTCTTGCAATTTTTTGATAGAACTTGTGCGCGTGAAGTTGCCCGAAGATATAGAGAAAAACTCACCCTCGTCTGTGATAAGCACCAAGCCCGTAGGTTCGGGCAGGCTCGCAGACTTAGGAATGGCGGCATAGAAGCCAATATTTTGTACAAGTTCCATATAGACACCAAACAACTTGCGGAAGGCTCCTGGCTGGTTGGAAAATCTACGGCGCAATTCTATCCCCAAACTTGCTATGATGGTATTGTCTATTTCGCCATAGTAGGAGAGATACACATCATCAGGCAAGAAATCTCGAAATTTGCTAAAAAACACATTGGCTTGTTGCATGGCGCAAAAATAATGAAATTTTAAAAACAACTATCATTTAACACTATCATTTACTCAATTATAGCCTCTCTACTCGGCGTTTGCGTATCCATTCTAGATATACTTGCATCTGTTCCGAGTCGCGCAGTGCCTCAACGGTAGTGTATTGACGCGCAAGCTCGGTATTGGTAAAAGTATGATGAATGGTGCTGTGGCAAGGCTGGCACAGGTCGACCGTTTTAGTATGCTTTCCTCCTTTTTGTTTTGGGAGGAGGTGGTGTCGTGAAGTACGTCCCACTTCACGCTCACACAATTCACAAAAAGCCATTTGGAATACGTATGCTATGTTTTTCGAATAAGTCGTGCTAAATTAAAGAATTAAAATGATATTAACAAAATAAAGTTTACGAAAAATTTGGATTTTAATGGAGTTCTATCGAACTTTATACGCAAATTGAATGTAAAACGCTAAAAATGTATGATAAGATACGCTTTTTTTTCTCTGTTAATAATGGGTTGTGTGGCGATGGCAATGCACCATCATGCCCCCTCTCACGAAGCTACTGCTAAGGCAAAATGTACGCAAAAGGCGCAAGATTGCGCCTTAGCCACGAAAAAATCTTGCTGTATGCAAGCCCAAAACGACCAAGTGGCGTATGCTTCCTTGCAAGGCGCAACTACCTTGCCTACTGCCGAAGTAAAGTTTTTTGCTGGCACGTGGAAAGAATTGCTCGCAAAGGCTGAAAAAGATAAAAAACCTTTTTGGGTTGATGTCTATACGACTTGGTGCGGTCCTTGCAAAATCATGGCAAAAAATACTTTCACTGACGAAACCGTAGCTACGGCTTCGAGCAAATCCTTCCTTGCCTACAAAATAGACGCGGAACAAAGCGATGGTATCAAAGTGGCTTCTGACTACAATGTAAAGGCTTATCCGACCATTTTGTTCTTTGGGGCTGATGGCAAACTCTTGGGGCGCGAAGAGGGCTTGCAAGACCCAGACTAAAAAATCTAAGAAATAAACTCCTTTCCTACTCGAAGGGCAACGGCTTGTTGAGGCATTGCTTCGCAAGCCTTTTTTTAACAATTAACCATTGAAAATGTATGATAACCAAAATGCTTTTGGAGATTTTTCAAGCCATAGCCGAAGACCCCACTGTCAAACGCTTATTGGGCAACTACAATCTCACAGGAAAACAAAACCTCGATGTGGAAACGTTGATGAATGACTTGGGGCTGAGTCCTGAAGAAAAAGTGAAATTCAGGCAAGCACATAGCGCGTACCAACAAAACCCCTCGCAAACCTACGAACAATACAAGTACAAGTACGAACCCAAGTCGAACAGTGCCTTCGATAAATTTGATGCGTACTTCCAAAAATTTGAAGACCGCGCCAAAGAACACGAAGAAAAATATGGCAAAGGCACAGGCGACTGGAGCCACAGGCAATACCAAAAATACCGCAACGACAACAGCCAAAGTTCGTCTTCTTCTTCGTTTGATGACTTTGCCAAACAAACTATATCTGTCGAGGAGAAAAAGCACCTCGAAGTATTGGAACTGAAAGAGGGCGCGACCTTTGACGACATCAAGGCGAGCTACAAGGCATTGATGAAAAAATATCACCCCGATAAATTTCAAGACGAAGACAAAAAGAAATATGCCGAAAATATTGCTACCAAACTCAACGTAGCCTACGAATATTTTAAGAAAAAGCACAATGTTTGAGTTTGACATCATACAAGCATATTATGGCACGCAAGTAGCCCAACGTAGCCAAATGCCTTTGATACAGCACATTCGAGAGGGGCTACTCATCATGGAACAAGAGCAGGCAAGCGATTGGGCAAAGCGTGCCTATTGCCTGCACCCCATTTTTCAAAGTGATGAAGCCTTGCAAAGTAGCTATAGTAATATAGCGTATTCGAAAATAGACAGCCGTGTGATGCTGTTGGTCATGGAGTACCGCAATATAGCCAATCAATACCTGTCGCGTAGGCAAGTAGCGCACATAGAAGAAATACGCTTGAGTCCATTGGAAGAAGTCAATCAAATGCTTGTGGCGGACAAAATCCAAAACTGCAAAGACTTTGAACGATACCACAAAAGCACACACCCGCGCAGTGCGGAACTTACGGCTTATTTTGCGAATTGGTTGGCGCGGTTGGGCATTTCTCAAGAAAAATACGCCTATTATTGCGCACTTTTGGAAAAAAATTTGGGAGTTTGAAAAATACGCCGTACTTTTGCAGTCCTAAAAATTTGATATTGAAATGAAAAGAACCTACCAACCCTCGAATCGTAAGCGTAGAAATAAACATGGTTTTCGTGAGCGTATGGCTACCAAAAATGGTCGTCGCGTATTAGCCAATCGTCGCAAAAAAGGTCGTAAACGCCTTACTGTATCTGACGAAAAACGTTTCTAACATGACTTTATTACGACATAAATCCTTTCCTACGCACTGTAAGAAAGGATTTTTTGTTTTTTTCTTGCCTCCCTCCATTTTGGAGGGAGGAGAAAAAGGTAAAAAATATGAAATTATCAGGCAAGCCAAGCATATTCTTGTACGAACTTATCGGCTTGTTCGGGGTTTACCATGCGCATGAAGGCAAGATAACCTTTGGCGTATTGTGTAGCGTCCTTGCCTAATCGTTGGCTCATGGCTTCCGCGCCTTTGAGCGTGTATTGGTGTAGGAAAGCTCGAAAATTGCGGACATCTCGCCTCGAAAGGCGCAATTTGCCATCATTTATCACTATGCCTGTAACGGTTTGGCGTTGATGTGGGCGCATCACAAGCGTTTTTTCTTCGTTTACTTCAAAGGTTTCTTCTTTGATAATCTTTTTTACCAAACCCAATAGTTTTTTGAGGTCGGCTTGTTCGTCTTCATGCGAAAAAACAAGGTCGTCAGCATAGCGCGTATAACGCCAACCCAACGAAGCGCATAATTTCGTAAGGCGATTGTCTAACCCTCTGCAAATCAGGTTCGTAAGCATAGGCGAGGTACACGCGCCTTGTGGCAGGTAGCGGTCGCCCAATGCCACAAAATATTGTTTATCGTTCAGTTTCGCGCCTATGCGTGCCGCGTCTGTGCAAAGAAGCGCGAAAACAGTGGCAATGCCATAGTTATAGCCAAAGGACGTGAAAAGCCCTTTGATGCGATGAAAGCGAACCGAAGGAAAAAAATCTTTCAAATCCAAACGAACCAACAGCGCGTTTCCCGCGTGAAAGTTCGCGTTATCCACAATAGACTTACCTTCGCGGAAAGCCACAGCCGAGTCGTGAATGGGTAATTTGCTCAATATGTTATCCAACACCCAACTTTGCGCGAGGCGCATTTGGGGCTTAGGCGAGGAGATACTGCGCATTCCACCTTTGCGTTTCGGGATTTGGAAGCGCGTGTAATGGTCAATCGTGGCGGCTTGCCTATGATAACAAAGCCACTGCAAACGCTCCCGCGAGATGCCTGTAGCTTGGCTTAGGTCGTGTAGGTCGTTCAGGGTAGGCAAGCCAGACGCTTGCAACTTGCCTGCATCTCCGCCTTCGAACTTGAGCTTCGAAGCAAATTTTTCGCCTAAAAAGTTAGGTTTACTTTTTTGCTTCTCGCTGATAGTTCGTTTATGTTCCTCAAGTGTTTTGGCGCGTTCTGCCTTTTTGATGATGCGTTCCGCCTTTACCCGCGCAATGCGGTTCTTGCGAATTTCCTCAATCAAGGGCGTAATGTCCTCAATACCGCGCAATTCGTGGCTTAGGCGGTATATTTCGCCATTCACATCATTGAGTTCTTTAATCTTTGTTTTGTAGAGCGCGATGTCTTCGGGGGTTAGCTTCAAGAAGCCTGTTCGGAGCATCTCTTGAATAATGAAGTATTCTTTGCCGAGCCTTTTTAGCTCTTCGCGCCAATTTTCAGAGTCGTTTTGGTTTGCCATAGATTGAAAAGGTAAGCTTTCGGGCTATAAAGATAGGCAAAAATATTGAAAAAACTATCGTTTTGGGTAGAAAATATTGCAGTTTTTTAAAATCTGTAGCGTGGGCTTCAGCCTGCGCACATTGTCTAACCGCAGGCTGAAGCCTACGCTACAGTTAGCCCACCAACCGCTTGAAGTCCGTATCTTCCCAAAGCCATTCGAAGTTTTCGTTTTTCTTGCTTTGTTGTTTGTAGTTTGGATATAATTTGATAGCTTCAGCTAAGTATTTCAAAGTGTTTTGTTTGTCTTGGAGCATACTGTAACATTCAGCAATACCTTCCCAAGCCGTAGAATCAGTTTTTCGTATTTGTAAGTGTTGCTGGTAATCTATTATAGCTTCTTGATACATAGTCAAATTTTGTTTTGCTAAACCACGAGAAAAATAGGCATTACCATGTTTTGGATTTATTAAAATAGCTTGAGTAAAATCTGCTAAACTTTCTTGGTATCGTGATAAATATATGCTTTTTGTACATCCTCTTTCAAAATAGGCTTCTGCAAAGTCGGGTTTGTATTCAATAGCTTTGGTAAAATCTGTTATAGCTTCTTGGTGTTTACGCAATGCCTTTTTTACCTTTCCACGCCAAAAATAGGCCTCTGCAAAATCAGGTTTGCAGGCTATGGCTTTGTCATAGACAAGGATTTTATCGCTATGATTAGGCAAAGTTTTTGATTTCCAAAACCACGCCTGTGCCTCTACTTCATTGTCCGATATAGCAGCAGATAAATTTTTCGATGCTTCGTTCACGCTATATGAGGCAGGCAAGGAGGCAAGTTGAGTTTTCGCTTCGGCTATTTGTTGGTTCAGGGCTTCTACGATTTTTTTCTTTTCGCTTATTTCCTTGTCCAAACGAGCCTTTTCTTGCTCCTTTTTCAAAATAGTTTCGTCTAACTGTATGTGCAGTTTTTCGCGTTCTTCCTCAAAAGCACCGTTTAAAAAGGTCTTGAAACGTTGCACAAAGAGCGCGTCTGTTTTGAAAGAACCTCCTGTAAATTCGAGATAAAAAGTCATATACCCTTGCAGAAAAGAGCATTTCGCCAACTCTTTGAAAAGGTCGGCATAGTTTTGTTTGTTGAGCAGTTGTTGCAAATGCGTTTGCAAGTGGGTAAGTTCGTTTTCAGTCATAGCGCGTAGGCAAGATGTATGACGCAAATATAACCAAAAACCGCCAAAAGCGAAAAATACGTTTTTGTACTTTTGCCTGCCGTAGTTTGTGGGACACAAGCCTCAATGTATTATGTGGCGCAAGTGGCGTTTATTTGAATTTCCACGCTACTTGTAGGCAAGGCAGGAGGGCGAAAAAAGCCACTATCATAGCCCAATCTTGCCACAAAACTACAGGCAAGACTTGAGTAGCGTAGCCCATCTTGCCTAACCCATCAGCAAACCACGCCAAATCGATGCCTTTTTGGGACAAAATCCATAACACGCTTCCGCCTATTGCACTTCCCGCCAACAAACCCACTGCCAACATCAACAACACTTCCATAGCCCACACGCGCCAAAGTTCGCCCTGTGTCAGTCCCCAAGCACGCAATCTTTGCCATTCGATGAGGCGTTCTTGCCAATTCATTTGCAACAAGATATATTGCAAAGCACCCAACAAACAGCTTACGACCAAAACCAAGACCGCCAAGAAAAAACTCGTCAAGGTGTGTATGTAGGCAAGGTCGGGAGCGGTTTCTTGCCAAGTGCGCACCCAAAGCGTAGGAAAGGCTTTTTTTAAGCTATTTTGTGCTTCTTTAGTTTGGTTCGCGTCTTGTATTTTGAGCAAAAGTTGATGACACGCATCAGCAGGCAAGGCTAAAGCGGTTCGCAAGGTTTCGTAAGGCACAAAAATATGCGTTTTGGAAAAGTCGAGGTTTGGCACATCATACACGCCCACCACGCACACCTTGAGCGGGGCAGGCAAGGACAAAAGCAAACTATCGCCCACTCGAAGCCCGCTTGCACGCGCTAATTCCTTGCCTATCACTGCTTCTTGCCTGCTTTTTTTGGTCAAATACGCGCCTTGCCTGACGTGGGCAAACAAAGACAACACGCTTTTTTCAATCGTGGGTTGCACGCCATAGACATCAAGCATATAGCCTTGCCTGCCTTTTTGCATAGAAGCCCGCACATTCAAACGCGGAGCGTAGGCAGAAATGATAGGCATAGCGGTTACCTTTTGGCGGGCAAGGCTATCAAACAACCAATAGGCTTGCAAAGGTTTATGACTCAAAAAACGCGGAGAGGTAAGTTTCAGATGCCCTAACGAAGTTTGCAATCTTTCCTTCAAACGCTGTTCGTTCAATCCACGCACCAACGCGCCCAATGCCCACAAGCCCGCCACACTCAAGGCAAGGCTCAAGACCAAGCCCGCAGTACGCGAAGGATTGCGCCAAACATTGCGCCAAGCGAATAGGAAAAACATAGCTATAAAATAAGTGTGCTTGTAAGATATACGATTTCCACACAACTTATAGGAAAGATTACGATTTTTTTGCAAATCTGAACATTTTAATTAAAAAATTCGTATCTTTGTATAACGAAACCCTACTACTATGTTCAACTGGTTTAATAAGAAAAAGAAAGACGAAGACGAAAATCGCTATAAGTACGACCCCACGAATGTACGCCTCAATCAATTGCGCATAGGTTCGTTTATCGACTATGACTTTAGAACGTGGCAAGTAACAGCGTCTTACGAATATGATTGGGGCAACGACCACTTTGCTGATGAATTTCAAATTCAAGAAGGCAAGGACACTTTTTTCTTGTATGTAGAGGAAGATGGGGATTTGTATTGCACGCTCAACCGTTCTATCAAAATTCACGACCTTCCCGAAGATGTGTTGGACACTGCCCTGCAAAAAGGCACGCCTCCCATGCGCATACAGTTTGAAGGAGAAACATACTACAGGCAAGCCGAAAACATTGGTTATCAACGCGCCAATGGACAAACGGAATGGACAGAACTCGTATCTTGGGCGTATGCTACCAAAGATGAAAAAAAACTAATGACCATCGAACAATGGGGCGAAGAAGAGTTTACGGCTTCGGTAGGTGTTGAAGTAAACGAATACGAATTTTCCAATATCATCATGCCATAATAGGTTAGTCAGGTCGAGTTAGGCTACCCCAATACCCCTCCACCTTTCTACCCTTCCACCTTTCCACCCCTATACCTTTTTTCAATAATCAATCTTTCAACAATAAACATGAAATCCCCAATCCTTTATGGGCTTGCAGTGTGTGCGCTTCTATTCACCGCTTGCGGCTCTTCGAAACCCAAATATGACGGACCCAGTCCTGTAGATTTGCTCATGCGCGACTTAAGCAAAGAAAAGTCTTATTCTATCATCTTGCACGATATGCAGATGGACGAAAGCAAAGGCTTGTATCAACACAAGTACAAAGTTTTCAAAGATATAGAGAAGGACTCTGTAGGCAAGGTTACAGAATGGACAAAGACAAGCGAAATCTTTTTTGCTGAAAACTTGGACAACATGGGGCTTGAGCTTGCCTCTAAGTCTGAAGATGGCAAAGTCAGTAAACTGCCCTCGCCTCCGGGCTTCAACAACCGCGTAAACAATCCCAAGTATGGCGAATGGCGCAGTGATAGCCATGGACAGTCTTTCTGGCATTTCTACGGGCAGTATGCGTTCATGAGTTCTATGATGCACGCAATGCACCCTACACCTGTGATTTACCAACATACGTATCACCATTATTCGGATTATCGCAACAATCCCACTACGCGCAACGCGCCTTATTATGGCACAGGTGCGAGTCGTTATGGCACAAATAGCCCTGCGGGACAAAAAGCTAATCCTTCGTTCTTTGACCGTAAGCAACAACAACAACAAATGTCGTCATTCAAGCAGAAAGTAGCCAGCAACCCTGCGCGTTACTCTCGTGCTTCGAGCAACGACAACGGAAGCTCGGCGCGTACTCCTCGCTCTTCTTCTCGTGCAGGTTCGTCTTCACGCTCTCGTGGTGGTAGCTTTGGCAAGTGATTGCTAAGTTTACCGCATAAAAAGACGTTCACTGTGAAAGTGAACGTCTTTTTTTTTGGAATTATCGAAAAAAGGTTCTAATTTTGAAAATATCAAATACTTCACCCTTAACCCCCTTTCACTTTTTTGGTAGAAAAAATTATTCAACTCGATGATGATGTGTCGTTGGTAGATTTTCTTGGCATAGGAAACCACAACATCAAAGAAATCTCTGACGCTTTCCCCAAGAGCAAAATTGTATCACGTGGCAACGAGCTACGCATACAAGGCTCCACCCCCGAAATATTGAAAATCAATGAGATTATCAATGCTTTGCTATTGCACTATCACAAATTTGGTAAAATCACTCCCGACAATGTAAGCAATCTTTTGCGCGGCGAAAGTGCCGAAAAATTGCTTGCCGAAGAAGAGGCTTTGGACAAAGATGTGTTGGTATATGGCACAAAGGGTGTGGGCATCAAGCCCAAGACAGCCAATCAGATAGAACTCGTGAAGGCGGCACAAATGAACGACCTTGTGTTTGCCCTCGGTCCCGCAGGTACAGGCAAGACCTTTATCTCGGTTGCCCTCGCAGTGCGAGCCTTGAAGAACAAAGAAATTAAAAAAATTATTATCACGCGCCCCGCAGTGGAGGCAGGCGAGAATTTGGGCTTCCTGCCCGGTGATTTGAAGGAGAAAGTCGATCCTTACCTACGCCCCATTTATGACGCGCTTGATGATATGATTCAGTCTGAAAAGCTCAAATATTACCTCGAAAATCGGATTATAGAGATTGCGCCCCTTGCCTATATGCGCGGTAGAACGCTCAACAATGCGTATATACTCCTTGACGAAGCGCAAAACACAACGCCCATGCAGATGAAGATGTTTTTGACTCGTATGGGACCCAACTCTAAAATGATTATCACAGGGGACGTTTCGCAAATAGACTTGCCTCCCAAACAAAAGTCGGGCTTGGTCGAAGTACAGCGTATTCTGAAAGATGTGAAAGGCATTTCTTTCGTGCATCTTGATGCCAAAGACGTAGTGCGCCACAGACTTGTGCAGAGCATCATCAATGCGTATGCCACAGCAGAGGCAAGCAAGCCCAACCTTGAAAAAGAGGTAGTAGAAGAATCTAAAGATTTGTAGTGTTTTTTTCAAATGTCTATGTTCCGCTTCTTTTCGAGGCGGAACATTGTTTTTAACAGTTTAAATTTGTTGTTTTCTTGGAAAAATAACGTGAATTCGGAATTAGATTTAGAGCTAAAATATTGTAAATCAATTTATTAAATAAACGTGAGTTCGGAAATAAAAAGGTTGCGTACAAGCCCCAGCGGGGCGACATCTTTGTAGCACAACAGTTTAAGTCTTCCAAAGCCCCAGCGGGGCGACATCTTAATAGCGCATAGATGTCGCCCCGCTGGAGCAAGCCTATTCAATCCATTGATTTACAATATTTTATATTTAAATCTAATTCCGAACTCACGTAATCTTAAGTCTTTTTTGTGTGACCTTTGGTTAGAAACAGGCTATGAAGTGTTTGCCGTTTTAGGCAAGGAGTCATTAGCAAGTCTTCTTTCTATCATCATTTTGTGGATATAGATGTATCCTAAAACTATGCCGTAAAATGCCACAAAGACAACATAAGGCTTGTCTTTGTGGTAAGGCTATACATTACCTGCTTATAAAAGTAGCATTGAGCAAACTTTCATATATAGGTTCTGGTGTAGTGGCAGGCAAGTTCTTCAAGGCGGTTAGGATATGCTTAGGATCCATGCGCACCGTATAATCGTGTGAGAAAAAGCGACTCTTTACAATGCCTTGCTTGTCTATGATAAAAGTGGCAGGTACAGGCAAGGTAAGTTCGCCATTTTCGTTCATTTTTCGCACATCAATATTGAAACTCTCCAAATACACATTCAGAATAGAGCGTGGAATGTCAAACTTTACATTGTATTGTTCCAAAACGCCTTGTGTGGGGTCATTCAAAATTTGGTAATCAATCTGATGTTTATGCACAAGCCTAAAGGACGTTTCTATTCGTTGTGGGTGAATGGTCAAAAGCACCGCTCCCAACGCTTGTATTTCAGGCAAGGACTTTTGCAATGCCCTTACCTCGAGATTGCAGAAACTGCACCATTCGCCTCGAAAGAATGACAAAACCACAGGACTATGCGCCAAGATTTCGTACAAGTTCACAGCCTCGCCTTCTGTATTCAAGAGCGTGAAGTCAGGGGCAACCTCGCCTATAGCCAAGCCCGTAACGGCTGGGTTTGCCTCTATGATGCCTTCGGCTATTACCTCTATGATAGGCGAAGGATAGGCTTCCGCGCAGGTTATCAACATTTGTTCGTTCAGGGATTTTTCGTTGTTGTTCATCGGATTACTGAGAAATGATTGTTAATGAATATCAGGATTTTGAGAAATTTTATGAGGTATCAACACCCTAAAAGTGCTACCTACTCCTTTTGTGGAGTGTACCGTTATCTTCCCTTTCAGTTTTGCTAAAGCTCTCTGCACAATGTATAGCCCCAGTCCCGAGCCATCGGACTGGTCTGTGGCACGCACAAACATATCAAAAACCTTGTCTATATATAGCGCATTGATGCCCTGCCCATTGTCTTCTACCACAATAGAAAAAGTGTCTTTTGTAAAATCCTGCACAACGATTTTGATATATGCGTAGTCCTGCCCTATTTTTTGGTATTTGATAGCATTGGAAATAAGGTTGCTCAATACTATTTTGAGCCTGAAAACATCAGAAACAATCGGGTTTTGGATATCTACCTTGATTTCAAAATGGATTTTGTCGCTACCCGCCCAATGTTTGTAACTTTCGATAGTTTCTTCAATCAATCCCTCAAAATCAATGTGCACATAATCCGCTTCTGTGTTGTTGTTGCGCGAGTAATGGGCTAATTGTTGAATAAACTTATCCAATTTGGATACACTTTTTTTCATCATCTCAAAGTTCTCACGCGCTTTCGGTGTAAAATCACTTTCAGTCAAATTGATAAGCCCAGCCAACGAAGCAAGAGGCGCACGCAAATCATGAGAGGCTTTATACACAAAGCTATCTAACTCCAAATTCAAGTCTTTTAGCTTTGCTTCTATATGATAGCGTTCTGTTACATTGTGCAGGTAAAACATATACCCGCATATACGTGGAGCGTCCTTCAAATTGATAACCACCCCATCAAAAAAATGCTGATACCCAAAGGTACAATACAGGCTTAGGTTTTGTATTCGATGCGGAATCCTGCTTGCCTGCTTCGCTTGAGAAATCGCTTCTCTTACTTTCGCTTTCGCTTCTTTCTCTACAATCGACAAAATGCTTTTATCTATCAAGGCATCTTGGTCATAGTGCAACATATCACACACAGTACTACTAAGGTACTGTATCTCAAGGGCTTCGTTTACTATCAGTACAATCACATCTCCTTGTGCGAGCAAGTAATTGTAATTGTCTTGCAAGGCTTGGGTAATGTCCTCTGCGTACAAGGTTCGGGAATTTGCTTTTGAGATGTTCATATTGTTATGAAAAATAAATTTTACTTATTAGTAGGTAAGTATTAAGCTCAAAAAAATAGATTTTACAAGGAAATCCATTTTATACCAAAAGTTCAGCTACCATTTGCGCTATTACGTCTTTGAAGTGTTGTGGGCTTAGTACCCTTGCGACTATCGCCCCTGCCATTAGGTTATTCAGAATCATAGCCGCCTTCGTGCTTGCCTGCCCTTCGAATCTGAAAAGGTTTTTCTCCTTGCCTGCTTCGAGTATTTGGCTTACCCATTCCCATACCTGCACATAGTCATTTTTAATTTCTACTTGCACTCGCTCCGAAAGCGTAAGTACATCTGAACCCATAGAACCGAGTGCGCAAATCAATTTATTGGTCACACAGCCATTGTAGATATCAATCAGTGCCATCAGTTGTCCTATTTCGGATACGCCTTGCACCTTCAAATTGTGTATCAAGGTTTTGACAAAACTTTGTTGTTGCTTCATTACTGCCACTCCCAAGTCTTCTTTGGTAGGAAAGTGATAATGCACCGCCGCGTTCTTGATTTGTAGTGCTTTGGCTATGTCTGCATAACTAAAGGCATTAAACCCCCTTTCCAATATCAAGTTAGTGGCAAGGTCGACAATCTCTGTTTTTGTGTCTTTCATAGTTTTGGTTGCTTTATTATAAAAACCTACTTACTACTAAATAAGTTTCAAAATTAACATTTTTTTTTGATTTTTTTCCTGCCTAATGCTGTTTTGTGTATGGGAGCGTCTAAAATTTGGGTAGGCAAGGCTGTAATTTTGTGGCATCGGTAGTTTCGAGGCTAACATACGTTATACAACTCTTCATCTGCACATGGCGAAAACTATGGAGTTTGTGCCGTGTTAGAAAAAAAATAAAAAAATATTTTTGGGTGTTTTGTAAATAATTGCCTAATTTTGCAAAAAAACACTCATTTAATTTTTTATTCATGATGTTACAATCCCACAATCCTTTAAAGTCTTATTGCACTCATTTTGGATTATGAGCCTTTTTTTTATCAGTATTGAAAAAGGGAAAGCGCAAACACAACTTTTGTATTACGTTGATGTTGCAGAACCAAGCAAAGCCTGTCCCACTACTACACAAACATACGTAGCCAAGAGCTTTTTTCAAGGAGGTATTCCTGTAAGTGGTACGATTACATGGTATGTATATGCCAGCAATCAGACAGGCATCACCAAAACAATAGTGGATAATGGCAACACAAGCACTGCCACTATCAACGTAGGCAACTCTGTACAAAATATCAGAGTGGAAGCAAAATTTGAAGGCGCGGGTATCCCTACCAAAAGCTCTGTTTGGACTTCGGTAGAAACATTTACCCCACCACAACCGCGCCTACTCAATGGTGAGCGTCCTTTTTGGTGCCAAAGCGAAGTAGGCACTGCCAAACAAGTTACACTTGCTTTGGGCAATATCAATACCGCCAATTTTTGCTACTACCACTATGAATACACTTGGCGAGTACCCACAGGGTGGAAAGTGTATGGAAATCCTAGTGAGGAAACATTCGCCACCAACACATATTTTAACCATGCTGAAACAGTGTATGTAAAACCACCTGCAAATGTTACGCTCTCGGCAGATGATGTGATGGCAGAGTATTTCATTTCCGCAGAAACAAACTGGCTCAATCCGCAATGGAACAAAAAAAGTACAAGTTATGTGTGGATAGGCGAGCCTGCCCCTGTGTACCTCATCAATGCCTCTGAAGGTGACAGTGGCAATTCTGATAGTGTCTTGAACTATTGCCTTGGGCAAGTGATAACCTTCAACGCCTATACAGGCAGTGGCATCAATACCATGACCAACTTTGAATGGTCTTTCCCCGAAGCTACCTTTCTTCAGATTACAAACAGTGCAGAAGGCGAAAACAGTTCTTCCAGCACACTCTATGCTATGCCCACTGTGGCGGGTACTTATACGATTAAAGTGCGGGCTTACAACCAATGTTCCGCCAATCCTCCCGAAGTACCTGCTTGGAAAACACGTACTATTGTCATCAACAATTGTACAAGCAATGGAGGCGGACCCTACACAGGTGTTACCCCCTTTAGTTATCCCAATGCCGCCAACCAAAGTTTCAAAGCGGCTTGGCGCAATGCACAAGGACAAATCAGGCAAGAGAACTTTGCTACTCCCTACACGCTGGAGCTTGTGAATAAATACGGACAAGTGAAACGCCAAGCGACCACCACGCTATCCGAATTTGAGATAGAAACAGCTACCCTGCCCGAAGGCTTGTATCACTTGCGCATCACAACGCCACAAGGCGTAAAAAACCGACAAGTGATTATCAAACACTAAGCGTTATCTTAATTTTATTAGCCTGTGCCATCGGCATGGGCTAATTTTTCAATATTGATACAAAATGAAAAAAGCATTCCTACTTTGTATGCTGTGTATGGCGTTTTTGAGTTCAAGAGCGCAGAACTTAGTACCCAACCCAAGTTTTGAAGAATATAAAAAATTAGATGGGCTGTGCCAATATCTAAATATACCAGATAATACATATTTAGAAGATTTCGTGAAAAACTGGTTCTCGCCCACCAATGCTACGCCTGATTATTGGAGAACAGACATTCCTTCTAATTGTAATTTGAATATAGTCGACAAATTGAATAGCCTCCCCAAAACGGGGAATGCTACTGGAGGCATTATTACCTATTCTCAAAATGGTACTATCATCAACAAATCGAGAGAATACTTGGAAAATAAATTATCTCAAAAGCTCACAATTGGCAAAAGTTACCACGTGCGTTTTTACGCATTGAACAGACAAAAACAATCTGGGTGGGTGTCTAATAACTTAGGCGCGTATTTTTCTGACACATTGGTGGATTGGAGATATAAGCAAGATTTTTATTACAATTTGCCTTTTGCCCCACAAGTCGTTGAAAAAAAAGTGTTAATGGGAACAAATTGGCATGAGGTTTCAGGCTGTTTCCAAAGCAAATCACCTGCAGAATACATCATTATTGGCAATTTTGCTGATAATGAAAATACAATAGCCATTCGTGAACCCAACACACTCAATCTTGGACCCGCCTACTACCTAATAGATGATGTGAGCGTAGAGGAGTTATCATACCAAGCTCCCGCGCCTGATTTGGGGCGGGACACTACACTGTGCGTGGGCGAAACGCTGTTGCTTTCTGCGGGCAGTGGGGCATCGTATATTTGGCAAGATGGGAGTAGCTCGCCTACGTATTTGGTGCGTGAGGCAGGCAAGTATTGGGTTCGTGCCAAACTGGGTGTGTGCGTAGCGAGCGACACTATAGAAGTGAAGTATGACGTGCCTGTGTCCTTGCCTGCTGATACCAATCTTTGTGAAGGCGAAAGCCTGACTTTGCGGGCGCGTCATTGGCGCAATAGCTACAAGTGGCAAGATGGTAGCACAGCCGACACGTTGGTAGTAGATAGGACAGGCATATATTGGGTGCAAGTGCCAACAGCGCGTTGTGTGGTGGGTGATACTATTCGGGTGGAGTTTGAGGCTTGTCCGAGCTTTGTTCCAAATGTGTTTACGCCCAATGGTGATGGCAAAAATGACCGTTTCGAGATAGGCAATATCTTGAGCAGGCGTTGGCGTTTTGTGGTGTACAACCGTTGGGGAGGCGAGGTCTATCGCAGTGAGGCATATCAAAATGATTGGGATGGGCGTGGCTTGCCTGCGGGTGTGTATTATTATGAACTCTCGAACCCCGCCCTCCGTAGGCGTTTCAAAGGGTGGATTTCATTGATGCGGTAGTTTGCTGATAGGGATAAGCGGGGCTTGTTTGGCTGTGTTCAAAAAAAAAAGAAAAAAATAAATTATTTTTTGGTGTTTTGTAAATAATTGCCTAATTTTGCAGTCCAATTCCGAAAAGAGGGATTGGATTGTGTTTTTAAAGATTTTTCAAAGCGTATATAACGTATGTCTGGAATTATTGGTAAGAAAGTAGGCATGACCAGCCTATTCGAAACCACAGAAGCCTCTGTCAAGCAAATAGCCTGCACGCTTCTTCAAGTAGGTCCTTGTGTCGTAACACAAGTAAAAACAGCCGAGAAAGACGGCTATGACGCAATTCAACTTGCCTTCGATGAGAAAAAAGAGGCAAGAGCGAACAAACCCGAAAAAGGGCATTTTGCGAAAGCAAATACTACTCCTAAGCGCAAACTTATCGAGTTTACCAAGTTTCCTGTAGGCAAGTTCAAATTGGGCGATGTACTAAGCGTAGCCGACCTTTTCGCTGAAGGCGACAAAGTAGCCGTAGTAGGCACTACTAAAGGTAAAGGCTTTCAAGGTGTTGTAAAACGCCACGGATTTAGCGGTGTAGGTGGACAAACTCACGGACAGCACAACCGCGCTCGTCACCCAGGTTCAATCGGTGCATCATCATTCCCTTCTCGCGTACTACCCGGTATGCGTATGGCTGGACGCACAGGCAGCGACCGCGTTAAGATTCAAAATCTCCGCGTAATGCGTATTCTCCCTGAACATAACATATTAGTAGTATCTGGTTCGGTACCGGGTGCCAAAAATTCATACATCGTTGTAGAAAAATAAGAACATGGAAGTTGCAGTACTCTCTCAGAGCGGGCAGTCCACAGGGCGCACCGTTCAATTCAATGAAGCTATCTTCGGTATCGAACCCAATGACCACGCTATCTACCTTGACGTAAAGCAATATCATGCTAACCAACGCCAAGGCACGCACAAAGCCAAAGAACGTGCAGAAGTGTCATATTCTACCAAGAAAATCAAGAAGCAAAAAGGCACTGGCGGTGCGCGTGCTGGTAGCATCAAATCACCTTTGTTTGTAGGTGGTGGACGTGCATTCGGACCTCGCCCTCGTGATTATCGCTTCAAATTGAACAAGAAATTGAAGCAGTTGGCGCGTAAGTCGGCTCTTAGCTACAAAGCGAAAGAAAAAAGCCTGATGGTAGTAGAAGATTTCAACTACGAAGCACCACGCACCAAGCAATACATTGCTTTCTTGAATCAGTTGGCTTTGACCAACACAAAGACGTTGCTTGTACTACCCGAAAACAAAGACAACGTATATCTCTCAAGTCGTAACATACCCAAAACCAACGTCATCACGTTCAACCAACTCAATACTTTCAACATCTTGAATGCTGACAAGATTGTGTTCATGGAAAGTGCAGTGAACAAGTTGGAAACCCTGTTGTCTAAATCGGAATAATCGCCCAACACTCACGTCATGGAACAGACCGAAATCTTAAAAAGACCTCGCCTCACCGAAAAAATGGAATACCTTTCTAAGAAGGTAAAAGGTGGCAAAGAACGCTACGCATTCATCGTAGATGGTCGCGCCAACAAAATCCAAATCGCAGAGGCTGTTGAAAAAATGTATAACGTTCAAGTGGAAGCAGTGAATACTATGAACCACAAAGGCAAGTCTAAAAGCCGTTATACACGCACGCATTTCGTTCAAGGAAGAACGCCCAGTTACAAAAAGGCTATCATCACCTTGAAAGAAGGAGAAATCATTGATTTCTTCGAGAATATCTAAGAGGGGGAGGAAGGGTAGAAAGGTAGGAAAGGTAGAAGGGGGAAAGGTAGAAGGGCAAAAGGGTACACCTGAAAGCCTGACACCCAAAAGCCCGACACCCACAAACCTGACACCCAAAAATCCACCCTTACAACTGAGTAAATATTTGTAGGTATGTCGGCAGTAGCTCGCCAAAGCACTGACGGCGCAAAACATTAAAATAATGGCTCTCAAAAAATTCAGACCAATCACCCCTTCTTTGCGTTTTCGTATCGCTCCCGCTTTTACGGAAATTACGAAAACAACGCCTGAGAAGTCGCTTCTTAAAATAAAGAAGCGTTCTGGGGGACGTAACAACTCTGGGAAGATGACGATGCGCTACATAGGCGGTGGTCATAAGCAATATATACGTGAGATTGACTTCAAACGTAATAAGGCTGGTATTCCTGCAACAGTGAAAGCTATAGAGTATGACCCTACTCGTACAGCGCGTATCGCTCTTTTGTTTTATGCAGATGGTGAAAAACGCTATATCATTGCCCCCGAAGGCTTGAAAGTAGGTCAGACTGTAGTATCTGGAAGTAGCATCGCGCCTGAAATAGGTAACGCACTTCCACTCGCTGAAATTCCTGTGGGTACTATTGTTCACAACATTGAACTAAACCCCGGTAAAGGCGGACAACTTGCGCGTAGTGCTGGCACGTATGCACAGTTGTTGGCACGCGAAGGCAAATATGCCACGCTCAAAATGCCTTCAGGCGAAACTCGCTACGTGTTATTGACTTGTATGGCAACAATTGGTTCTGTATCTAACTCAGAACACATGAATACCGTAATGGGAAAAGCAGGTCGCAAACGTTGGCTTGGTCGTCGTCCTCGCAACCGTGGTGTGTCTATGAACCCTGTGGATCACCCTATGGGTGGTGGCGAAGGTCGTGCATCTGGAGGTCAGCCTCGTTCACGCAAGGGCTTGTATGCTAAAGGTCTTAAGACTCGCGCTCCCAAAAAGTATTCTAATCGCCTCATCATCAAAAAACGTAGTAAGTAATGGCTCGCTCTCTCAAAAAAGGACCCTATATAGAGCATCACCTGAAGAAAAAGGTAGATGTAATGAACGAATCTGGCAAAAAGTCTATCATCAAGACTTGGTCGCGCCGCTCTATGATTTCTCCCGATTTCGTAGGACACACTTTCGCAGTACACAATGGCAACAAACATATCCCTGTGTACGTTACCGAAAACATGGTAGGACACCGTTTGGGCGAATTCTCGCCTACCCGCAACTTCCGTGGACACATTGCTAAAAAAGATAAAAAGAAAAAATAACGCGTGATGGAAACTAAAGAGAAAAAACCCAAAAAATCGGTACGCATTCGTCAAGAGAAAGAAGCTAAGAAAGCATTTCGCGAACAAAACGAGGGAAACCTTGGTGCATCTCGCGCTCATGCTTACGCACTTCCAAGCTCGCCTCGTAAGATGCGTCTTGTAGCGGATATGATTCGTGGGCAGTTCGTCCTTCACGCGCTTCATATCCTCGATACATCTCCACAGCTTGCCGCAAGAAACCTTAAGGCTCTTCTTACGTCTGCCCTTGCTAATTGGAAGCAACAAAATGCAAATGTCGACCTCGACCAAGCCAACCTTTATGTAAAGGAAATCTTTGTAGATGGTGGTCGTATGTTGAAAAGAATGCGCCCCGCGCCTCAAGGTCGTGGATACCGTGTGCGCAAACGCTCTAACCACGTAACAATCGTTCTTGATAGCTTAAACGAAGCATAAAAAAAACAACGTATGGGACAAAAAGTAAATCCAGTAGCGCTTCGTTTGGGCATCATTCGAGGCTGGGACTCAAATTGGTTCGGCGGTAAAGATTTCTCTGACAAACTTGTTGAAGACGAGAAAATCCGCAAATATATCAAAGCACGTATCCCTAAGGGTGATATTGCTAAAGTAGTAATTGAGCGTACATTGAAGCGCGTAACGCTTACTATTCACACTGCACGCCCTGGCGTGGTGATTGGTAAAGGCGGTGCAGAAGTGGACAAAATCAAAGAGGAGTTGAAAAAACTTTATAGCAAAGATGTTCAAATCAACATCTATGAAGTAAAACGCCCTCAACTTGATGCCAAATTGGTAGGCGAGAAAGTAGCGCAACAACTTGAAGCGCGTATTTCTTACCGCCGTGCTATGAAGAAAGCGATTGCTGACTCTATGCATGCTGGCGCACAAGGCATCAAAGTAAAACTTTCTGGACGTTTGGCTGGTGCTGATATGGCACGTACCGAGCAATACAAAGAAGGTCGTGTTCCTTTGCATACGCTTCGCGCTGATATTGATTATGCTGTTTCTGAAGCTATGACGGTGTATGGCAAAATTGGTATCAAAGTGTGGATTTTCAAACGCGAGATATACGGCAAACCTGATTTGTCGCCTCAAGCTATGAATAACGCTTCTGCCAATGATTATGCAGACCGTAACGACCGCAATGACCGCGGAGACCGCAATGACCGTGGCGACCGTCGCAATGACCGTGGTGGAGACCGCGACAAAGGCGGAGACCGCAACAGCAAAGGTGGTAACAACAACAACCGCAACAACAACAACAACCGCAACAACAATAACAAAGGCGGTGGTGGCGCTAACAGAAACAACAAAAAACGCTAAACCCTTGACAAGTCATGTTACTCCCTAAGAGAACCAAATATAGAAAACAACAGAAAGGGCGCATCAAAGGTATTGAAACCAGAGGTTATACTTTAGATTTCGGTACTTTCGGTTTGAAAGCTCTTGAACCCGGACGCATCACAAGCCGTCAAATTGAGGCTTGCCGTATCGCTATCTCGCGTACAATGAAGCGTGAAGGAAAAATCTGGATACGCATATTCCCCGATAAGCCTATCACCAAAAAACCTGCAGAGGTTCGTATGGGTAAGGGTAAAGGCGCGCCTGAATATTGGGTAGCTCCTGTAAGACCGGGCAAAATTATGTTCGAACTTGACGGCGTGAGCCGTGAAATAGCGCAAGAGGCACTTTATCTTGCGGCACAAAAGCTCCCTGTTCAAACCAAAGTGGTAGTACACCGCGAATTTGTCGACTAATTATGAAAACCGCCGAAATCAAAGCCCTCTCTACTGAGGAGATTGTAAAGTCTATTCGTGAAGAAAGAGAAACGCTACAGCGCACCAAATTCGCTCACGCTATCTCACAAATCGAAAATCCTATCAAAATCAGAGCAACGCGTCGCCTGATAGCTCGTCTTATGACGGAACTTCACGCTAGAACTGCTCAAACCAAATAAACTTGATGAGTACTATGGAAGAAGTAAAAGTCGCAGTTGAAAGAAATGCCCGCAAAGAACGTGTGGGCGTGGTTACAAGCAACAAAATGGAAAAAACCATTACTGTAAAGGTTGAACGCCGTTTCAAACACGAGAAGTATGGTAAATTTGTAACCAAAAGCAAGAAGTTTCACGCTCATGATGAGAATCAGGAGTGCAACATCGGTGATACGGTTAAAATCATGGAATGTCGCCCCTTGAGCAAAACTAAACGTTGGCGTTTGGTGAGTGTCATTGAGAAAGCGAAATAATTTTTATTCATAAATGCGCTTGTGTATTGCCCCGTGTGATGCACAAGCCCGCATTTGTTAAACGATTGGTGCATAAAAAATTATGATACAGCAAGAATCAAGGCTCAGCGTAGCCGATAACAGTGGAGCAAAAGAAGTGTTGTGTATCCGTGTATTGGGCGGAACACGCAAACGCTATGCCTCTATAGGTGATAAAATTGTCGTAACGGTAAAATCTGCGCTCTCTTCGAGCAACATGAAAAAAGGTACCGTTTCAAAGGCTGTGGTAGTGCGTACTCGCAAAGCAGTGCGCCGTACTGATGGCTCTTACATACGCTTTGAAGATAACGCGGCGGTGTTGCTCAACAACAACGACGAGCCTCGTGGCACGCGTATCTTCGGACCCGTAGCACGTGAATTGCGTGAAAAACAATTTATGAAAATTGTTTCCCTCGCGCCTGAAGTATTGTAAAATACCTATTCTTTAACGAACATGGAACGCAAAAAAAATAAACAGCCTAAACTACACGTAAAGTCAGGCGATATGGTCTTGGTGATTGCTGGTGATGAAAAAGGCAACACAGGCAAGGTATTGGAAATAGACATGGAAAAACGCCGTGCTATTGTAGAAGGGCTTAACATGGCAAAACGCCACAGAAAACCTACCGCGCAATCTCCCGAAGGTGGAATCGTGCAGTTTGAAGCTCCCATTCACATCAGTAACTTGATGGTCATTGACCCTGCAACGGGACTACCTGCGCGTATTGGTCGCAAACTAAACGCGAAGGGCAAGTTAGAACGTTACTTCAAAAAAACTAAATACGAAAAAGTATCATGACCCCTCGTCTGAAAGAAAAATATTTGAACGAAGTAGTAGCCGCTTTGCAAGCTAAGTTTTCTTACAAAACGGTTATGCAAGTACCCCGCCTTACCAAAATCATTGTAAACAAAGGTATTGGTATGGCTGTGTCTGACAAGAAATTGGTTGATGTAGGGGTTGATGAACTTACTACTATCACAGGGCAAAAAGCTGTAGCCACCAAAGCAAAGAAATCTGTAGCGAACTTCAAACTTCGTGAAGGTATGCCTATCGGTGCTAAAGTTACCTTGCGTGGTGATAGAATGTACGAATTTCTTGACCGCCTTATCTCTATCGCGTTGCCTCGTGTGCGTGATTTCAAAGGTATCAGTGATAAAAGCTTCGATGGTCGTGGCAATTATTCGCTTGGTGTGAAAGAACAAATTATCTTCCCTGAGATAAGCATTGACAAGGTAAGCAAAATTACGGGTATGGACATCACTTTTGTGACCAATGCTCCTAATGATGAAGAAGCCTTCGAATTATTGAAAGCACTTGGTATGCCTTTCACAAAACCTGAACAAGTACTTTAATCCTTCTCTTCCAACATGGCAAAATTATCCATCAGAGCGCGTGAGCTTAAGCGCGAGAAATTGGTAGCTCAATATGCTGAAAAACGCAAAGCATTGAAGGAGGCAGGTGATTATGAAGCACTTGACAAACTTCCTAAAAATGCCTCTCCTGTTCGCTTGCACAATCGTTGCAAACTTACGGGCAGACCTAAAGGCTATATGCGCAAATTCGGCATCTGCCGTAATATGTTCCGCCTTATGGCATCTGAAGGCAAGATACCCGGTGTTACCAAATCAAGCTGGTAATTCACCCAAAACTTCCCAAAAATATAGATTTTCGAAGCAGTTGTCTTTGAAAATCTTATTTTTTTGTGGGGTAGGCAAGTTTAACAAGATGCGTTGCTTCATTTTAAGCACTTTTTGAAAAAAAAACGCCTTTGGCGCGTACAGAAATTAGCACAAGGTCGAATAAAAAACTTGCCTACTGCGGGCAGGCAAGTGCTTTTAGGACTTATACCAAAATAATTCTTACCTTGCGCCCTTGTAGCACACCCTTTCTAGGGTGTGTTCCAACAATCGGCACCCCGCACCCTAGAAAGGGTGCGCTACAGCCTTTTGTTATATGCACTTTAAAATTTATTTTAGTATAATTCTTACCTTGCGCCCTTGTGGCACACCCTTTCTAGGGTGTGTTCACAACAATCGACACCCCGCACCCTAGAAAGGGTGCGCTACAGCCTTTTGTTATATGCACTTTAAAATTTATTTTGGTGTTACACAAAATGTAGCACGGGTATCTCGCCTGTAGCGTATAGGCAAGAAATAGCAAATGTAGTCATAAAAATGGTCTATGCTACCACACTACAGGCAAGATGTCTGTGCTACATAAGCTTTCTATGTAGATTTTGCGTAAGTACTAATCTTTTTATTTTGCTGTTTCGAGAGGCGTTTTGATGTCCTTGTGCGTGGGCGTTTGTTTTTTTAGTTTGAAATAATACAACCCCAAACTAAAGCCCAATGCCAATAAAAACAACGTGCTTAATGCCAACACTTGCGGAAGGTTCATGAACAGAAGAATGAACAACACAAAAGAAATATGGGCTATGTAAAGTATTATCGAGGCGAAGGGGTGCGTCAAGCCACTATCTACCAAATAATGATGCAAGTGGTTTCTATCACCCGAAAAAGGAGAACGTTTGTTCGCTATGCGTATGCAAAACACGCGCAAGGTATCAAACAAAGGCAATAACAAAATGCTGATAGCCAACACAGGCGCGAAGGGAGGTTTGAAAGCAAAAGCCTTGCCTGCCTGAAACGCCTCGCGGTTTAGCTCAATGAACACAATGGCAAAGATAGCCAAGAAAAGCCCTATCAAAAGCGAACCCGTATCACCCATAAATATCATAGCTCTTCGGCGTAAGTTGTAGTACAGAAAACCCGCCAAACTACCCGCCAAAGAAACCGCAATCACTGCCCATTCGGGGCTGTTGAATACATAAAAAAAGTAGGCGAACATAAGTGAGGCAATCATACCCACGCCTCCCGCCAAGCCATTGATGCCATCAAGCAAATTGAACGCATTGATGATAGTCAAGAGCGTAAAGATAGAAATGGTAACGCTTGTGTAATAATCTATGCCATCTATCCACAAAAAACCATAAAATTGTGTGAGGCGAATGTCGCTTTTCATCACCACGATAGCCGAAGCAACCAACTGCGCCAAGAACTTTTTGCTCGCCGAGAGAGGGATAATATCATCTTTTACACCTGTAAAAAACATCAACACAATAGCCGAAATAGCATATCCCCATTGTGGAAGAGCCGTAAAATTAACAAAAAAAGTACAAGTAATGATAACCCCTCCAAAGATGGCTATTCCCCCCAAAGAAGGAATGTTGTGTTGGTGAATCTTGCGTTTTTCATCAGGTTCATCATACAGATGTTTTTCATTGGCTACTTTCACTATAGAAGGAATACTCAACCAAGAGATAGCCAGTGCTGTAAAAAAACTAATGAGTAATAATATTATCATAAAGTCAGGAGCAAAAATAATCAAAATAAGATTGTGATTCGCACAGAGCGAATCACAACATAACCGCGCCTTTACATACGCAAAACGTATCTTAAAAGTTAGGTTTGAGCAAATATTGGTCGTAGAAGTCCGTAATCACTTTTACAGCTTCGTCGGGTGTATCTACTATAGTGATAAGGTTCAGGTCGTCAGGGCTTACATTTTTTTCTTTGCCAAGCACCACATCACGTATCCAATCCAACAAACCACTCCAGAAATCTCTGCCGTACAAAATGATAGGGAATTTGGCTATCTTTTGTGTCTGAATGAGTGTGAAGGCTTCAAAAAGTTCGTCCATAGTGCCTAAACCTCCAGGCATTACAACAAAACCTTGCGCATATTTCACAAACATTACTTTGCGCACAAAGAAGTAGTCAAAATTGATGAGTTTATCGGGGTCTATGTAGGGATTGCTGAACTGCTCATGGGGAAGCTCTATATTCAAGCCTACCGACTTGCCTCCTGCTTCGAAAGCCCCTTTGTTGGCGGCTTCCATGATGCCAGGTCCGCCTCCTGAAATGATACCATAACCACGTCTTACGAGCTTGCCTGCAATGGTTTCGGCGGCTAAGTAGTATTCATTGTCGGGTTTGGTACGTGCTGAACCAAAAATAGAAACACAAGGTCCGATTTGCGCCAATTTCTCAAAACCATTCACAAACTCCGCCATGATTTTGAAAACCACCCACGAGTTAGCTCCTTTGATTTCGTTCCATGCTTTGGGTTCGAAGGCTTGTTTTATCTTATGGTCATGTTTTTCTTCCATGTTACAACTTGATTGGGATAAAGGATGAAGGATAAATATAACGCGCAAATCTAATGGTTATTAGGGGACTATGCAAAAAAAGTTTTGGTAGGCAAGGCAAGAACAGCCCCGATATGCAAACAACTTGCTATACAAAGTGTTTGGATTGTATAGCTTTCTGTAAGGAAGAGTTATCTTTGCACAAATCAAAAATTATGGGACAAAAGAACTTTCGAAACGTGGGCATTGCTACCATTGTGGCAGTGTATATATTGATAGGTGTAGGCGGTTTGGTGCGTATGGCAGGGGCGGGTATGGGTTGCCCCGATTGGCCTCGTTGCTTCGGGCAATGGGTGCCGCCTACAGACAGTTCGGAACTTCCGCCCAACTATCAACAAAAATATGTCGAGGAACGCCAACGCAAAAATGAACGCATTGCACGCTATTTGCGGGTTTTGGGCTTCGAGGCATTGGCAGACAAAATCACGAAAGACAAATCTATCCAAGAAGTTACGTATTTTGACACTACGAAGGCGTGGATTGAGTACGTAAACCGTCTTGTAGGGGTTTTGATAGGTTTTCTTATTTTCTTGACACTCCTTTTTTCGTTTGCCTATCGCAAGACGAACCCCAAAATTCCGCTATTGGCTTTCCTTGCCTTCGTGTTGGTGGGCATCGAGGGGTGGATAGGTTCGGTAGTGGTTTCTACGAATTTATTGCCCAATCTCATTACGGTACACATGGGTTTGGCGGTGTTGATTGTGTTTATGCTTACCTACATTGTGGTCGTACCAAAGGGTAAACTTGCCTACCCAACCCCGCAGGTAAGGACAAAAGATTTTACGGTTTTGTTGTGGACGTTGCGCGTAGCCTTCTTCTTGACCTTGTTGCAGGTCTTGCTCGGTACGCAGGTAAGGGAAGCTATAGACGTGGTGGCGAAGCAGGTAGGCGAGGCAGGACGCGGTACGTGGGTAGGCAAGTTGGGGCTTGAGTTCTATGTGCATAGGTCGTTTTCGTGGTTGCTTTTGGGTGCGAATGTATATTTTTTCTACCTCTGCAAGAAAAATGTTGTGTGGCAATGGGCAATTTTTAGAAAATTTGCATTATTTGCGCTAATTTTGTGCCTCGTAGAGTTGTGTATGGGCGTTGCCCTTGCCTACGGTGGTATGCCTTTCTACCTACAGCCTTTGCATTTGTTGGCGGGTGTGGTGTTGGTGGGTGTGCAGTATTTGTTAATTATTTGGTTCAAAAACCAAGAAAATTTAAACCTTCGCTAAGCGTTCTCATGAACATGATAAATACCAAGACTGCGATTCCCACTGTTGAAGTGGAGTCTGTAGGCAAGTTGAAACTCATTTTTCAGTTGCTCAAGTTCCGCCTTTCCTTTTTGGTGGCATTTTCGGCAAGTTTTGGCTATTTGTTGGCTACCAAAGGCAAGCCCGATATGCTTGTGTTGGTGGCGTTGAGTGTGGGCGGTTTTTTGGTTTCTGGCGCGTCTATCATCATCAACCAAATTCTTGAGAAGGATTTGGATAAGCTCATGAAGCGCACCGCTACGCGCCCCTTGCCTACAGAGCGTATGAGCGTGCAAGAGGCAATGATTTGTGGTATTGTGGTAGGTGTGTTGGGTTTGGGTTTGTTGGCTATGTTTACCAATATCCTTACCGCCTTTTTGTCGTTGCTCTCTATGGTCATGTACGGCTTGATTTATACGCCCCTCAAGCGTGTAGGTGTGATTGCGGTTTGGGTAGGGGCTATTCCTGGTGCCTTGCCTCCTTTGTTGGGCTGGGTGGCGGCTACAGGCGAGTTTACGAAAGAAGGTTTGCTTATTTTCTTGATACAATTTGTATGGCAATTTCCGCACTTTTGGGCGATTGCTTGGGTGGCAGACGAGGACTACAAAAAGGCGGGTTTTCGCCTCTTGCCTGCACAGGGCGAATGTAATTTCAATTCTGCCTTGCAAATCATGATAGGCGCGTTGATTCTTATTCCCGTTAGCCTCTTGCCTGCCTACGTGGGCATCACAGGCACAGCTTCGGCAGTCGTGGCGTTTTTGGCGGGTATCTTGTTTCTCTTGCCTACGTTGCAGTTGTTGGTGTCGCCTTCGCGCAAGGTCGCGCTTCGAATTATGTTCGCCTCCTTTATTTACTTGCCTGTTATTCAGATAGCTTTTTTGTTGGATAAGGTGTAATAAAACAAACCCTATCTGTGATTTATCGCCCCTTTGGGGCTTTTATTTTTAAGAGGTTTTTTTAACACAAAACTTGAATAAAAAAAGCTATCTTTGCCTATATGAAAGCTATTGGTTTGTTATGTATTGGTTTATTTTTTCATGTGATGGCGTGGGCGCAAACAGCCTTGCCTACCCAAGACACTACAGCGTTTGTGGTCATTGAGCGCGTAGAATTGTTGGGCAATAAAAAAACCAAACCGCACATCATCAGGCGAGAGCTTACGCTGAAAGAAGGCGACACGCTTTGGGTGGCGAAAAAAGACTCGCTCTTGGCTCGCAACAAAGCCAATATTTTCAACACCAATCTTTTCACGCTTGTCGATTTGCACCTTACCAACAACACGCTCAAAATCATGGTGCAAGAGCGTTGGTATTTGTTCCCCATTCCGCTTTTCGAATTATCGGACAGGAATTTCAATGAATGGTGGACAGTGTATGGGCGCGACTTACGCCGTACCAATTATGGCTTGCGCTTCAGGCAAGACAACTTTCGCGGTAGGCGAGAAACACTCGGCTTCATTGTGCAATTTGGCTTCACACAACGCTTCGGCATAGGCTACGACATTCCTTACCTGACCAAAAACCAAAAATTGGGGCTAAATATCAATGCGGGCTATGGGCAAAATAGGTCTATCGCCTACGCAACTATTGACAACAAACTCGCCTTTGTGCGCAACGAACAAGGCAATGCACGGGAACGCTGGGACGCGAGCCTTTCGTTCAATTATCGCCCTGCTTTTTATGCTTTTCATAGCTGGAACATCAATTATCAAAACCTTTGGGTGGCAGATACTGTCGTGAAGCTCAACCCCAATTATTATGCAAAAGAACAAAACAGGCTTCAATATGTAGGCATTGGCTATTCGTTTCGCTACGATAAACGAGATGCACAAGCCTACGCCTTGCGCGGGTATGTATTGAAATGGAATGTGCAGTATTTGGGTTTCTTGCCTGAAAATAGTCTTTCCCAATTCGAAACTTCGGGAGCGTGGGGGCAATA
Source organism: Bacteroidota bacterium (assembly GCA_004292795.1). Classification (GTDB taxonomy): domain Bacteria; phylum Bacteroidota; class Bacteroidia; order Cytophagales; family Microscillaceae; genus RDXI01. Next base: position 22,231 of record RDXI01000002.1, on the reverse strand, counting down.
TTTCCCTTTGGGCAAAAAATGGTTTTGGGATTATCAGCTTGTAGGGCAATTTTCATACAATAAAAATCCTATGTTTGCGCGTACTCTTGCGGTGGGCTATGGCGACCAAGTCATGCGCGGGTACGAGTTGTATGTTATCCCCACACAAGCGAGTGCTATAGGCAAGCAAACCTTCAAATACCAACTCTTTTCGGGAGTGAAAAATTGGAAATATATGCCTATTCCCCAATTCAAAAAAGTGCCTATAGCCTTGTATGCCACATTTTACACAGATGCGGGCTATGTGTCAGACCAATATTTTTCAGCCAATAATTTGCTACAAAACCGTTGGCTCTATGGGGCAGGTGTGGGCATTGACTTGGTAACGTACTACAACAGCGTTATCCGCTTCAATTATGCCCTAAACAGCTTGGGGCAGGCAAGGCTGTATATCAATTTTACTACGGATTTGTGATGGAAACCGCTATTTTTGATTATATTCGTTTGAACTATTGGAATATACTCTCGCCTACCGCAGAGCAGGTAAGGATTTTTCGAAAGTGCCAAGATGTTCGTTCTTTCCTGCACAAGTTGGAATTTTTTGGTGATAAGCTCACAGAAGAAGATGTCCAATTTTTTAAAGAAAATGCGAATATAGAAAATGGAGATATAGAAACATATACCGAAGAAATGGATTGGCAAACGATAGAAGCCCACGTCCAAAGAATTTATGAAGAAAAAAAAGAAGAATTATTTTTTTTGAGATGTCCTATTTGTGGTGCATTGGCACGAACACCTATAGCCAAACAAGCTCGATGTGGGCATAGATGGGGATAATTGCAAAAAAACGCCAAGAAACCAATAGATTTCTTGACGTTTTTTTATTGGCTCGCGCTTGTAGGTCAAGCACGTTTCATAAGCCTGATTTTTGTTTGCGCAATGATAATTCTTAACAATTTCAAACGCAAATCAAAGTGCCAACGAGGTGGTCTGGGGTGTTCCATGTGTTCGCTTATCATAAGAAACGTTACAAAAAGCATCGCCACATTGTGCCATTCTTGCAAAAGCATAGGAAACAACATCATTGCCCAACCCGAACCGACACACCAAGTTCCATGCGTGATGCCAAAAGAAAATGAAGCCTTGTGAGCCTCCCAACCAAAGGCAGGCAAGACGCGATGCTGATGCCCATAGTTCAAAAACCTTTGTTTGATAGGCGAAAACTGCCAGACCAACGCCACCGCCAAAACTACCAATGCAGGCGTGTTTGAGAGAGGCACAAGGAGGCTCAACCACATAATCGCTCCAATCATAAAAACTCCTGCAATCATCCAAACTGATACATAGCCCAAAACAAAAAGCAAAGCGAGTCTAAAGCGATAACGTTTTAGGCTTTGTGCATAGATAAATTGTATAGGAGTAATTATTTTGGGAAGCATCATAGCAATAACCATCAGTCCCCAACCTATCAGTTGTGACGAAAGAGGGTTCATTTCCAACAACATTTGGACAGAAGCAGTTGAAGGTCCCGAAATCGTAACAGGACAATGTTCTATTGTCATGATATTACCGGGATTTATCAAAAGCAACACCCAAGTAAGGAGGCTGATGCTTATTATTACAGTATTTATTTTGATACGACTATTCCGAGAGAGCCTCATATATTATTTTGGGGTTATTGACCTGAACGATAAACACTAATCCGTCCAACTGTAATGATACTTCCTTTAGGTAGCGGTTTCTTGGTTCTTATCGAAACGTTCAATGAATCAATGTCAATATTTCCAGCAATATACAAATCATCAACAATATCAGAAATATTGAATTTAAAAGTAAGTCCTGAACCGCCATGAGCGGTATTTTGCATAGATGCTATACGGATGCCAAACAGAGATACTGCACCAACGAGTATATTATTCACATATACTGAAAGGAAATTAGAGTTATTGGTGCCTGTTACATTTTCGAGTTGAAGATAAACTTCGTCAGGTATTGTATCGATGGATTTTTGTGCTAAACTATTTGCTACCAATCCCCAAGAGTCGGCATCTATTTTAACTTCTGTTTTTGTAGCACCACTATTCAATACGATTGAATTATTGCTGGAACCAACTAGTTCATTGCTCGTGTGCATAGCTACTGTTGCTTCTGTTACGTTATTGATACCTCTAAGCTTATTCAAGCGTTTTGCTAAGCCTGATGCAGAGGGTTGTTTGTCATATGATGTAAGAGAAAGGTCATTATAGGTATATGAATAGAGAACATTGTTATAATATTTCAAATTCATCGTACTTTGAACGTCAGCAGGTTTGTAATACCATGGTGTACCATCTGAGTCTACAGGCATAGCAAATTGTGAATTTCCATTTGCTGAAGGTCCAGCTAACCAATCAGCACCATTAGGATCAGCACTAGTAGGATTGGAATTTTCTCCAGTTACATTCCAAGCTGTCCACATTCTATCAATATTTGCATGGTGCAGAAAAAAAATGGGGTCAAGACCAGCTAACCCCGGATCAGCCATCAAACCTTCAAACTCTTCAGATGGTGTGGGCGTAAATTGAACCGTGATAGCACCTTGATTATCAGTTAAGCCAGCCCCATAAGCACCTGTTAAATCGTCATTGATGCACAATTCAAGAAGTCCAATGGTATCATTAGGCACAACAGCACCCGTTCCAATGAGAAAAGGAGTCCCCCCACCAACACGACCAATCAATGCTCCCATAGGCACACCTACCATGGGGTACAAAGGTTGATCCGCTGAAACAATAATGTCAGGTGAGCCATTAGCATCATACAAGCCTCCATTGTTATCTTGGGGATCTGCTGTCCATTTTGTTGGCGCGTTTCGATCAGTTGATATTCCTATGAACACGGTTTCACCATCTTTTACTATGTCAATTCCTGTAGTTTGCCAAGGTTGATTAGCTTGCACCACCATTTCTGTACCACTGTATGAGAGTGGTTCAGAATTCAACCCTCCTACCATGTTGTGTACCCAGTTATGAGGGTTCATTTCAAGACCACCCGTAATACTGAAATTGCCTGAATGGTTGAATCCCGTTTTACCACCACCATAACCGCCACTTTTAGAAGTTCCTGTGTAGGTTTTATCATACTGACATTCATCATCTGCTTGAGTGCCATCTTGTTGATCTCCAACCACTATATACACATTGCTATCACCGTTTGGACCGAATCTTTCTCGTACAAACAAGGGGTTTGGCGTTCCATCAGGTAACGTTTCAAGTGTGAATGCTGTAGGAATTTTATACTCTTGGTATGTTGTGGATTGGTTCAAATAGTTCCAATAAGGCAATGCCCATTCGCTATTACCGCCAAGTTGTTCTACAATTATATTACGAAGAATATTTTCGAATGCAACCAAATACCCGCGATGCCAGGGAGGAAAAAACCAACTTTGGTGTTGGCATTGATCCCAAAAAAGATCTGTTTGCTTAGGTGGAGGAGGTGTTCCCAAATTTGCAGATGATGGAATATATTCTACCTTTTTCCAATTAGGGTATTCCAATGGTGCAGAACCCGAACCAGAATTATTGATAAGGTATTGTCCATGAATGGCGGCATAGAACCACCAACTTGTAGGGTCACTTATTGGGCGTGCTTGCATTACTTGTACGCCCTTCGCATACCAATAAAGGTCAGTGTAGCTCCCATCAGTGTTGGTGAATTGCCCACCATTGTTGTCATCCCAAGCGTTTTTTCTTGTATAAGTCATACTATTTTATATTTTGGTTTCCTACTCTTATGGCTTTTCGGAATACGCCCCGTTTTTTTGAGTGATGGCTGGACTTCACTTTTGTTTGTAAGTGCGCAAGATACATACAAAGTGTATATATCCTCGATAAAACTCTCATAATGAGGTAGTTACAAGAACTTCGGAGCTTCTGTTTTTCTTCAAAAACAACCAAAAATCAAAGTCTTGCCTACAGGTAAGCCTTGATACAAAATTAAGGTGCTTTTTTCTTGCCTGCAAACACTGCTCAAAAAGATAGAAAATTAAAGTATTGATAATCAAGTATTTGCTTTTTTAACGTCTTTAAAAATACCCTTACAAGGGTATAAAAATACCCTTACAAGGGTATTTTTTATTATAACTAAAAAAGTTCATTTTGCTAAATTTTATGTGTACTTGCTCATTTTAAAAATTCATAAATAAAAAAGGTTGCCGTAAAGCAACCTTTTTATACACACTATTATTTCGGGTTAATGAGGCAATCTACTACGTAACAAGCCATACGTCCAAGTACCCGCTACTGCACTAAGCAAGGTAATACTTATTGCACCAAAACCCGCACCTATTTGGGCAAAAAGCGGTCCAGGACACGCCCCTGTGATAGCCCAACCCATACCAAACATAAGCCCGCCCAAGATGAGCGAAGGGCTGTAAAGTTTATCTTCTATCACAATTTCCTCGCCTTCGATGCTTTTGGCTTTCAGGCGTTTGATGATTTGCACCGAAAGCAAGCCCACCAAAACGGCTGTGCCTATCACACCGTACATATGGAAAGAATGAAAACGAAACATCTCTTGAATACGAAACCAACTGATGATTTCCGTTTTTACAAAGACAACGCCCAACAGCATACCTACTAACAAATATTTCAAACTGCTCATGACAAAAACAAAGGAAGGATAAAATGTGTGGAAAGAATACCGCCAACCATAAAACTAATGGTAGCAACCAAAGAAGGCACTTGTAAATTAGACAAACCCATGATAGCATGTCCTGACGTGCAACCGCCTGCATAGCGCGTACCAAAGCCCACCAAGAAACCACCCAACACAAAAAAGAAGAAACCGCGCAAGGTGAGTACATTTTCCCAAGAAAAAATATCTTGAGGCAAAAGATGCGCAAAATCTTTAATGCCTTGCGTTTGCAAAACGGCTACTGTTTTATCAGATATTTGGATAGGTGTTGGGTTGGATAAGAATTGGGAGGCAAGCCACCCGCCCAAAAAAACACCTGCTACAAAAAATAAATTCCACCTTTCTTTTTTCCAATCATATTGAAAAAAGGGAATATTCGCAGGCACACACATAGCGCAAACGTGCCGAAGCGAAGAAGAAATACCAAATTTTTTGTTGCCTAATAACAACAAAGCAGGTACTATAAGCCCTATGAGCAACCCACCCACTGCCCAATGCCAAGGCTGTTTTAAAAGTTCTAACATAAAAACTGATTGTTTTGTAGTAATTACGCCATACCATAACACTTTTTGGCTCTATAAAGTTACGCCAAATGTTATACAAGAAGTAAATGTTCGCAAAGTTCGCCAACAGCAAGCAAAGAACACGTAACAAAAGTTACAAAGTAGGCAAGCTTGCCTATTGCGCAAAAAGGCGTATATTTGCGGTATGGAAGCCCTTATTTTTTGTGGCATACAGGCTACAGGTAAGTCAACTTTTTACAAAGAACGTTTTTTCAATTCTCATGTGCGCATCAGCATGGACTTGCTGAACACCCGCCACAAGGAAAAGCGTTTTTTGGATATGTGCATTGAGTTGCAACAACGCTTTGTGGTGGACAATACGAACCCGACCATAGCGGACAGACAGCGTTACATCTTGCCTGCCCGCGAAGCAAAATACAAAATAATAGGCTATTTTTTTCAATCCAAAATACAAGAGGCACTCCAACGCAACGAACAGCGCGTAGGCAAGGAACGAATCGATGAAAAAGGCATCACAGGCACACGCAATCGCCTTGTCTTGCCTACCTTTGCAGAAGGCTTCGATGAACTTTATTTTGTGTGCATCACACCCGAAAATACTTTCTCCATAACCGCTTGGCAACATGAAATTTGATGAATTAGACCAAAAAATGCGTGTATTCGAAACCGCTCACGATTTGTGTGTATTGCCCGAAATGTACATGGTGGCACGCATAGATGGGCGAAACTTTACGCGCCTTACCAAAGAAACGCATAAGTTCGAAGCTCCTTTTGATGCACGCTTCCGAGATATGATGCTCGAAACCGTACAACATTTGATGAATTGTGGCTTTCATGTCATTTTTGGCTATACAGAAAGTGACGAAATCTCTCTGCTCTTTCACCCTGCCGAGAATACCTTTGGGCGCAAAACCCGCAAATATAATTCTGTGTTGGCAGGCGAGGCAAGTGCCAAGTTCTCGCTACTTTTGGGCGATATAGCCTGCTTCGATTGCCGTATTTGCGAATTGCCTACTGTTGGTTTGGTTATCGATTATTTTCGTTGGCGCAACGAAGACGCACACCGAAACGCCCTCAACGCTTATTGTTATTGGAAACTGCGCGAAGAAGGCAAGGACGCAAGAAAAGCTACACAAATGATAGAAGGATTGAGCATTGCAGACAAAAACGAACTCCTTTTTCAGCGTGGCATCAACTTTAATAATGTCCCAAATTGGCAAAAACGCGGAGTTGGGTTGTATTGGGAAAACTACACCAAAGAAGGCATTAACCCCAAAACACAAGAAATCAATGTGGCACATAGGCGCAGAATAAAAGTAGAGCAAGACTTGCCTATGAAAGAAACCTTCGATGCGTTTATATTGAATTTGTTGCAAAGTGCGTTACTTGTGTAAATAAACTGTTTTGATTTTACAAGAATTTTTAGCAACTTGCAACAAATTTTAGAATATCATGGGCGTTGTAGAACGTAAAGAACGCGAAAAAATCCTACGAAGAGAGGCAATCATCAATGCGGCAGAGGCTATTTTTTTTAAACAAGGCATAGAAAATACCTCTATGGACGAAATAGCTCAAATGGCAGAATTGAGTAAAGGAACTGTATATTTGTACTTCAAAAGCAAGGACGAACTCTATAGAACTATTATCTTACGCGGATTTATCATTTTGAAAAAAAAGCTGAAAGAGTCTGCCCTCGCCTCCGAAACGGGCTATCAGAACGTAAAAGCCATATCAGAAGCCTACATTCGTTTCTCCAACGAACACAAAGGGCATTTTGACGCTATTCTCTATTACCAAAATGACCTTTTCAACTCACGCAAGCGCGAACCCAGCCAAGTCGAATCATTGGAGGGCGGAAACGCTGTCATAGGCGTGCTTGTCCACGCTATCCAAAAAGGCAAGGCAGACGGAAGCATCTCGCCTGAAGTAAACGAAGTCGAAACCGCCTTTGTACTTTGGAGTCAAATCACGGGGTTGTTGCAAGTGATACAGCGCAAAATGAGCATCATAGCCTATCATTACAAAATCAAACCTGACGACCTTTTTCGTACTTATTTTGATTTGCTCGAAAGGTCATTGAAAACAACCTAAACACTACCAATCCCACGTACCTTCTTCGCCTTTGAAGGGTCCCACAATATCAGACGTAATCCACCCACCGAAAAACTCGCTGGGTTGTGGGGAGGCAAGCTCATCATGCACATAACAATCACAGCCCTTACCTGCAAAAAAAGCAATATAGCCTGTAAGTTGTGTGTATTTGGAGGTAGGTTTGAGGTATGTCCAAGCTATGTCTTGCAATACGTCCTCACCAATTTCTACATTGAAATAGCTTGCCTTGCCTTTGTACTCGCAGAAAGAAATTTCATTGTTGGGCTTGAGGTAGTGCATTTGTATATCGGACATAGGGATATAGTAGCAAGGCGGGTGTGCCTTTTCCAATACTCGTTTGGTTTGTGTACTGTCTGCAATCAACAATCCTTTGTAATAAACTCGAATGTGGTGCGTGATGTCCTCCACCAACGGAGGGCGCGGAAAATCCCATACAGATACTTGTCCCTCTGCAGGTTCTATTCTAATGACATCTTTCATGCTCTTATGCAATATTGGTTGATAAGCGAAGTTATGGCTTTTTTTTGAATAATCAAAATTTGTGCTATAAAACAAATTGCATCTTCTTTATTTTATTATAGCTTGTTTGGTAAGGATACCAAACGTAATAATCCATATAAATCCTTGAAAACCAAAAACTTACGTTTCAAGCGTCAGCGAAGCCCTTTTCAGGCGGTCATTGATAGCCCTGCCGAGTCCTTCTTGGGGGACATATTCGGCTATGATAACGTCCACGTCCAACGCATCTAATTGGCGCATAGCCCCAAAAAGTTTTTGTGCCGCTTCGTTCAGGTTGCCCTCTGTCGAGAGTAGCACTTGGCAGTCGGTAGGCAAGGCAGGCAAGCCTCCTCGAAGTGCCAAAACACCTATTCTTTCAGGCGCGTATTGCGCTAAGAATTTTTGCAAAAAAGTAGGCAAGTTGCCCGTTGATGTAACATAAAACGGTTTTCGTGGGGCGTAATGACTCGCCAACATACCAGGCGCGGCAGGGTTTGAGCTGGAGTGCGTCATAGTCTTGACTTGCCTACCCAACACCTTCTCGATAGCCTCCACAGAAATTCCGCCAAAACGCATAATGGTCGGCTCGCCTTCAGGAAAACCTACAATCGTGGACTCAACGCCCACCACACACGCGCCACCATCAAGCACCAACGGAATAGCCTCGCCTAATTGCGCCCTGACGTGCTGGGCAGTCGTGGGGCTGATGTAGCCAAACGGGTTGGCACTTGGCGCGGCAAGCGGAAAATCTATGCCATGCAAAAGCTCTAAGGCTAAAGCATGGTTCGGAATACGCAAGCCCACTGTAGGCAAGCCTGCCGTAACGATGTCGGGAATATGGGCGCGTTTGGGCAAAAGCAACGTAAGCGAACCGGGCATAAAGGCTTCGGCTAACTTGTAGGCTTCGGCAGGAATGGAATGTGCGTGTCGTTCTAAGGCTTCTATAGAATAGGTATGCACAATGAGCGGGTCGAAGGTAGGGCGGTTTTTGACCTCGAAAATCCTTGCTACAGCTTCTGCATTCAGGGCATTGGCGGCAAGCCCATAGACTGTTTCGGTGGGAATAGCCACTAACTCGCCTCTCGCCAATAGCATTTGGGCAAGGGTAACATCAGATATATGTTTGGTAGTGAGCATTTAGCAAGAAAATAAAGGCAAAATTACACACAAAAGCAGGAAAAATATGAGGAATACTACAACTTTTTTTATATACTTGCGTAAATTCGAATACCTGTATTTTAGAACCCTTTTTTAATTCTTTAAGATTATGAAGCAACAAGACCTGCTTGAGAAAATAGGAAATCTCTCTAAACTCACGACTGACGTGGCGTTCCGCAATTCGTTTATGGCGAACCCCCGCACCGTATTGGAGAAAGAATTTCCTGAATTGCAACTACCTGCTGATGCCAAGATTTTCTTGCACGAAAATACAGCTCAAGAATTGCACGTAATACTCTTGCCTGCTGAACAAACGGTTTTCAGCGACCAACTCGAAGACGCGGTAGAGCGCATTTTGGACAAGGCAATCGAAAGTGATAGCTTCAAAAAATTGCTTATCGCAGACCCCAAAGGCACGCTCTCTAACGAACTTCCTGACTTTTTTGTGCCTGACAACTTCCGTATGTACTTCCACGAAAACAAAGCCAACGAAATTCACTTGCTCGTGCCACCTTTGCAACTTGCTGATGAGGAATTGAGCGAAGCCGAACTCGATGCTGTCGTAGGGGGCAGTCGTGGACGCGGACCTCACGTAGGGCGCAAGCGTGGCGGAGGCGGTCCCAAGTGCCGTTCTCAAAGTTTCCGCGTAGGGGGCAGATAATTTTCTGTATAATATAAAAAAAAACATAGCCTTACGCTATGTTTTTTTTGTTTCAATCTATTCTTATCACTTCCAAATAATCCAACATAGCGCGGTTCACGTCCACGTTCATGTTGTTGTTCCACTCCTCAAACGATAAGCAGATTTTATTCTCGCCTGCTTTGAGGCTTATCCAATAACCATTCGGAAAAACAAGAAACATCATAAGCGCGTAAATAGCTTCAACTATTGTATAAATCTCGTATGATTTCTGATATATTTTTCAATAAATTGATAAAATCTATCGGATTGTAGGCATTCAGCACACAAGTAGCCCCTTCGCTGTCTTCTGATATTTCATCAAGAAATAGCACTTTCTTCTTTTGAAGCATAGCAAGCAAATACTCCGCCCAATCATAGCCAAAAGTTTCGTATCCTTTCGCTTCTAATTTCTCGTTCAGTTCTTCCACCTCATGCGGGTGAAATTCAAAGGTAAAAAGCATAGCATCTTTTCCATTTCTCTCTATAGTATTTATCATTATCGAGAATGGGTCAAATGCGTCAAACTCTTCCCAATAGCCATCTTCTTCCAAAATAGAGGCTATATTTTTGGGGATTTTTACAGTTTCCAAGCGTAAATTTTGAAAATCAATCATATACTCTTCTAAATATTTTTGGTTTTAATCAATTTTAATAATTTCCACATAATCCAGCATAGCGCGGTTCACGTCCACGTTCATGTTGTTGTTCCATTCCTCAAACGATAAGCGGATTTTATTCTCGCCTGCCTTCAGGCTTACCTGATAACCATTCGAAAAACCCCAATCTGACCATTCATTGGTGCCTCGTTGTGGGAAAACCATTGCCCCGCGATAATCGCCATTCACATAAAGGCTTCGCAAAGCGCAAGCGTTGTCTGTATTCCACGCGCCACTGCCATTGGAGTAGCGGAAGCGCACATAATACTTGCCTGCCTCGCCTACTGTGATAGGAATTTCGAGGCTTCTGTTTTCAGTCGTAGAAATTTCTACAAAGCCCTTGCCTGTGTAGTTGGTGTAGAGTAGGGGAGAGGCAGGCAAGAGCGTTTCGAATTGGATTTGTTGGGATTGATTTTGAGGAATGTGTTGTATAGGTTCAGAGATAAATGACTCTGTTTTATTTTTTCCTAAAGCGATTGCGCTATATTCTTTCAAGGGTTTAGGCTTTTCAAACTTTATAGTGGGATATTCATTTTCTTTGGCATCTGTATTCAACATTAGAAATTTTCCATTTTCATAAATTGCCATATTTTCTTCTTCTGCAAAAATAGAAGGAACGAAAGAAAAAACATAACCCTTTTTTAGATAATCTAAGTCTTTTGTATGTGTTACAGAGGGCGTAGGCAAGGAAAACTCGTTCTTTACCAAATTTATCGTGTCTTTGTCAAACCCTTCATTGTCTAATTCTATCTCGATGTTGTGCTTGCCTACCAAATCTGCTGAAAAAAAGAAGTCTCTTTTTTTCTTGCCATCTACTTTGAAAGATTTTATCTTTTTGCCAAAGCCCGTTACGGTAATATCGAGAATAGCTTGCCTGTATTTGAAGTTGCTCAAAACGCGCTTGCCTGCATACACACGCGGAACGGTAGGCGAGAAACGAATCCCGTTGGTTTCAAAATTCATGCCTATAAAAACTCGATGCACCATTGCTAAATTGCCCGCCATACTCCATAGCATACGGTCTGAATTTATCTCTGTACCCAAATAATCGCCTGTTTCGGCTACAAAATTTTCGTAATTCGTGAGGAACAATGCCCCTGCACGATAAATGGAGGCGAGTCCATGCGTCAAGGCTTTTTCATTGCCTGCCTTCGCGGAGGCAAGATTCCAATAGGCTTGCACGAAGGGCCAAACCGCGTTGTTGTGATAGGGCGGAATATTCGGAATTTGCGGATAAATGCACGTTACGCCAAAAGGAGTCAGAGGCGATTTTGACAAAATACTTTGCGCCTTGCCTGCATCTGCCACATTGAACAAAACCGCTAAAGCCTCGCCGAGAGCCTCGAAGCGTGGCGACTTTTGCATAAAAATTCTGCCATACAAATATTGCGCATAATAGCCCTTGTCGGCTTGCCAAAGTTGCTCATTGATGCCTTTTTTGATGCTTTCAGCGCGTTGTGTGTATTCCCCATGAGGTTTGCCAAGCGTTTTCGCCATTTCTGAAAGGACGATATGCGCCTGATAATGTGCTACATTTGTACCCAAGTTTTCGGACATAAAAATATCCTTGTTGTCCATCCATTTTGGATAGGTTTGTTCGCGCCAATCCAAAAAAGACGACTCGCCTCGATACATACCCGTTTCAGATTTCAGGTTTTTCAAATCATCTTCCAGCGTATTTTTCACAATTTCGAAGGTGGTTTCGAGCCACTTTTTATCTCCCGTAACCTTGTAAATTTCCCACGCCGCGACTGCCCAAATTACCCTATCCGAAGAAACAGGATACGCCCCACCCGAACCTGTATCTTGAATGATGCGGTTTCGTTTTACCTTTTTCATCAGGCTAATTTTCGCTATTTCGGGTTCGTGATACGCGAAGGCGAGATATATACTATAGCTAATGTCGCGTGTCCAAACGCCACCCCATTTCGCGCCTGTGCGCAGGGTGCTGTCCGCTTCTATGTTTTTCAGTGCCTCCTCCAAAGAAAGGTTAAACAAAGCATCAACTATTGGCTGTTCCGATTTGTATTGCGGTTTTTTCGAAAGGTCGAGGGTTGGTTTCCACTCCTTGCCTTCGCGGTCATTTTCGTTGTAGGGGTTGAGTTTTACAGTTATTTCATAAATATTCGGATTGTCTTTCGAAGGCTTGAGTTTCATTCCTTTGCTATCCAAATTCACAAAATCCCAAGAAAGTGGTTGCGCATTTCCCGCGATATAAAAGCCCTTAAAATCTTGCTTGGCTATGCGGTCGCCATTGAAGGTTTGGTAATAGCCCTTTGTTTGAAAGTCTTGCAACACTTGTGAAACATCAACGCGAAACGTAAATTCGTGGTTGGTAGGCAAGGGCGAACTGATGTCAATATCCATAGTAGGCTCGCCTGTTTTTTCGCCAAACTTCCACGTGGGCGACTCGTGCCTATCGTCTGTGATAAAAATGCGGTGGTCTTCGCCTATTGGGGCTTCGTTGTCTTTTTCGTTGATACTAAACTTGAAAAGCACCAAACGCGCAAACTGTGCATTGGCGGGGCTTTTGTAGTTAGATTTGATGTGCGTAGGCGAGAGGATAGTCGCCTCATTTTTGCCTTGCACCACTTTATTCGGATAAATGGTAAAGGCTTCGCTTTGATAGAGAGGTTGCATATTTTGTGCCTTGCCTACGTGCAGGCAGGCAAGGAGGAAAGCTGTAAATAAAAGAAAATTTCTCATTGTTTATATCTTTTGAAAGAACAAAGATACGCCAAAAACCAACAAAATCAACACATAACGAACACGCAATAAATAGCTTTGTCGCACTATTTCGGATTGAAAACTTGCTATGTATATACATATTTCTGCCATCAGAAGGGAAAAAATGCCAGTAAAAAAGGAGTCTTGTGAGCCTTTGGTTGGCATATCAATAAGTTTGCTAAAAATACTAAAACTCAATACACCCGCACCTAAACTTGCTACACGTGGACATATAAATAAAGCCAAGTAAATTATGGTATTTATTTTTTCTGAGTTATGCGCCTTAAAATCATATTCCAACGGCTTTGTATAAGTAAGTATTACTTCCAAGATAAATACACTCAACAGCCAATACGCAAAAACCCACTTGAAATTTGTTTGAGGCATAGCACTGTAGGCAATTCCCCAAACAACAGCCATACACCAAACAAACCACATGAACGGTTCTGCCTGGCGCGTATGACGATAGATAGTTTCCATGATACAAAAATAAGCAAGAAAACTGTAGGCAAGCTACGTTTTTTGGGAAACTACGCTATTTTGGCTATTATTGCACCAAAAATATACATTTTTTGTATGAAGTTTTTGCATACGTTCCTAAGTTGGATAACGACCATTGTTTTTATGGTCATCTTTTTGTTATCGCTCTGTTTATGGGATATTTTTATGCGTATCGCCTATTTGTTTGGGTATCAGGCAAGCCAACGTACCATACACGCGCTTATGTGGTTGATGATTCAACAACTTCGCATAGCAGGGGCAAGGGTGCGATTGATACCCAAACGTTGCGAAATACCGCATACGCGCCCTTTGATATTGGTAAGCAATCACCAAAGTATGTTCGATATACCGTTTGCTTTTTGGTATTTCAGGCAATTCAATGTGAAGTTTGTAGCCAAGAAAGAGCTTGCCTACAACGCGCCTACGGTTTCGTTTCATTTGCGCAATGGGCATCATGCCTTGATTGACCGCAAAGACCGCGAGCAGGCAAGCCGAGCCATTGCCGAAATGGGGCAGAAAGCCGAAAAAGCGCGTTATGCCGCCCTCATTTATCCTGAAGGTTCGCGTTCAAAAGATGGCAATTTGCGTGAATTTAAGCTAAGAGGTTTGGCGGTAATGTTAGAAAATATGCCCTCTGCGTTGGTTGTGCCACTTTGTATTGATGGCTCTTGGCAGTTAGCTCCGCGTGGTTTTTCGTGCATACCTTGGGGAGTGCGCTGTTCGATGGAAGTTTTAGAACCAATAGAACCCACAGGACTCACGCCAGAGGAAGTATTGGCACTATGCGAAACACGTATCAGGGAAAAATTGGGGCAAACCAAGTGAGAACGTTTGCAAAAAACATTTTTTCAAAAAAAAGCTGTATTTTTGCCCACATGAAACTTGCCTACCCTGCCCTTTTGCTTGCCTGCTTGCTGACCGCTTGCGGGGGAACGAAAAAACCTGATGAAAAAATAACAGAAGAACCTGCAAAGAAAATGGTACTCAAACCTTGCCCTACCTTCGATGGCGATAGTGCCTATCATTTTGTGGAGGCACAAGTAAAATTCGGACCGCGTGTGCCTAATTCTGAACCGCACAAGCGTTGCAAGGACTATTTTTATGACCAATTCAAGCAATTTGGCTTCAGTCCTATTATCCAAAACTTCGAAGCCACTGCCTACAATGGCAAAAAATTGACTTCCTATAATGTCATAGGCACGTACAACCCACAAGCATCGAAACGCATTTTGCTTGCGGCACATTGGGACACGCGCCCTTACAATGACAAAGAAGCACAAGACAGTACCAAATTTACGCCCATCGATGGCGCGAATGATGGCGCAAGTGGTGTGGGCATTTTGCTCGAAATAGCCCGCACTATAGCAAAGGCTGAAAAAAAACCCACAGTGGGCATAGACATTATTTTGTTTGATAGCGAAGACTACGGACACCCCGAAAATCATAAGCATGGTTCAGCAGAATATTGGTGTTTGGGTTCGCAATATTGGGCAAAAAACAAGCACTTGCCTAACTACAATGCGTATTTTGGTATTTTGCTCGATATGGTGGGCGCGAAAGGGGCGCAATTTCACAAAGAAGGCACTTCGCGCCAATATGCCAATGAAGTTACAAACAAAGTGTGGGATATAGCCCATGCGTTGAACTACAGCAATTATTTCAAAATGGCAGATAGCCCTGCTATTACTGATGACCATTATTTTGTGAATAAATTAGCAGGAATCCCGATGCTGGACATCATAGAGTACGACCCCGCAGGAGGCGACTCGTATTTTGCCAAATATCACCACACCATGAACGACAATATGCAAATCATTGACCGCGCCACACTCAAAGCAGTAGGGCAAACGGTTTTGCAAGTGTTATATAACGAAGAATAAAGGGTTATGGGGGTAGAAGGGTTGAGGGGTTGAAAGGTAGATAAAAAAACATGCTCACTTCCACCCCTCAACCCTTTCCCCCTTCCTTCCACCCTTCCACCCCTCAACCTTTCTACCCCTTTTCACCCTCCCATGTTAGACAAAGACGGCATAGCCAAGCGCATAGCGCAAGAATTGAAAGATGGATACTATGTAAATTTGGGCATAGGTATTCCTACCCTTGTAGCCAATTATATTCCTGAAGGAGTAAATGTGGTGCTACAATCCGAAAATGGACTCTTGGGCATTGGTCCCTTTCCAAAAGAGGAAGATGTAGATGCTGACCTCATCAATGCAGGCAAGCAAACCATCACTACGCAAGTAGGCGCGTCTATTTTTAGCTCGGCAGATAGCTTTGCGATGATACGTGGCGGACACATAGACCTCACTATCTTAGGTGCTATGGAAGTGTCGGAAAATGGCGATATTGCCAACTGGAAAATACCGGGCAAGATGGTAAAAGGTATGGGTGGCGCG
The DNA here is from genome assembly GCA_004292795.1 of Bacteroidota bacterium. Taxonomy (GTDB): domain Bacteria; phylum Bacteroidota; class Bacteroidia; order Cytophagales; family Microscillaceae; genus RDXI01. Next base: position 6,324 of record RDXI01000002.1, on the reverse strand, counting down.
ATGGATTTGGTGGCTTCGGCGCAAAATATCATTGTGGCTATGCAACAAGTAGATAAATATGGCAAGTCGAAAATGCTCAAATCTTGCTCCTTGCCTCTCACAGGGGTTGGTTGTGTGAAAAAAATCGTTACCGAATTGGGCGTGTATGATGTCTTGCCTACAGGCGGATTCAAACTTTTGGAGCGTGCCAAAGGCGTTTCAGTAGAGCAAATACAACAAGCCACTGAAGGCAAGTTGGTCGTGGAAGGCGAGATTCCTGAAATGGCTTTCTAAGCTACTAACCATAAAAAAACGGCTCGTTTCCCTCGAAGCGAGCCGTTTTCAATATTTAATCTTCTACAGGTATATATTCCCATTTTACCTTGCCTGTAGTTATGTCTAATAACGACACGCCCATGCGTTCATGAAAAGAACTTACTATAGCTATCTCGCCTTCTTTGCGATATACTTTTAGGTTATAGGCTTGTACTTCTTTCAGACCTTTGAATAGGCGCAAGTCTGTTTTTTGCCATAATACCTTGCCTTCCTTGCTGAGGGCAGTAAGCAACGCTTTTCCTTCCTTGCCTACTTCGGAGCTATGTTTGATGACGCACAGCGTAGAGTCGCCATAAATCACTTCGCCATTCAAAAATATAGGCGTAGGCAAGTGCAATACTAAGTTTTGCTCCCTGATGTTGCTGTTGAACGTTTGGGCTTCGCGCTCCTGCAAGGCTTTGAGCAATTCCTCGCGCCTTGTGGGGTTATGCACGCGGTCTGCCAATTCTGTGATGCGTTTATGTTCTTCTTCAAAACGCTTTTTCTGTTCCTCCAAATGCGCTTTTTTGGCAGTAAAGGTACTAAAAGAGTGGGCATCGAAAGGTCTGTAAAGGGTTTCATATTGCTTTACCATATACGCCTCGCCTCGTAGTTTGTCGCTCAAGCCCCACGCATACTGTATTTTTTTGTCTTTTCGCTTTGCGTCTATAGGCAAGTAATAAGACTCATTTTCCATACGTTTATTGTACTCCTTTTCGCTCAAAAGTTCGTCAAGGGTTAGGAAGTAATGAAACTTCAATCCATCTTTAGTAGTAAAGATGTAGTGCGTGTCGTTTTCCTTGCCTATCTCGCCTATGCCTGCTTTGAGGTCGGGGAATTTGGCAATAAAGGCTTTTTCGTCCATCACTACCTCGCCTGTGGCAGGCGAGCGGAACTGTAGCGGGAAATATTGGTTCGCTATGAAAAAGTGCTTGCCTGTCCACACAAAACTTGCCATATCACTACCCACACTGCTTGAGTACGTTTGGGTAAAATAGTGCTTTTTGATGAGGCTCTTAGGCTGTGGCTTGATAACATCTAACTGGTAGTAGTAAGTCGAGGAGTTTTTGCCACTTGAGCGATAATAGGAATGTACCCACACTACCGCGCCTTGCTCCGTAAAGGCAAAATCTACCTTGTTCAAATCCCTCGCCCAAGCATTGAACGAAAAACCGCCATGTTTGACATAGGCAGGAATAGCATTATTGTTCCAAAATTGCAAACTTAGGTAAATGCCTACTACAACCAATACTACCAAAAAAATACTACCAAAACAGCCTCTGGGTAGTGATGGCGTGGGTTTAGCTTGTTTCGTATCCATAAAAAATTAGTTAAAAAAAGTAGGTTCGTATAAAAAAATCCACACCGCGTTGGCGTGGATTTACTTGCAAGGCTATTCCCATTTGTAGTCTTGCTCTTTGTCTTCTTCCTCTTCGTACCTGCGACTGTCCAACTGCGAGAAGTCATAATCAGGCATTAGTTCAGTCTTCACATGATCCACCGTTTCGCGTAGGGCTTCGATAAACTTCTCAAAATCCTCTTTGTAAAGGAAGATTTTGTGTTTTTCGTAGGTAAAACCTGTTTCATTGAAACGCTTTTTGCTTTCTGTGATGGTGAGGTAATAATCGCTCCCACGTGTTGATTTGACATCAAAGAAGTAAGTACGCTTACCCGCCTTTACTCTTTTAGAGTACACCTCAGTTTTGTCTCTGTTATCTTCCACTGTACTTATGTTTTAGGGTTGAAATAATTGCCCGTAAAATTAGGCGTTATTTTGTGGATAGCAAAATTTTAGCGCGTTTTTGTGAAAAAATCCCAAAGGATAATGCCTACACTGACCGAGATATTGAAGGAATGTTTTGTGCCAAATTGGGGTATTTCCACACAAGCGTCCACAAATTCAATCACTTCTTGCTGTACGCCATACACTTCATTGCCAAAAATGAGCGCGTAACGCTCGCCTGCTGTGGGCTGAAAGTCTTGCAACGAAACGCTGGACGTGGTTTGTTCGAGGGCAATGAGTTTATAGCCCTCTTCACGTAGTTTTTGCAAAGCCGTTAGGGTGTTTTCGGTGTGTTCCCAAGCTACAGACTCTGTAGCTCCTAAGGCAGTTTTTTGTATTTCGCGGTGCGGAGGCGAGCCTGTGATGCCACAAAGCACCAATTTTTCAATCAAAAAAGCATCTCCTGTTCGAAACACGCTCCCGACATTGTGCATACTACGCACATTGTCCAACACAAGTACAAGGTTGCTTTTTTCGGTAGTTTTGAATTCCTCTACAGAAATTCGTTCCATTTCGGAGGCGGTAAGCTTGCGCATAGAGGGAGGGGGATGGTTAGTTAGTTTGTTAATGGGTTGGTTTGTTGGTGGATTGGTTTGTTAATGGGTTGGTGGTTAGCAGGTTAATGAATGAATGAGTAGGTAAGAATATAAACTAACCCATCAACAAACAAACAAACTTACCTCCAAAACCAACTTCTGATTTTCATTTGCATCACACCAAAAAAGGCTTCGCGGAAAATGGAAACCGACATTTTGGATTTACCGCGTGTGCGGTCTGTGAAGATAATAGGCACTTCTTTGATTTTGAACTTCTTGCGCCAAGTCTTGAACTTCATTTCTATCTGAAAAGCATAGCCCACAAATTTTATTTTGTCCAATTCTATTGTTTCCAACACAACGCGCTTGTAGCATTTGAAGCCCGCCGTTGGATCCATGATGCGCATACCCGTAACAAAACGCACATAATAACCCGCAAAGTACGACATCAACACCCGACTCATAGGCCAATTCACCACATTCACGCCTTGAATGTAGCGCGAACCTATAGCAAGGTCATTGCCATCTTCCGCGCAAGCTTTGCGCAAGCGTACAAGGTCATCAGGATTGTGCGAAAAGTCCGCGTCCATTTCACAAATATAGGCATAATGCCTTGCCAACGCCCATTTGAAGCCGTGAATATAGGCAGTCCCCAAGCCGAGTTTGCCCTGCCTTACCTCCAAATGCAGGCGGTCAGGGTAGGCAAGTTGCAATTTACGTACCGCTTCGGCAGTGCCATCAGGCGAGGAGTCATCAACAATCAGCAAATCTATAGGAGCAGGCAAACGCATGACATGATGCACCAAATCATCAATATTCTCTATTTCGTTGTAAGTAGGTATTACGACAAGGGTATCGTTCATGCTTGCAAAGATAGTATTTTTTCGGCAATAGCTTTTTATTGAAAAGTAATTTCAGGCGTTGTATAAGTATAAACTTCGCCATTATTTAATTGGTATCTGATAGTAAATATGTGGGATTGAAACGTATCTGGGGCGACATTGAAGAAAAGTTCAAAGCGATAAGGCGCAAAAGGGGTTGTTGAGAGAAACGAGTCTATAGCCAATTTATCAGATGATTGATTACCTATATAATAATAAGGGCGTATAAGCATCAAATCAGCTAAGTTTTTACCCGCGGGATATCCTGTTTTAAATTCTCTGTTACTTTTTATTTGAATATCAACAACTTTCTCTGACGTTCCTTTTCGCCCATAGTTGTCGTACTCATCACAACTGCAAGCGTACAAACCACCGCTACATATAGACTTTGGTACATGAGGTAAAGTTACATAATAACGCATTTGTGGTAAAATATCAAGTGATGTACTGCTATAGTAACACCCTGTTGAATTTGAGCAATTTACCTTGCCTGAAAGCCCGATAGTATCATAAAAGGTATCAGGTGGAGGCGTTGATTTACCACAACCACAACCCCAACACCCGCTTATAATCACAGGCAAGAAAAACAAAGCTCCAAAGAGCGCGAACTTGAGAGATAAACGTTTCATATTGAATAGGTTAGGTTTTATTGAAAGGTGATTTCAGGCGTTTGAATACTGTACTGTTCACCATTTGTAAGTTTATACTCTATCCTAAAGATATGTTTTTTTGCAAGTGTCGGGGCTTCGCTTAGGCGTAAATAAGCATCATAAAAAGCAGGCGGATTAGTTGCTAAAAAAGCAGGCAAGGTTTTGTACCCTCCACTTTCATACCAAGCCAAATAACTTGATTGTGTGTTGTTTGCCCTGATTTGAAAAATGCTGGCTAAATCGCTACCTGCAGGCAAGGCATTGTCATAATCTGCATTGCTAAAAATTTGGATAGAGGCTGTTTTTTCTTCTGAGCCTTCGTAGCCTAATGGAGGGGACACATCACAAGCCATCAAACTTTGCCCGAAATTGGTAGGCAAGGCTTTTTGCATAGCATAATATTCTACTTCAGCCCGCAACCAACAAAAATAATTTCGATAATAAATAGGTTGTTGATTATAGACTTCTTGCGTTTTTCTCACAGTGTCTGCTCTATAAGAAACAGATGTTGCACCGATTGTATTGAAGAAAGGCTTTGAGATGTATTCTCCCCTACAACAACCACTTCCACAACATTGCGTAAGAAAGCTCGGTAGAAAAGAAACAACCAAGAAAAAAGTTATGAATTTCAAAGATAAATGTTTCATACTTATATGACCTTGCCTACCTGAAAAAGGTTGTAAAAGGCAAAGAAAAATCATATCTTTGCACATCAAACGGCTACAAATCCTATGCAAAAATACCCACTTGGCATCCAAGATTTCAGCGTATTGCGTGAAAATGGGTGCGTCTATGTTGATAAAACTGAACTTATTTACCAACTTATTCAAGGTAAATGCTATTTTCTTTCACACCCGCGCAGGTTTGGCAAATCCTTGTTGCTTAGCACCCTGAAATATCTTTTTGAGGGTAGGCAAGACCTTTTCGAGGGCTTGTGGATACACAATAAAATCACATGGGAGGCGAGTCCCGTATTGCATTTTAGTTTCATACAATCAGACTTTCATTCTATCGGTTTTGAAACTTATTTGCACAATCACATACAAGAACAAGCGGAAATACACGCCATATCGTTGAAAGCTAAGGGTATTTCTGAAAAAATGCGCGAACTCATCATAGCCTTGCACAAAAAGCATGGCAAGGGTGTTGTGGTTTTGGTAGATGAATACGACAAACCTATTACAGAGTTTTTGCGCAAAGACCAAATAGCCACTGCCCAAGAAAACCGCGAATTGATGCGCCAATTTTATTCGCCCTTGAAAGACTTAGACAAATATTTGCGTTTCATTTTCATCACAGGCGTTTCGAAGTTCAGCAAAGTATCTATTTTTTCAGATTTGAACCATTTGGAAGACATTACTACAGGGGCTAATTATGCAAAGTTGTTGGGTTATACAGAAGAAGAAATAGAACATTATTTTCACAATAGCATACAAAAAGTAGCTGACTATCAAGAGCTTACCTACGAACAATGTTTTGCCAAAATGCGCCTTTGGTACAACGGCTATTCGTGGAACAGAGGCAAGGATAAAGTCTATAACCCTACTTCGGTACTGAAGTTTTTGCAAAACAAGGAATTTGAAAACTATTGGTTCGAAACAGGCACACCCACGTTTTTGATTGATATGATGAGCGAGAATTTCCATTACAACGTAGAAGACATAGAAGCACCGCGCAGTTTGTTGATGAATTTTCGCCTTGAGGCTCTTGATGACATTACCTTGCTTTTTCAAACAGGTTACCTCACTATCAAGGCGCAAGATGACGATATTTGTACGCTTACCTACCCGAACCAAGAAGTGCGCGACTCGATGCTACAATATTTGTTGAGTGAATTTAGCCATATCAACATTGTGAAGCCTATGGTGCGCGATATGTTTCGGGCTTTGGGCAAACGCGACTTCAAACAACTGATGAAACTATTAAACGCCATGTTGGGCGAAATTCCTTACGAAATATTTGATACCAAACAAGAAAAATACTATCACGCCATTATTTTCCTCACCTTCCGACTCTTGGGCTATTATGCACAGGCAGAACCAAGCGTAAGCGAAGGCAGGATAGACGCGGTAGTGGAAACAGCAGATGGCATTTTCATTTTTGAGTTCAAAGTAAACGGCACTATCGAGGAAGCAATGGCGCAAATTCACGAAAACAAATACTATCAACGCTATCTTGCC
>RDXI01000422.1 GCA_004292795.1 Bacteroidota bacterium | reverse complement strand
GGCGAGGGTTGGTCGAGTAGAATATATTATGGTGTGAACAATGAAGATGAAAACCATCTAGTTTTTTCACTTCCTGTTAGCCAAGTACACACCGCAAGCCCCAATGCAAAAGCAAAGCTAAAAGTAACCTTGGCGGGTGCTTCTAATGTGGCAGTGGGCTTAGCCAATACCTCAGAAGGCTTGTTCAATGTGCGCATAGGAACATCTGCGACCAATTTGGTAGCACTTGCCAATAATGTTGCTACGCAATTCAACTATACTCAAAATTTGGAACTTACCATACCTTTTAATTATCTTACGGGTAGCGAAGTTTTTTTTGAATTTAGAGCAATAAAGGGAAATTTTGTGATAGGTCATGTGGAATTAGAATATCCGCAAACGCTCTCACTCAACCCTACGAATGCTTATGTGCTATCCTTGCCTGAAAACCCACAAAGTATTTCTTATGTAGCTTGGGCTACGCCTCCTGCCAATGCCAAAGTCTATGACTTGACAGAGGTGGGTATTGAACGAGAATTTAAAACAACCTTGCAGGCAGGCAAGCTTTATGCGAATATTTCCAATACACAAATATCTAGGCAACTCTTGATAGATGTAGGGCAACGCTTGTCGCCTATAGGTTTGGAAAGTGTTACTTTTCAAAATATAAATCCTGCTACTTTTGATTATCTCATCATTACACACCCCAAAATTCGAAAACCTGCGGGTGGGTATGCAGACATCGTACAAGCATACGCAGATTATCGTGCTTCTTTTCAGGGTGGTAGCCACAAGCCTTTCATTGCCAATATGGATATGCTTTACAACCAATTCAATTATGGTGAAAAAACGCCTTTGGCAATCCGCAATTTTGTTACATGGTTAGTGCGCAATGGCAATGTAAAATATATGTTCATCATGGGCTTGGGTATGACTTTTCCTGATGAGTATAGCGGTGAGCTTAGTTTCCGCAAAAGACCTGTAGACCAAACCAACAACCTTGTGCCTGTGATGAGCTTCCCTCCCTCTGATGTGTTTATGGTGGAGAAAATAGATGGACAAGGTGGCGCAGAGCCTGCCATCCCTGTGGGCAGGATAGGCGTGAAAAGCCCTCAAGAAGTCTTGAACTATTTGGATAAGGTAAAAGAACACGAAGGCGTGCCTCATCAACTTTGGCACAAAAACGTTATTCACCTTGTAGGAGGGCGTTATGAAAGCGAACAAACGGCTTTCAGCCAACGCATGAACCAGCTTAAAATAAAGGCTGAAGGGCAATATGTGGGAGCGTATGTACGCACTACTAACAAACGCACTACAGGCATTACAGAAATTATCAATATGTCTGAGCAAGTAAATCAAGGCATTAGCTTGATGACGTTCTTTGGACACTCCAACTTGACTAACACAGACCTCGAGATAGGCTTTTGTTCTGACAATATTCAAGGCTACAACAACAAAGGCAAATACCCTTTGATGCTTGTGAATGGCTGTAACTTGGGCGGGATATTTTATGACAGTCCTTCCAATGAACGCCCCACGCTTGCGCGTGATTGGCTTTATACAAGAGATAGAGGTGCGTTGGCGTTTGTAGGGCATACTTATTTTGGATATTCAAACATCTTGGCAGATTATTCTTCGAGATTTTATGATGCTATGTTCCGCGAACCTGCCCTGATAGGACGCGCCATTGGTGATGTGATGAAACGCGGTTTGATAGGCATTGACGCCAGCCGTTTTGATGAATTGAGTACAGGGCAACAAATGCTCTTGCAAGGTGACCCCGCGCTGAAGTTTATCAAAGC
>RDXI01000127.1 GCA_004292795.1 Bacteroidota bacterium | reverse complement strand
GTATTGGGAGGCAAGGTAGAAGTGAAAACGTTGAAAGAAACTACCGTTATCCATATCCCACCCTGCACGCCCAATGGACACACCTTCCGCCTAAAAGGGGCTGGTATGCCTGTTTTTGACAAACCAGAGGAAGTAGGCGACCTTTATGTAAAAGTGTATGTAATAATCCCACCCAAACTTACCCCCGAAGAACGCGCTTTGTTCGAAAGATTAGCAAGTTTACAACCATAATAATCCTCTTCCCACCGCTTTCAATATATGGAAAAAAATGAAATGCCTCCCTTCTTCAATACTTGGAATCAAGTCTATATTTTTATGGTAGTAAGCCTTTTAGCGATGATAGGATTCCTGTATTGGTTTTCAAAATTGTACTAAATGAAAAAACATAGATGCTTTTAGCATCAAAAAAACTACATTCGCAGTATCCTAAGATACACCAAGCCATGTTTTCGCCTCTTGCATATCAGAAAAGAAGCGCGTGGCAGTAGCAAGCTTATGTTCTTCCTCCACCATAGACTCTACCGCTACAAGGGCGAAAATATCGGGCGACATTACTACCGCGATTTTTTCAAACCCTTGTGCTACCATTTTAGCAGTAACATTCTCATTCGTCCAATGTTGCAAATCAGGACTAATTCTATAGATTAGTGTTCTATCATCATAGAGCATCTTAGAAGGGCGGTACTTTATAAACTCATTATAAAGATTTGTCAGCTCTTCCTTGTAATAATCTTCGTTCAGAAAAGAAGAGGAGGAACGCCAAGTATGAACCATAAGACTTTTTTCCTCAAAAAAGTCAATATTCGCAAAATGAGTATTGTAAACATTCATAATAATAAGGAAGTAAGAAAGACTATATTTTTTTGCAAATATAATAATTCATTTGAAAAAAAAACTACCTAATGAAGTCATTAGGTAGTTTTTTATTTTATACTAATATTTCATTCTCTACAGAGATGGTGAGTAGCTCGTCATCTAGTAGGCGAGTCGCTAAGCCTTGCGTTTTGGGTATCTCGTATGCAAAATAGTAACGCATTGTATGTACTTTGCTTTCATAGAAACGCAATTCTTCGCCTTCCAAGCTTTTGGTAATGAGGGCTGTCTTGGCTACTGTCGCTTGTTTGAGCCATTGCCACGCCACCACTACAATACCAAAAAACTCCATATACAACGTAGCATCTGCCAAGAAACGCTCTACTTCGCCCTTCATTGCAAAGCCTACCAAATGTTGCGTAACTTTTTGTAGCTCGCCCAATTTAGCAGAAAGTGCGTTGGCATATTTTTTCAAATCCTCATGTGTTTTAGAGGCTTCGATGTCCTTCATGATTTCTTGGAAAAGCAACATTGCCGCTTTGCCGTTCTTCATTGTGATGTTTCTGCCCAAAAGTGCCAAAGACTGAATGCCCGTTGTGCCTTCGTAAATGGTCGTGATGCGGATATCGCGGTACAATTTTTCCAAAGGGAAATCTTCGCAGAAGCCACCACCACCAAACACTTGCAAGCTGGAGCTTACAGATTGTTGCCCCATTTCAGTAGGGAAGGTTTTGATGATAGGCGTAAGGAAGTCGAGCAAAAGTTGGTATTTTTCTTTCTCCTCGCCTTCAGACGTATGTATTTTGTCTGCATATTGCGAGCCTTGCATCACAAGCGAAAGCGAACCTTCACTAATGGCTTTTTGGAACAATAGCATACGCTTCACATCAGGGTGATTGATAATGAGCGTTTGAGGCGCGTTGGGGTCTTGTCCTTTGATGTTCAAAGATTGCCCTTGTGGACGCTCATGGGCATACTCAAGTGCCGCGTAATAGGCTGTTGTAGCAATGCATGCACCTGTAGTACCTACGCCCAAACGTGCTTCGTTCATCATTTGGAACATATAGCTCAAACCTTTGTGAGGCTCGCCTACCAACCAACCAAAACACTCATCATTGTTGCCCGCCTCGATATGTACTGCAGGGCAACCTTTCTGTCCCATTTTGTGGAAAATACCAATGGTTTTTACATCATTAGGCACAAGTTGTCCATTTTCAGGGCGCAATTTAGGTACTACAAAAAGCGAAATACCTTTTGTACCTGCGGGCGCACCATCAATCCTTGCCAGATACAAGTGAATGATGTTGTCCGTTTGGTCATGCTCGCCTGCGGTGATGTATATTTTCTGTCCTTTGATTTTATACTTGCCTTCCTCGCCTGTAGGAGAGGCAGAAGAGGTAATGTAGTGCAAAGAACTTCCTGCTTGAGGTTCAGTGAGGCACATTGTACCCTGCCAATCTCCCCCATACATTTTGGGTAGGTAAGTGTCTTTCAAGGTCTTGCTACCAAAAGTACGTATCAAATTAGCCGAGCCTTCTGTCAAACCTGCGTAAGCCGTGATAGCGTTGTTTGCCGCTCCCATAATAAACGCTATAGACGCGCCCAACATTTCGGGTAATTGCGAACCGCCATCTTCAAGAGGGGCGCGACCTGCCAATAAGCCTGACTCGCCTATGGCTTTGATGTATTTTTTCACTGAAGGGTGAACCGTAACTTTGCCATCATGAAAATGCGCCATGTGTTGTCTGTCCATTTCTACAGCACAAGGGGCTAAGATGTTGTCGGCTATCTGCACAGCCGAGTCGATAATCATGTCCATTGCCTCCGCGTCAAGATGCGCGAAATGAGGGTGCTTGGTAACTTCTTGCGCATTGTGTACTTCTTGGAAGGTAAACTTGAGGTTGCGCAAACTGAAATATTGCTTAGGCATATCGATATGAATGATTGAATGAGTGAATGGGTAAGGGAGCGAATGAGGGAGGCGGGTAAAAACAAGTATTCACGCATACACGCCCCACTCATTCACTCAAAAATGCTCTGCATACAGAGTATTTTTCTGTAAAATTAGAGAGTGGATTTCATATTTCCAAATTTTTTCGAGAAAAATATTATGCGTGCCGACTATTTTTTTGTGAAACGGGCTTTTGGCAGTGCAAACGTTGGTTTTTAGGGGTTATAACCAATGTTTTCGCTTTTTTGTTTGGGCTTTTTTGTGTAGCTTTTTTTAGCCGTTGTTTGTGTCCCACAAACAACTCCACGCAGTACTGCCTATTCTGCAAGTGGTTTGTGGGACACAAACCACGGTAGTGCTTTTTATAAAACTATTCTTATAGTTTTTTGCATAGCTTTTTTCTATAAAAAACTATTCTTATAGTTTTTTGCATAGTTTTTTCTATAAAAAACTATATTTGCAACAAATCTTATCGATTATGCGAATAGATCGACAACTGCAAGGCACACTCAACACACTCCTAACGGAGTGCATCAAAGAGCGTGGACTTCAAAAAAGAATTGCCCCTTACCCCGAACAAGAGGCATCAAGGGCGGATATTTTGCTGAAAACAGTATCAGGAAGCCATATATTCCACATAGAACTGAAAGACCCGACAGCACCTGACGGGCGCAATGTCTATAACAAAGCCTTGCAAGAACGCGAAAAAGCGCGTGCCGAAAAATTGCAAACGCGCTATTTTGGTATGTGCAATTTTTTGAATGTTACGCTATTGGATACGCAAGACCTCACAGCAGAAAGCCCTATGCTTGGCGATGCAGGTTTTACGCTTGAGGAAATCAAACTCATGCAAGCTGACTATGTGGCTTTTATCCAAAAAGAAACGTACCTGAAAAAACTGAAGGAAATCGCGAATTATTATTTGGATAGAGCTATAGAATTGCTTGACTCGCTCAGAATCAAGAGCTTGCCTATTGACGAAATTTTTATCTATCGCATAGAGAAGCTGATTGAAAGTTATTTGAAAGACATTTCCGTACAAGTAGAAAAACTGTACTTTGATAATACTAATTTTAAGAATCGTGTACAAAAATACACGCAAGACCAAGGTTGGAATATTCCTACCTCGTATGATGAGTTCGAAAACATCACATTTATTGCGTTGTTGGTGCTGGTTTCAAAATTGGTTTTTTACAAAAATTATTACGACAAAAAAAGCTATTCTATTCTTGCGCCTTTGCAAATTCCTGAAGACCTCACTACAGCGAGTGCTTTGAAGGAGAAGATTTGGGACTTTTTCGAAACGTTCAAAACGGCTTCAGGCAATTTTGAAATCTTGATAGGCACTGCGAATGATGTTATTTTTGAAATTCCTTTTGTGGCTGATGACATCGTGCTAATCATTCGGGAGATATTGGACTCGATACAAGTGTATGATTTTAGCATTGCCCCTTATGACATCATAGGCAGGATTTTTGAAAACTTGATTCGTCCTAATGAGAGGCACAAGTTGGGACAATACTTTACTCCGCCTGACGTGATAGACTTTATGCTTGCCTTCGCTATCCAAGACGGCAACGAAAAAGTGTTTGACCCTTCGTGTGGTTCGGGTACTTTTTGATTCGGGCATATCAACGCAAAGCCAATTTGAGCAAAAAAATCCATTTGCAACTCATAGAAGAGATTTATGGCAATGATATTGCCAGCTATCCTGCTTATTTGGCTATGCTGAACTTGGCTATCCGACACCCCACCACGCCCTCCTATCCACGCATTACCAAAAAAGATTTTTTTAGTATGTTAGAAAATCAGCGTGAGCTTTTCGACCAAAAGAAAGGGACAGAAGTAAAGAAAGTCAAACAAATGTTACCCAAATTTGATGCTATCATTGGCAATCCTCCTTACACAAGGCAGGAAGATATAGGCAGTATGCAAGGCACAAAAACTAAAAAAGAGATACAAAATGTAGTCAAAAACTATTGGGGCTTTGAGGCTTCAGCACGCACTTCTATTTATGGCTATTTCTTCTATCATTCGGCAACTTTCCTGAAAGATGGTGGCATATTGGCATTTTTGGTATCCGATTCGTGGTTAGATGCTGAATTTGGCACAGAGCTACAAGCCTTTTTGTGCAATAATTTTGAAATTATAGCCGTAGTAACATCACAGAAGGAGCGGTTCTTCCCTGCCGCTTCGGTCAATACCTCTATAGTTATAGCCAGAAAGCAAAAAAACGAGAAAAAAAGACACGCAAACGAAGTGCGGTTCGTGTATTTATACCAAAAAATAGGGGAAATTTTGAAAGAATACAAAAATGCTGACAAATTTGTGGAATACCTCCTTGCCTCCCCTACGGCTGTGATGCCTTCGTTCAAAGTCAATGTTGTTCCTCAAAAAATCGTTTTGCAAGACCACAAGTGGGGTAAATTTTTGAAAGGACACGACATTTATTTTGAGCTTTTGCGCAGGGGAGGCAAGAATTTTGTCGAATTGCAAACTGTAGCTGATGTACGTTTTGGCATCAAAACGGGTTGCAACGATTATTTTTATGGTACAGACGTTACCGCGCAAGCTTCTGCTGAAATAGCGGTAGGCAAGAACCCGCCTATCCGCAACATTGTGCGTGTGTATCGTGATGAAGCCCTCAATGAAATAATGGACAGATACAACCTTGCTGTTTTTGAAACGAAATATGGCGATTGGTGGTTTGTTGAAAAGAGCTTGCTACAGCCCGTTATTCTTTCTGCCAAAGATGTGCAGGGCTATGTAGTAAAAGAAGGCGAGATAAAAGATGTGGGACTTTTTGTAAACCAAATAGAGAAATATTTGAAAACACAGCCTATCAAACCGCATCGATATTATGACATAGCCCAATATCGAATGGAAATGAATTGGCATCATTTACACGCTTGGCGTTATATCCTATATGGCGAAGAAACACCTTTCAAAGACAAAGGCTCTAACAAAATGACGGTGGTTTCTCAAAAACCTACTTGCGCCTCGCGTCCTGCATGGTGGGATTTGAACACCAAAGATATTTGCGACATCGCCTATACAGCGCGTTTGGGCGAGATACACCGCATTGTGGTCAATGGAAAATACCAAGTAAATAAAAATCTGTACGAAATCTTTTGCAGAAAAGTATCCAAAGAGTTTTTAGGTTTATTCCTCAATTCATTGATAGCAAGACTGTTCATTGAAAATACAGGGCGTGAAATGACGGGTGACCTGACCATAAAGGAATTGGACGTATATCAATTAGCAGAATTACCGATTTTCTTTGATGATGCGACTATCCAACATTTTCAGCCTGATATTGATGCCTTGTTTCAAAAAATGACTACCGAAACGCCACAATCTATTTTTGAGGAACTCGGTACACGCGACAGTTCTCAAATAGACCTCACAAAAGTAAAGCCTTTTCGCTATGAATTGGACAGTAAAATATTGGAAATGATGGGCTATGATGATGTCATCAGTCGAGATGAAGCTCTCAAGAAAGTATATGCCTCTTTGATAGAAATTATTGGCACACGCCTCAACAAGTCGGATAGTACACAATCAAAATCTGAAAAAATCAAACGCAACAACGAAAATTTAGAGGAAACATATTTGGTGGACATAGAAGAGAAAATACAGGAGGCAAGCCTTGTAGCCAAAGAAAACCAAGAATTTGCGCGACAACTCAAGAAAATCGTTCAAAAAATTACCTCGCAAAAAGCCTTACAAGAAAGACTTTTACATAGATTTTGGCAAAACACCTTTCAAACCGACTTCGACCTTGATGAAATCCAACGCAAAGACCAAGGGAAGTTGTTTTGATTTGTTTGTAGCACAGGCATCTTGCCTGTAGGTTTGGATAACGCGACAGGCAAGATGCCTGTGCTACAAATTTTCTGCAATCTTATACTAAAATAATTCTTAACTTGCGCCCCTGTAGCACACCCTTTCTAGGGTGTGTTCATAACAATCGACACCCCGCACCCTAGAAAGGGTGCGCTACAGTCTTTTGTTATATGCACTTTAAAATTTATTTTTAGTATTAAAAACAAAATATATATGAAAATAAGTAATTATGAAAAAGAGTGTGTTATAAAATTACGCCAAGACATTGGATTATCAAGAAGGTTTGGCTCGAACACAAGCGAAAAAGAAAAGGAATTAGAAACCCTTGAAAATGAGTTAGTTTTACGAAGGCTTCAATCTTTGAATGATGATTTTATCAAGAATCATCAGTGGCAAAGCGTACATACGTCCGAGCTTGAAAAGTGGGACTTAGTACTTTACAACGATTTAGTTTGTAAAGTTGAAGGCGTTTTTGCTACCTATTACGATGCAGGTTCAGACACCTACAATTATGCTGGAACGTTTAAATCTTTGTTTACGCAAGATGTTTTTGAACTTAAATTTGATTATTATGACCAAATCAAAGCACTTTTAGAGTAATGCTTAGTTATGAATGTAGCATCTACGCTTCAACCCATTTCCCAAAAAGCCCTTACCTACCTGCACACCTTGTTCAATGAAATTTTAGCATTTCGAGAACTTGATGCATATATCGTTTGTAGGCGTGTAGGCAAGAAGCGTGTAAGCGAATTAGCCGATTTTGTATTGGTAGGCAAGGCGCGTAATTATCCTTTATTGGCTATCAAATTTGTGCGACCTATACGCCAAGATTGGGGCTTTTGGAATGATATACGCACTATGTATCCACTTGTGCGCTATTGCAAGCGTCAAGGCATCGAATACTTAGGAATGTGCGATTTTATAGATATTATAGGGCTTAAGCTCGATTTACGAGAAGATTTTACTTTTGTAGGCGAGGCATTTACTTTTGATGAACTACCAAAGCTATACAAAAACCCACAAGATTTTGCAGGCAAGCTCTATAGCGTAATTTGGCACTATTCCACAGTAGCCAAGAAAATAGGCAGTAGGCAAGGCATTATGCACTTCGAGGCGTTGCCACAAACTACCTATTTTCCGCCAAATGATACAGCACTGCCATACGAACCGCCACACCATTCTCTACTTGGTCTAAGATAATAGAATGTTCGCTATCCGCCGCATCACTCGAAAGTTCTATGCCACGATTGATAGGTCCAGGGTGCATGATGACGATAGGCTTGGAAAGGCTGTCGAGCATAGCTTTGTTGATGCCAAAATAAAGCGAATACTCACGCAGGGAAGGAAAATATTTGATTTGTTGCCTCTCGAGTTGTATGCGCAATACATTTGCCACATCACACCATTCGAGGGCTTCGCGGACATTGTGCGACACTTTCACGCCCAACGCATCTATGTGTTTCGGAATAAGCGTGCTGGGACCGCATACCATCACTTCCGCGCCCATTTTTTGGAATAAAAAAATATCCGACATACCCACGCGAGAGTGCAAAATATCGCCAATGATAGCAATGCGCTTGCCTGCTATCTCACCCAAACGCTCTCGTACCGAAAAGGCATCAAGCAAGGCTTGCGTGGGGTGTTCATGTGTGCCATCTCCCGCATTGATGATATTCGCCTTCACACGCTTTGCCAAAAAGTGCGGAACGCCCACGCTTGCGTGCCGTATCACAACCATATCGACCTTCATAGCCAATATGTTCTCCACAGTGTCCAAAAGCGTTTCGCCCTTTTTCACAGAGCTGTTCGAAGCCGCGAAGTTGAGCGTATCAGCCGAGAGGCGTTTCTCGGCTAATTCGAAGGACAGGCGTGTGCGTGTAGAGTTTTCAAAAAAAACATTAGCTATAGTAATATCGCGCAAAGAAGGCACTTTTTTGATAGGGCGGTTGATGACCTCCTTGAAGTTTGTGGCAGTATTCAACAACATCTCTATCTGTTCGGCGGATAGTTCTTTGATACCTAAGAGGTGGCGCATAACGGTAGAAAAAAAGGGTAGAAGGGTGGAGCAGTAGAAGGGTGGAAGGAAAGTACATAGCCACGCCTCAAACGGGTGCAAATATACACACAATTACACACTCTTACTACTTTTTGCCTCTTTTCGCCTTATTCGCTTTTGGTCATAATCGTTACGACTAAGCCAAAATAGCTATTGTGCGTATCGAAGGGGTAAAACTTATAGATAAATTTTTGTTCGGACTTACGCGCCATTTCCAAGAAGCCTAAGCCCGCACTGTTGCGGTCTTTTTCGTCATCTGCACCTCGATTTTTGTTGTTCTTGATAACTTGTTTGTACATTTCTTGAATACCATACGAGTCTTGTGCATTGAGTTCGTCTAATCTCTTTTGCAGGAAAGGCATTTTCGCGTGGCTTACCAAGTTGCCAAACACGAGCAAATATCTGTCAGATTGTCGGTCATAAATGAAAATAGGCAAGGTTTCTTTCGCCACGTCTTTGTCGCCATAGCGCACAATGTTCTGTAAGCCTTCGGTAATGATGTTGAAGGCTTTGCGTGTAATCTTGAGGCTTTCGCCAAACCCGTCCATTTTGCTTTCAAGGTCGTTCAAGATTTTGAGGATAACCTCTTGATTTACAGCGTTATTGTGTTCTATGACAGGACTTTGCACGTGGGCAAGGTTGCGTATTTCCTGTAGGTAATTGATGGACATATTCAGGAAAGGATTGTTGGAGGCTTTTCAAATAAACGCATAAAATTAGCGTATCTTTTGCAATTAGTACAACGTTTGTAAGTTTTATTTGTAAAAAAAACAAAAAAAATGCTAAATCCAACACAAAGACAAAAATAAAACGTATTTTTAGCGTTTCAATTTTGGTTTATCTTTCTTTTATTTGCTATGTTGTGTAAGTTTTTTTTGCGTTTGTGTGCGTCTTGCCTGCTTTTTGTGGCGTTGTCCTTGCCTACCCGCGCCCAAGTAGTGCCTGCCGAGTTGGATTTGGGAGGTGTGCGCATTGCCATTCCCGCCCCTTTGCGCCCTTTGGTGCAAGCCAAAATGCAAGAACTACGCGGTGATGATGCCACTTATAGCCAAACGCTTGCACAAGCCGACCTATACTTGCCTGTGGTAGGCGAGATACTGAAGGAGCAAGGCATACCCGAAAGTTTCAAGTACCTTGCTTTGTTTGACCACAACAACCCCGATGACCGCGTTTTTTGGCAAATGCCTGAAGCCCTTACCCAAAAATTGGGCTTGCAAGACGAGAACAACATAGACGAAAGCGCGAACCTTGTTTCAGTAACAAAGGCGGTTGCCCAAAACCTCAAACAAAATCAAGGAAGCCTCAAAAATTGGCTCTTGTCGCTCATTGCCTACCGACAAAGTGCAGGCGAGGCACAAAAATACATAGCCAACCAACTCGATACAGACGTTTTACAAAAT
>RDXI01000126.1 GCA_004292795.1 Bacteroidota bacterium | reverse complement strand
GGCAACCTCGGACTAACAGGACACGAACCCGAACTCGAACAACTCAAGGAGTTTGTTTGGGTGGAGGAGTTTAATTTTTTGTTTTTTTGGCAGGATAAGAAGCAACGTGATATAATATACAGCCAAAATAAAGGGGCAGAAAATAAACTTGCCTACCTACCATCTTGCTTGCCTCCAAACCTACAAGCATTACATTTACCAGGGCAGAAAATCCATGATATTTCTTTTTTGTCGGGCTTAACGAGCTTGGCTTATTTAAAACTAAGCTACAATCAAATCCACGATATTTCCTTTTTGGCGGGCTTAACGGGTTTGACTTCTTTAGACCTTCAGAACAATCAAATCCACGATATTTCCTTTTTGGCGGGCTTAACTGGTTTGACTTCTTTAGAGCTTAGGAACAATCAAATCCACGATATTTCCTTTTTGGCGGACTTAACGGGTTTGACTTCTTTAGACCTTAACAATAATCAAATCCAAGATATTTCCTCTTTGTTGGGCTTAACGGGTTTGACTTCTTTATACCTTAGCAACAATCAAATCCACGATATTTCCTTTTTGGCGGGCTTAACGAGTTTGAATGCTTTAGAACTTAGCTCCAATCAAATCCACGATATTTCTTTTGCTTTTTTGTCTAATTTTCCCCAATTAAAAACATTGTCTTTGTGGGGCAATCCCATTCAAAACATTCCTCCTGAAATTTTTAATAAATGGAATTGTTTAGAATCAGTCCGCCGTTATTTCGAAGACCTCGAGGCAGGCAAGGTGCGGGTGTATCAGTCGAAGGTCGTGGTGGTGGGCAATGGGCGCGTAGGCAAGACTTGCCTGCTGAAGCGGTGGTTAGACAATACGCATAACCCCGATGAACCCTCTACCCACGCCATCACCATGCGGGCGCATTTCTTGCCTGAGTTGGCAGGCAAGATGGGACTCGACCACGTGCAGTTGAATGTGTGGGACTTTGGCGGGCAGGACATCTACCACAGCACACACCGCTTGTTTATGCAAACGAAGGCGGTCTTTTTGGTGGTGTGGGATTGGGAAACGGAACAAACCGACACACAAACGGAAGTCTTGCCTACAGGCGAGGAAGTGGCGTATCAAAATCTTTCCCTGCTCGATTGGCTCGACTATGTGCAGACCTTGGGCAAGGGCAGTCCCGCTATCGTGGTGCAGACCAAAACCGCCCTGCACAAAAAGCGTTTGCCTCCTTCGCAAAACACCATAGAGGCAAAGGGCTATCCCGTAGCGCAGTATGTATCGGTGGACTCTGCCCTTGATGCAGAACCGCAAAATGGTTTCAAAAACTTGCGTTTCCAGATAGAATGTGTGTTGGAGGAACAAATACAAGGCGCGTGTGTGGACTTGCCTGCTTCGTGGTGGCGCGTGCAGGTGGCTATCCAAGCCCTGCAAAGTAAGGGCGAAAAGATGCTTTCCTTGCCTGCCTTCGCGGATTTGTGCCAAACGGCAGGCTTGCCTACCGAGTCTATAGGCACAGTGCAGTCTTACCTACACGACACAGGGGCGTTTTTCTACAGGCAAGGACTTTTTCACGACCAAATCATTCTCGACCAACAATGGGCTATCTCGGCAGTCTATACGCTGTTTGACAGGCAAGGACTTTTCCAACGCCTCCAACGATATGGCTTTTTCAAGGGGCAAGACCTTATAGACGTTTGGCAGGCAAGCTACAAAGCAGAGGAGCAAGAACTGTTTGTGTCGTTTATGGTTTCGTGTCGGATTTGTATGGAGATAAGCGAGAAATGGGAGGAGAGAGGAGAGAGAAGGGAGAGAGTGCCACTTGCGCAAAGAGAATATATCGCGCCACAGCTTCTGCCTGATACTGATGTACCGAATGTAGGCAAGCTCTACAGGCAAGGCGAGGGCTATTGGGTGGCGTTGTCGCACCCTTTCCTGCACGAGTCCGTGATGCAGGAGTTTATTTTGCGCACTGCGGATTATGCCCTCCGCGACAACCTCCGCAAGCATCAAATCTTGGTCGAGGCACAGGGAGACGAGGCGTGGGTACAGGCATTGCCGAAGGAAAATAAACTGCTCATTCGCATCAAAGAAGAAAAAGATAAACCCATTTTGGACAAAATCCGCAACACTTTAGCGGATATTTCGAAGGACATCACAGGCATAGCCGAGAGCGTGAGCCTAAACGGTGTGGACTTTGTGCCTATAGAAGAATTGAAAAATAGAGTTGATAGCGACAAATACGCTATTTTCATTCCTCAAAGCAAGGAGGTTTTTGGAGGCAAAGACGATATACAAACACTCATCAACAAAGGCAATTATTTCGAGGTTTTCAAACTGCTGAAAGGGTGTAAAGACCAATTCATTTACAATCAACTGAAACAAGAATTTATGCAAGATAAAACTGATTTCAGGTTCGTACAACGCTTACAAATGTTGGCAGAAGAAGGTTTGTAGCACATTCTTTCTAGGGTGTGTTCATAGCAATCATTATTTCGCACCCTAGAAAGGGTGCGCTACAGGCTTTTGTTAGCAATCATTGTCCTGCACCCTAGAAAGGGTGCGCTACAGACTTTTATTAGATAGCTTTTTCTACAAAAAAGCTATAGTTGCAAAAATGCTTCGTAATTTTGGCGCGAACATACCCCTCAATAGCTTTGGAATATTTTTTGATTTTTTTGGTTTGCATTGTGATTGGCTTCATCAATACGCTTGTGGGAAGTGGTAGCCTCGTGATGATTCCGTTGTTGATAACGTTTGGCTTGCCTGCCCACATAGCCAATGGCACGAACCGCGTGGCAGTTTTTTTTCAATCTTTAACGGGTGCAATCACGTTTTTTGCGAAGAAGAAGCGGGCAGATTATCCGCCTTATGCTTGGCGCGTTATTTTGCCTTGCCTACTTGGGGCGATAGCAGGAGCTTGGACAGCTACGCAAATCTCGCCTAAAACGCTGGAGTTTTGCATTGGCATTTTGCTTTTTTTGATGTTGGGCGTGGTGGCTTTCAAGCCTGAACGTTGGCTGAAGCCCGAAACAAATCCGCACCTCAAAATTTCGTGGCTCACGGTGTTGGCTATGTTGGCAACGGGTTTTTATGGCGGTTTTTTGCAAGGAGGCGTAGGCATTTTTTTGTTGGCTTCGCTTGTGTTGGGCGCGGGCTACAGCACGAAAGATGCCAATGCACTCAAATTGTTGATTTTGGTGGCATACTCCTTGCCTGTGTTGCTTATTTTTGTTTGGAGTGGACAAGTAAATTGGTTTTGGGGCTTGTTTACGGCAGTTGGGCAGAGCATAGGCGCGTACATAGGCGCGAGATTTACGCTCAAAAATAGCCAAGCCGAAGTGTGGACGTACCGTATTTTGGTGATGGTGTTGGTGGTGTCGGTTATTCAGTTTTGGTTTTTCAGAAATTAAAAATTAGGTGTATATTTGCAACATACATGGAAGATATAGGCGTTTACATCAATCTTTTTACAGATTTTGGGTTCAAGAAAATTTTTGGTACAGAAAGTAACAAGGATTTGCTGATTCATTTTTTGAATACGGTTTTGGAAAATGAAATAACGCCCATTGTCGAGGTAGAGTTTGCGAATGGCGAGTTTTTGGGCAATTTTCCCGAAGACCGCAAGGCTATTTTTGATATTTATTGCAAAACGGACAAGGGAGAGCGGTTTATCATAGAGCTACAGCGTGCCGAGCAGTCCTTTTTCAAAGATAGGAGCGTGTTTTATGCTACGTTTCCTATCCAAGAACAAGCCAAAAAAGGCAACTGGACGTTTGAATTGATGCCCGTTTATACGGTTTGTATCATGGATTTCGTTTTCGATGAACAAAGCCCTGATGAGGTGGTTCGTCATGTGCAACTGCGAGAAAAGGACTCGAAAGAGGTCTTTTTTGACAAACTTAAGTTCGTGTATATCGAAATGCCTAAGTTTTTGAAAACGGAAGGCGAGTTACAAACCTTGTTAGACAAGTGGCTCTACTTCTTCAAGCATATCCACGAACTCAAAAACTTGCCTGCCCCCGCGCAGGAAAGGGTGTTTTTAAAACTATTCTATGAGTGTGAAATCCAAAATTTCCCCCCACAAGAAGCCATGAAGTACAAAGAAAGCTGGAAAGAATACAACGACTTCCGTAATGTAATGGACTTTGCTAAGACAAAGGCTGAAGAAAAAGGTAAGATGGAACAAGCGCAATATACGGCTGTTTACCTTATCAAAAATACGGCTATGCCTAATAACGAGATAGGCGTTGCAGTAAATTTATCTGAAGAACAAATTGCTGACCTACGCCAAAAAGTAACAAAAGGCTTGTTATAGATATAAAACTAAACTTTATTTGCTATGAATTTTTCTCAAGAGTTCTTGTTGTGGAAATTAGAAAACGATTATCGCAATGTGATGGACTTTGCCAAGAAAAAAGCTGAAGAGATAGGAAGAGCTGAGGTACGGGCAGAATTCTATCAAGAACAAATTGAAAATGCCATCTTTTTCATAAAAGAAACAGCCTTGTCTGATGAAATGATAGCCCAAGGGACTCGCCTACCCTTAGAAAAAGTAAAAGAGCTACGAATGTTGCATACCCCACAATAGAAGCCATGAAGTACAAAGAAAGCTGGAAAGAATACAACGACTTCCGTAATGTAATGGACTTTGCCAAGACAAAGGCAGAGGAGAAAGGACTTGAGAAAGGTAAGATGGAACAAGCGCAATATACGGCTGTTTATCTCATCAAAAATACGGCTATGCCTAATAACGAGATAGGTGTTGCAGTAAATTTATCTGAAGAACAAATAGTCGAACTACGCCAACAAGTGTTGCAAGGCTTGTTGTAAGAATACATCAAAAAATTCCAAAACCAACTATAATGAAAATTCTAAAAAAAACCTTCAAAATCATTGGCTACAGCCTGTTAGGGCTTTTTTTATTGATCATCATATTGACATGGGCAATTCCGTTTTTCTTCAAAAACGACATCAAAGCACTCATCGAGAAAGAGGCAGACAAAGCCCTTGATGCAGAATTTCGCTTCGACATCGACAAATTTGAGTTGAGCATTTTCCGCAATTTCCCGAACCTAAGCGTGGCGCAAGGGGACGTGAGCATTGTAGGCAAGGGCGACTTCAAAGGCGATACGCTTGTGTCGTTCAAAAATTTGCGTGTGTCGCTCAATATCTGGAACGTTTTGCTTGGGCAAGAAATCACAGTGCGCGGGGTGTATTTGGACTCGCCTCGTATCTTTGCCAAAGTGCGCAAAAATGGCAAAGCGAATTGGGACATTGTGAAGCCACAGCCCGACACAGCCCAAAAGAAAGAGGACAAAATCCAAGAATTTCGTGTGGGGATTCGTTGGTGGCAAATCGACAATGGCTTGATTGACTATGACGACAAATCGTTAGGGGCGCATTTTCGCGTTGATGGGCTGAACCACACAGGTAGCGGTTCGTTTTCCGAAAAAGTCTTTGATTTTTATACCAACACAGAATTTAAGCGCACCAATCTTTCCTACGCGGGCAGTCATTACATCGAAAACCGCTACCTTGCGGTGGATATGGTGCTGAATATGAACTTGCCTGAACAAAAATACACCTTCAAACGCAACACTATCAAAGTAAACGATTTTAGTTTTGGCTTCGATGGTTTCTTGCAATTAGTGAAAGAAGGCATCAAAATGGATTTGAGCTATCAAGCACGCGAAACGAAGTTCAAAAATGTGTTGTCGCTTGTGCCGAGTATGTTCAATGCAACGTTTGACAAACTCAAAACAGATGGTAAATTTGACTTCAAAGGTTTTGTGCGTGGGCTTTCGAGCTATGACGGCGCGAAATTGCCTGCTTTTCAGCTTGATTTGAACGTGCAGAATGGTATGTTCCAATATCCTGACTTGCCAATGCCTGTCAAAAATGTGAATTGCGCCCTTTTGGTAGATAACAAAAACGGCAACATCGACCAAACGTCCATTAACCTCAAAAAACTAACGCTTGACTTAGGCTCGAACCCCATAGAAGCCCGCGCAAAAATTGATGGCTTGACCAATATGGTTATGGACGTAATGGCGAAAGCCCAAATCAATTTGGCAGAATTAACCAAAGTCTTTCCTATTTCGGGTACGACTTTGAAAGGCACGTACAAACTCGATGCGGTGGCAAAAGGTACATACAATGCCAGCACAGGCTCGATGCCAAGCACCAATGCGGATATGCGCCTCTTGAATGGCTACGTGAAAAGTACGCAATATCCCGAAGCATTGGAGGCGTTGAATTTTATCGCCAATGTGAAAAATAGTTCAGGCAAGCTTAATGATACCTACATCAATCTCGAAAATTTTGATATGGTATTAGACAAAGAACCCTTTAATGCCAAAGGCTTTGTGCGCAATCTTGATGATGCAGAATACAATTTCAAGGTAAAAGGAGGCATCGACCTTGCGAAAGTAATGCACGTTTTCCCTTTGGAAAAAACAGAAATGCGAGGCAAAATCAAGGCAGACATCACCACAGAAGGCAAGGCTTCTTATGTTACCAAAGGCGAGTATCCCAAATTGAAAACATCGGGTTTTGTGAAAATGAACGATTTTTTCTACAAACACGCGGATTATTTGCCCCAAACGTTCCGCATCACGAACACAAACACCACTTTCTCGCCTCAATTCATCACGCTTGAGAGCATGGAGGGTTTTGTAGGCAAGAGCGATTTCTCGGCTACAGGCAAGATTAGCCAATACCTCGAATACGTTTTCAAACCCGATGGCGTGTTGAAGGGCGATATTGTCTTTACGTCCAAAACTTTTGACAGCAACGAATGGATGCCTGCTCCCGCACCTCCTACGGCAGAAGTAAGCAAGGCAACTGCTACACCTAAACCCGCTTCTACCGAATTTACGCCCACTGCTTCGGCAAGTTATGTAGTGCCTATTCCCGAAAATGTGGATTTCAAAATAAATGCCTCTGTGGGAACTATTTTGTATGATAAATTCAAAATCCAAAACGGCAAAGGTTTGGCGATTGTGAAAAATGGCATTTTCCGCCTCGAAGATATTACCTTCAATTTCTTAGGTGGTGCTTTCAAAACTGCCTTGAGCTATGACCCGAAGGATATGCTACGCCCCAAATATAGCTTTGACTTTGGTATCAACAATTTGATGCTCAAGAATTTTTCGGAAGTTTTTTTGACAGAGAAGGGTGGCAAAGTGGCGCAAAACATTGTAGGCAAGCTTAACTCGATGTTTAAGGTAAGTGGCGAACTCGACCAACAACTGATGCCCAAGTTCAATAAAAACATGAGCGGTATGTTCAATATGGACTTGCTCGAAGTAGTGGCAGAAAATATGCCTGTAACGCAAAGTTTGGGCAATTTCATAAGCCTCGACGAGTTCAAAAAAATCTCGCTCAAAGATGTATTGGTGCGTGCCGAGATAAAAGAAGGCAAGGTTACCTACAAGCCTTTTGATGTAGTGGCGAACAATTACAAAGTAAACGTAAGCGGAGGCAACTCTGTAGAAGGTGACCTCGATTTCTTGCTGAAAACTGAACTCCCTACCGACAAACTCACGATGATAGGCAGGGGCGCAGTGGCAACTATGCTCGGAAAAAGCGTAGATACAGACAAGATAAAAGTGAACCTCAAAGTAGGCGGAACTTACCTACAACCTTCTTATAAAATGGTGGGCGCAGATGGAAAAGAAGTTGGCGGTGTAAAGGACATCATCAAAGACAAAGCGAAGGAAAAAATAGACGAAAAGAAAAAAGAGGTGAAAGACGACATCAAAAAGAAATTGGCTGATGACGTAACGCCCAAAGTGGAGGCTATCCTGAAAGAAGCACAGGAAAGAACGGAACAAATGAAGGCAGAGGCAAAAAAACGTGCTGACGAACTCCGCGCCAAAGCTGACGAAGCCTATAACAAAGCCCTCGAAGATGCCTATCAAAGAGCCTACGACCAAGCACCCGCCTTCAAGGAAGCGGCAGGCAAGAAAGCCAAACAGTTGGCGGACAAAGTAGCCTTGCCTATCCGCACAAAAGCCTACAGCGCGGCGGAATCGCTTGAAAATGAAACCAACAGGCAAGCCGACAAAATTATGCAAGAGGCTGAAATAAAGGCAGATATGTATAGAAAGAAGGCAAGCGAATAATATTTCCAACCCTGATATGATGTTGTAAGTGCCTCTTGCGCCACAAGAGGGCTTACAACATACTTTTTTATTGAAAAATATGGACTACTTCGATGACCTTGCTCGTTTGTTGGATTTGGAACTGCAAGAAGACCAACGCCAATTTGAGCAGAAAGTAATAGAAAAGCCTTTGCAGGAGCGCAAAAAACAGGGCTTTACGTGGTATCCTATCCACATTTCGCATATCGAAATTGGGACAGGCGAGCAACTGCACGTGAGCATTGAACGCACTACGCAAATAGACGAACCGCACCGTTTTCAAGTGGGCGACTCGGTGTCGCTTTTTCACAATGCCACACAAGGCAAAAATCCGACTATCGGCGGTGTGATTGTCGCACTTTTTAGAAACAATATGCGGATAGCCTTGCCTACCCGTGAAACGCCTGATTGGATAGATGACGGCAATTTGGGCATCGATTGGCTCTTTGATACAGCAAGTTACAAGGAAATGCAAAGCACGATGGAATATGTGAAAAAGGCAGACAAATTGCCCCTATCTCGCCTACGTGCTATCCTGACAGGCGAGAAAAAAGCCGAATATAAAACCCACGTGGACTTTTTCGAAAACCCGCGCCTCAATGCTTCGCAAAACAAAGCCATTCAAAATATTCTTTCTGCCGAAGATGTGGCTATCATTCACGGTCCTCCAGGCACAGGCAAGACAACCACGCTTGTAGAGGCTATTCGAGTTACGTTGCAAACCGAAAAACAGGTGTTGGTCGTTGCTCCAAGCAACACGGCGGTAGATTTATTGACACAAAAATTGGCTTCGTTGGGCTTGCGAGTGTTGCGCATAGGCAATCCTGCTCGCATAGATGAAAATAGCCAAGACTACAGCATGGACGCGCAAATCGTGAACCATGCCGAGTTCAAACAACTGAAAAAACTGCGCAGAAGTGCTGACGATTTCCGCAAAATGGCGCACAAATACAAGCGCAATTTTGGCAAAGATGAACGCGAACAGCGCAGACTTCTTTTTGCAGAAGCCCACAAGATGCTCGACGAAGCAGGCAATATTGAAAAATACATCGTGCAGAATTTGCTACAAAATGCCCAAGTAATTACAGCTACTTTGGTAGGAAGCGCGAACAAACATTTGAAAAATAGGGTTTTCTCTACGGTTTTTATAGATGAAGCGGCACAAGCTCTCGAACCTGCTACATGGATTCCTATTTCGAAGGCGCACAGGGTTGTATTGGCAGGTGACCATTGCCAACTCCCGCCCACCGTAAAATCGCAACAAGCCACTAAAGAAGGTTTGGGCAAAACCTTGATGGAAAAAATGATAGCGCATCAACCCGAAACAGCCAAAATGCTTCAGGTGCAATATCGTATGCACACACACATCATGGAGTTTTCGAACCAACAATTTTATCATGGCGAACTCGTGGCGCATGAGTCTGTGGCGAATCGAAGCCTCTCGCCTGCCCTGCCCCAAGCAGTAGTAGAATTTATAGACACTGCGGGCTGTAGTTTTGATGAAAAAACATTGAAACAATCTACCAGCAAATACAATCCAGAAGAAGCTACGCTTTTGGTAAAACACCTTACGCATTTGATAGAAACAGAGGTAGGCAAGCAAGAAAGCACTTTCAAAATAGGCATTATCTCGCCCTACAGTGCGCAGGTAAGCTATTTAGAGGATTTGATAAAAGAAGACAGTGCCTTGCAACCTTACCTGCCCCACATTCGCGTAAGTTCGGTAGATGGTTTTCAGGGGCAAGAATGTAATGTGATTTATATTTCGCTTGTGCGAAGCAACGAACAAGGCGAAGTAGGCTTTTTGGGCGATACAAGGCGTATGAATGTTGCCCTTACCCGCGCCAAACAAAAGTTGGTCGTGATAGGCGATAGCGCGACTTTGGGTATGCACAAGTTTTATCAAGATTTCCTTGCCTACGTAGAGGGCATCGAGGCATATAAAAGCGCGTGGGAGTTTTTGAGTTAGTGAAGGCAAGATATAAAGAAAAGATATTCCACTTTTTGAAAAAAGTGGAATATCTAAAAAAACCAAAAACTGAT
>RDXI01000008.1 GCA_004292795.1 Bacteroidota bacterium | reverse complement strand
CGAAACCTACAAGGACGCGCTCCAGCTAAAACGCAACAGTAGCCAAGAAGAAGCAGAGAGAACGTCTGCCTACTTCCGCGACAAGAAGAACGCCAAAGAACGCGAGGAGCAGGAACGCATAGAACGCCAAATGCGCACTGTGAAGGCAGGCGAGTTTTGGCAACTTGGGCAACATTTGTTGTATTGTGGTGATGGAGCAGACGAGGCTTTTTTCAAACGCTTGCCTGACCGTTGCGCCCTTGCCTACCTCAACCCGCCCCGCATCATACAAGGCGCGAGTGGCGCGTGGAATTTTGACAAAATGATTATCAAGGCTGAAGTCATAGCCGTAACGCCTGAAGTGCAAGAGCTACAGCATTTTCTACGCCTTACGCAACTTCCCTACCGTTGGAGTATGTGCGCTCGCCTGAGTCGTGCCGAAACATTGATGGGAGGCTGGATTTATACGGCTCTTTTCTCTCAAAAAAACATCGACTCGCGTTTGGTAGATTTTTGGGAAATAGACAACTCCGACCTGAAAGGCGGTAGCAAAACCAAAGATTACATGAAACATCTTTTGCAAAACCTCACACGCGAACACGACACTGTGATTGATGCGTATGGTGGTCTTGGCACAATGCTTTTGCTTGCCGAAGAAATGCACCGCACTTGCTACTTTGCCGAAGCAAACACCGAATTTTGCAAGGATTTGCTCGAATATTGGGAGGACATGAGCGGAGGCAAGGCGGTTAGAATAGTCTAACCTTCGAAAAAACATATAAAATCCTTGCCTGCGAACTGTAGGCAAGGATTTTCGCGGTTTTACATATATCCCTTCAAAATATGTTTGGCAAGAGCCGTTTTGTGTACTTCGTCTGCTCCGTCATAAATACGCGAAGCCCTTTCGTGTCTGTACCAGAAGGCAAGGACAGTGTCGTCTGACATTCCCAAACCTCCATGCACTTGCAACGCCTTATCCACCACATCAAGCATAATCTTAGGCACAAAGAACTTGATAGCCGAGATTTCATTGCGCGTAGCGGGCGCACCTTGTTCATCTATTTTTCTTGCAGTGTCCAATACCATCAACCTTGCGGCATTGATATTTGCCCTGCTTTCTGCTATCCAATGCTGTATAACTTGTTGGTTAGCAAGCGTTTCGCCTTTGTTCAGTTCGCGTTTCAGTGCGTAACGAATCATCATATCGAGGGCGCGTTCTGAAATGCCCACCCAGCGCATACAATGATGAATACGCCCAGGTCCGAGGCGGTGTTGCGCCAAAGCAAAGCCCTTGCCTGCCTCGCCTATCAAATTTTCTTTCGGCACTCGGCAATTCTCAAAACGCACTTCTGCATGACTAAGCCAACCCTCGCCTGCTTCGCCCATGACGCTTATGTTGCGCACAATGCTGAAGCCTTTGGTATCAGTAGGCACTACAATCATACTTGCGCGTTGGTGAGGCGCGTTTTCGGGATTGGTAACCGCCATGACTATAGCAAACGAAGCCCCATCTGCGCTGGAAGTGTACCATTTATGCCCATTGATGACATATTCGTCCCCTTCGAGTACGGCAGTGGTAGCCAAGTTTACAGGATTTGAGCCTGCAAATTCGGGTTCGGTCATAGCAAAACAACTCCTAATCTTGCCTTCGGCGAGTGGGTGCAGGAAAGTTTTGTGTTGGTAATCGCTTCCAAAATGATGCAAAAGTTCGGTATTGCCTATGTCGGGAGCTTGTGCATGAAAGGCATAATGTCCCAAAGGCGACTCGGCTAATACTTCGCTTAGTTGCCCAAATTCGCAGAGTGTCAAGCCCATACCGCCCAAATCTTTCGGCAAGTGCAAGCCCCACAATCCCAAAGCACGAATTTTATCGCGTTTGGCTTCGAGGATTTGGGCAGTACCTTTCCAATCGTGCAAAAAATTGGCTTCTAAGGGTAAAACCTCCTCTTTCATGAACTGCCGTATCTGTTCAAGAATAGGCTTCAGGCGAGGCGTAAGAAATAAATTGGTCATATCGTTTTATGGTTTATACAGTCCAAAAAGAATCATGCAATCTGTGATATTCTCTTCCTTCGAAAAAGCTATCAAATTCAACATTTTTTGTAGCAGGAAATTCTACTTGAATTTCATTTTGCAAAATTTCTAACACTTTGCTTCCTATTTGTTCAGCATATACGCCTCGCAAAGCCTTTTCATACCAATTTACGAGGTCTTTTTCAGTAACAATGCTCTGTATGCGAGATTTCCATCCTAATTGATTGAGAAATGATAATATCGTTTTTTGTTCTACCTCCTTGCACACAATCACGATTCTATCAGCAGTTATTGTATTTACAATATTTTCCGCTACCTCTTCGCTTAATGATAGGTGTTTGATTTGGATTGCCAAGCCAAAGTTTGCCCACATATCCATTCCTCTATCAGCCGCATTGGTTACTCCGACTCTGTATATTTTCGCTGTGCTTTGAAAATGAGGCGTATTCGAAGATAAGTTCAAGACATTACTTGAGAAATCTCCAAACTCTTGCAAGATACTTACTTTAGCTAGATTGTATGATACCTCAACAGTAAGCTCTAAAACCTCAACTAAAGCAGAAAATAGCGCGTAAACAACTATTTCATAGATTTTATCAATGCTACGCTTCAAACCTGCTTCTTTCCAAAATAAATCTAAAAAATCATTGAGCTGAAAAGTTTGAGGGCTGTGTTTAGTGCAATAGTCTAAAGCAACAGACATTTGAGAAAAACGTTCTGCAAAACGTTTATAGATGTAGGCTTCTACAATGCCATTTTTGCTCTTGTTTTCCTTGCCTAAAACAGCCAAAGTAGCAGGTGGCACAGCATTTTCATTAAAAAGGTCGTCTTGATACCTTGCAGATGAGGTACTTGTCCTACCCAGAAAAGGCACACAAATTTTATCTCGCCATTTTTTAGATGGGTTACGATATGTTTCCAATTCTGTAAGTGTAATATCTTGTATAATCCTATCCCTATACAAAATTTCGGCAATTTGTATGGGTTTATACAGATGAACTCGTGATTTGTCAATCACCTTGTCGAGAGCTTCTTTAGCAGTTTGAATATTCATATACGGCATCTAAAAGGGTTAGTTGTTGAAATTTTTGTACTATTTTTCTTTCTTGTATGGCTTTCATCATTTCTTGCGCTACTGCTCTCATCACAGGCACAGCAACACTATTGCCCGTTAGCTTGCGCATAGCTGTATAACTCACTGCTATTTTGAATGAATCGGGAAATCCTTGTAAGCGCAATAATTCACGCTCTGAAAATCTGCGTTTGCCATTCACAAGCAAGTAGTTGTAAGAACCGCCTGCGCGCAATGCACACGAAAAAGGCAAGACAGAAATATTGCCCCCTTTGTTTTCGTGCCAAATAGAAGGATAAAATGGCTTAATCTTGAGGCGTTTTAGGCGTTTTTCTCTGATGTCTTGAGAAGCAAAATATTTTTTATCTATAGTTTCTTCAGGCTCTAATATCTGCTCTAAAGATAAACCAACAGCAACAGGTTTAGGGAATTTAAAACTCACATCTTCTTTGAAGCCTACTATAATCGTTCTTTCGCGTTTTTGAGGCAAGCCAAAATCTAAGGCGTTCAAAATAGTGTGATGCACAAAGTAACCTAAGTTTTGTAATTTTTCTAAAATAACCTTAAAAGTTCGCCCTGAGTCGTGTGTACGTAATTGTTTAACGTTTTCCAATAAAAAAGCATAAGGTTGTTTGACACGCAAAATTTCTTCTATATTGAAAAACAGCGTTCCGCGTGTATCTGCAAAACCCTGCATATTGCCAATGATAGAAAAAGGCTGGCAAGGAAAACCCGCTAACAAAATATCGTGGTCAGGAATAGAATCAGGGGCTATTTGGGTAATATCGCCCAAAGGCACTTCACCAAAATTAGCTTCGTACATTTTTTGAGCATCTTTATCCCATTCTGACGTGAAAACATTTTCACAGCCAAAAGCCTCAAATCCTAAACGTATGCCTCCAATACCCGCAAACAAATCTATGGTTTTCATGATGCAAATATAGCTTTTTTGCGTAAAAAGCTATAGTTACAAAGGGATTTGATAGCTTTTTTGCGTAAAAAAGCTATGGTAATCAAACATAGCTTTTTGCCCTGCTTTTTCCTATAAATTTGAAAATCTACTACTTTTGCCCTAACTTCGCACAATGAAACAAGACCAAATCATATTCGACCTCATTGAGCGTGAAAGGATACGCCAAACACATGGCATCGAACTTATAGCCTCCGAAAACTTCGTTTCTGAACAAGTGATGCGTGCTATGGGGAGCGTCCTCACAAACAAATATGCGGAAGGCTTGCCTGCCAAACGCTATTATGGCGGTTGCGAAGTGGTTGATGAAATAGAACAATTAGCCATTGACCGCGCTAAGGAACTTTTCAAGGCTACTTGGGCAAACGTACAGCCACACTCTGGGGCGCAAGCCAACGCCGCAGTAATGCTCGCATTATTGCAAGCAGGCGATAAAATCTTAGGCTTCGACCTCGCGCATGGCGGACACCTTACGCATGGCTCGCCTGTCAATTTTTCAGGCAAGCTCTATAGCCCGTCTTTCTATGGCGTGGAGCGCGAAACGGGATTGATTGATTGGAACAAAGTGGCTGAAACCGCAGAACGCGAAAAGCCTAAATTGATAATTTGTGGTGCTTCTGCCTATTCTCGTGATTGGGATTATGCTCGTTTGCGCCAAATTGCGGACAGTGTAGGCGCGTTGCTTATGGCGGATATTGCCCACCCCGCAGGTTTGATAGCCAAAGGCTTGTTGAATGACCCGTTGGAGCATTGCCACGTAGTAACTACCACTACACACAAAACACTTCGCGGACCTCGCGGAGGTATGATTATGTTGCGCCACGACATAGAAAATCCTTTTGGCATCAAAAACCCCAAAGGACAGTTGCGTATGCTTTCCGAATTATTGGACTCGGCTGTTTTCCCTGGTACACAGGGCGGACCGCTTGAGCATGTCATAGCAGGCAAGGCTATTGCTTATGGCGAAGCCTTGAGCGACTCGTTCCTCGAATACGGCAAACAAGTACAAGCAAACGCACAAGCATTGGCAAATGCGATGGTGTCGCGTGGCTACCAAATCATTTCTGGAGGCACAGACAATCACTTGATGCTCATAGACTTGCGTAGCAAAAACCTTACAGGCAAGCTCGCACAAGAAACACTCATCAAGGCAGACATCACTATCAACAAAAATGCAGTGCCTTTTGATGATAAATCGCCTTTCGTAACTTCAGGTATGCGTTTGGGTACTTCTGCCCTCACTACACGCGGTTTGAAGCCTGCCGATATGGAAAAAATAGCGCATTGGATTGATACGGCTTTGATGAAAAATGATGATGACGCTACCCTAAAAGTTGTAAAAACAGAAATCAACAGCTTCATGCAAGAGTTCCCGTTGTTCGCTTGGTAATCATAAAAATAACTACAAAGTCCTGCTTGTCAAAAGCGGGGCTTTTTTTGTATATTGCCCCAAACCTTACATACAAATTTATGAGGTGCATAAAATCAAAAACGCGCAAATAATTGATATTCAATCGTTTGTAAAAACATCTATTGTTCTAATAAAAAGTATTTTTGGATTTTACCACATTTTTCGTTAAAATTGTGGCATAATTAGTTTCATTATGACATTTGAAGGTAAGTTTCGTTTCGCCAATCACACGGATATAGGCAAGGCTCGTAAAAAAAACGAAGATGCAATGGGCTTCTTTGAAGCTCCTAATGGCAATGGCTATGTGTTTGTGGTGTGTGATGGTATGGGCGGTCATGTTGGTGGAGCAGTGGCTTCGCAAACAGCTATCAAAGCTATTCGTTACTTTTTGGAGCAAGAATATATCAGTGATGCACGAGAAGCTATCCGAAAAGCCTTAGAATATGCTAATCAAGAAATTTATTACAAAGCCCAAACAAGTTCCGATTTGAGAAACATGGGTACTACCTGCGTCATGGTAATTTACCGTGAGGGGCAGTGCTACATTGGTCATGTGGGCGATAGTCGTTTGTATTTGTATCGTGATGGCTTGCTTACTCGCCTGACGAAAGACCATTCTTTTGTGCAAATGCTTGTCGACCAAGGCGTTATTACAGAAGAAGAGGCAGAAGTTCACCCACGCCGTAATGAAATCTTGCGTGCTTTGGGTACAGACTTAGAAGTAGAGGTAGAAGTGCGCCCCGCGCCTTTCACGCCTAATATCAAAGATACCTTTTTGTTATGTAGCGATGGCTTGAATAGTATGTTGTCGGATTATGAAATAGAAAGCATACTCGACGAGAGTCGCGACCTACAAGACAAAGCACATTTGTTCATCAATTCTGCCAATGCAGAGGGAGGTTTGGACAATATCACGGTGCAACTCATAGAGTTTTTGGTGGGCAACACTCCCGCGCCTCTCCCCAAAAATACCAACAATTTCAACCCGATAGCTTCAAACAAACTTTCGGATACAAATCCTTTGGGCGTAACTACTTCTGAAAGCCCTTCAGATGAAAAAAAAAAACTATAGCGCACACTGAAGACGAGGAAGAAACGCATACACCACGCCCCAAAGCTCGCCTACAAAAACGCCAAGTTGATGACGAAGACCTCATCATTACCGAAAATTCTGATGATGCAGGCAAGTTGCGCAAAACCTTGTTTCAAGTGTTTGGAGGCGTATTTTTGGTAGTTTTTTTATACGTCATGGCGCAAACAGTGTTCGAAGATGTAAACTTCTTGGGCAGTCGTGGCAGTTTGGCAAAGGACAGCCTGAAAGCGATAGAATTACAAAACCAATTCTATCAATATTTTTGGAACTCAACGCCTGAACTCAAAAAAACTAAGAAACTTATAGATGACACCAAACAAACCATACAAGAGCTGAAGGCAATGAAAAACCAAGCGAAAGATGCGATGAACCGTTTTTTTAGCCCCGAAAAAATTAGCCATATCCAAAACCAACTGCCCCAAAACTTCTCGACCAAAGATTTAGAAGAACTTGCGCGAAAATATGGCTCTAAAATTGAATGGATACTCAAAGCCAACGGACTGAAGAGCAAAGAGGACATCAAGAAATTGGACAGCCTCTTTATTCCCAAGACACCGCCCAAAGGCTCGCCTACCCCCACCGACACCACCAAACACCCCTAACTTGCCTACCAAAGCGCGAATAAAATAAAGTTGTATTCATTTCGTTATTGTACTGATTTTTCAGAACTTTGAAGCCAAAAATAAATTCTATGAAAAAAGTTGCTATTCTTTTATTGTGTTTCTTTACTTGCCTGCAGGCAAGCTATGCCCAAACCCCCGCCAATACTGACTACACTATAGTTAATGTGAAAGGTATTATCAAAAGTGGCGATAAGCAGTTGGCGAAAGGGCAAAAAGTGAAGGTTACAGATAACCTAAAGTTTTCTAAAGATGCCATGATGCTCATTACTGATGCTACCAAAACACGCAATATCGTAATAGAGCCTTCTACAGTAACCGCTACCAAAGTAGATGTTCCTGCCCCCCTTAGCACTTTCCTCAACATCACGAAGAAAGTACCTGCTGTGAAGCCCAACCAATCTATTGTGAAAACTACCGAAGAAATCGGGCAGTTCTTCAAAGAAAAATTGTTCATTGTTGGCTCAGAAGTCCGCATCACGTTGATAGGCGGTTTTGAGATGGACGACAACCATTTCTTTTATGTGAATGGCAAGTATGGCGCGGAAGTGTTGAACAAACAATTAGACTTCAAAGACTCGTTGCTCTATATTTCTAAAAGCCTGCTTACAGATGCTACCTCGAAGCCTGTGCCAGATGCCGAAGTGATGTTTATTGATGTGAAAATGGGTGAGTCTATCTCTATATGCAAACCAAACGTTGAGTTTATTGACAATCTCGCCCTCAAACCTAAACTGCAATCTATAGTGGATATGTACGTAGGTACGGGCATTACCAAAGACAATATGCCCAAAGAAATTGCGGTGTATATCATGCAATACTACGGCAAAACAGATTATGACAATCTGAAACTTTGGATAGACAAAAACTTGAAAATAACCTAACCTACCCCGCCTCAAAACTCCGCGTTTTGAGGCTTTTTTGTGGTAGTTTTTTAAGTCAATATTTCTTGCCCTTGCGCACCAAAAACCAAAGGCTTCTGAACACAATGCGCACATGATTCCATAAGGTAGGCAAGAGTCCATAATGTTTGCGCATAATGGCGAAGCGGTCTAAGAGCGATTGTCGTAGATTGCGCCTTGAGAAGCCTCCTTGCAAATAAATGGCTATGGTCGCTTGTGCGTTTTGTACGGTTTGGGCTTGTTTCAGGGCGCGAATTACCCAATCTGTATCCGCGCTGTAGTGATGTTCGAGGTCATATTGTGGTGCAATGGCTTTGCGTACCAAAATGGCTTGATGACAGACCATAAGCCCCATTTGTAGGCTTCGCCACGTCAGGCGGGCAGGCAAGCGCAAAGGCGTTACTTCGCTTCGCAAGCCTAAATACTTGCCTACCAAGTCGCGGAACTCTGTTTCGCCATAATACACATCTGCAGTAGGCAAGGACATGATTTTTTCCAACGTATCAGGCGCGAAAATTTCATCGCCTGCATTCATAAACCAAACGAACTCGCCTGTAGCCCGCGCCAAGCCCTTGTTCATAGCGTCATAAATGCCCTTGTCGGGTTCGCTTATCCATTGCGCTATGTGCGCTTCGTAGCGTTTCACAATGGCAAGTGTGCCGTCTTTGGACTTGCCGTCTATGATGATGTACTCTATGTGTGGATAAGTTTGCGCCAAAACGCTTCGAATAGTTTTCTCTAAAAACTTTTCAGCATTGTAAGTAATGGTAATGATAGAAACGAGAGGGTGCATAGCAGTAGGTTTTGAAACGGCAAATTTAGGGGGTTTTAGGCGTTTTTTTTTAAGTATTTTTTGTATATTTGCGCCATGAAAAACAGCGAATTTCCATACATCAGCAGTTTGATTATCAACGATTGCTATGCCTATCAAGGGCTTAGGATAGACACCCACGCGCCCAAAGGCGAGTTCAGGCATATTATTCTTACAGGCAAGAATGGTTCAGGGAAAACTACGATTTTGAATAGAGTGGAACATCTACTCATTCATTTAAAACAAGGGGGCTTACCCAATAATCAAGCAGTGTATTTTAAAGAACTTATAAAATCAAACCCAAAGCACCCACAAATACAAGATTGGGTAAGGGAATTACACAAGTTTGATGCTATTAACATTCAGTACACCTATAAAGAAGAACTTTTGCAAGCTAACAAAGATTTTTTGTTTTCTTTCTTTAAAGCAAGCAGAAAAGTAGTAGTAAAAAATGTCGATACTGTTACTAAACAAGATAATTTTACAAATCAGCTTAGTCAGTCACAAAACAGCACTGAATTTTTTATAGCAAACTTTAAACAATACTTAGTCAATAAAAAAGTGTATCAAGCCTTTGCACAGTTGGGCGGTAGGCAAGAAGAAATACAAGAAAATGAACGCTTTTTTGAGAATTTTACGCAAACCCTGCGAGATATTTTCCATGACCAAAAACTCGTACTTGAGTTTGAACAAGCTAATTTTGAGTTCTTTTTGCGCTTGGGAGATGGAAGACGCATCACTTTCAACGAATTGTCTGATGGCTTTTCAGCTTTCCTGAATATCTTGATGGATTTGTTCATGCGAGTGGATTTAATACGCAAGGAAAAATACGATTTTGCTTACAATCCTGCTGGTTTTGTGTTGATAGATGAACCCGAAACGCACTTGCATATTTCTATGCAGTATGAGGTCTTGCCTATCATAGCACGCTTATTTCCTAACTTGCAAATGATAGTTGCCACACACTCGCCTGCTGTGATTTCAAGTTTAAAAAATGCAGTAGTCTATGACCTTTCCTCACAAAAACAAGTGGCGGATTGGCTCGTGGGTAGTAGCTACTCCGAACTGATGATAAGACATTTTGGATTAGAAAATGAGTTCTCGCCTGTGGCAGACCGCATTTTGGAAGAGGTAAATAATGCTATCAAAGCCAAAGACACCGCGAAACTTCAACAAGTGTTTATAGAGAATGAGCAATACCTTACGCCTTCTTTACGCCTCGAAATAGAAAGCCAACTTATTGAACTACAAGCCCCATTATCCGCATGATAAACATACAAAGAAGCCCCATAGCTCCAGCCTCTTTGCAAACCGCAGAAATACAAGCGTACATACAAGACGCGATAGCTTACCTGCAAGACAAGGAACAAAACCCAAACAATCCTACCGTTCCCAAACCCGAAAAACCACCTGCTTATCGCAATTCGGACTTATTGGAAGCCTTTGACAGAGATTTTTTTTCAAAGTGTTATTTGACAGAAGAAAAATTTGTCAATGCTTGGATAATGGACATTGAGCATTTTGTAGGCAAGGCAGAACGCCCCGATTTGACGTTTGAGTGGACAAACCTCTTTCCTGCTTCGCACCAAGCCAATATGCTCAAACCACGCAAAACACCCGCAGGAGGTTATCTGAACCCATGCGAAGATGATGTCGAAACGGAAATTTTATACAGTTTGTCTGCGTATGGCGAAAAGCCCTATTTTGAAGCTAAAGACACTACGAACCAAAAAGCAGTAAATACTTGTGCTTTATTGGATAGAGTACACAATGGACATGACAAAGATACACAACAAGCAACAGCCCAACTAAGGCACGTCATACAAAAAAAGTATATGGACATTTTGAACAAAATTTTGGAGTGGAAAGATGCTAAAGAGGGTAGCCAAGAAAAACTACAGGCAAAACGTGAGTTGAAAGACTTACTTTCGCGCAAAGCCTCCTTTACTATGTTACTTCATTCTATGCCTGCTGTGAGGCGTTTGCCCCCTGATTTTTTTGATTGAAAAAAAACTTCCTCCAAAATGTAATATTTTTTCGCTTTAGGAGTATATAATAAAATAGGGTGTAAGTTTTTGCTCGAAAATTTGCAAATACCAACTTTTATCCCTAACTTTCGTAAATTTTACTGAACCTTTATTTCTAATTGATATGAAAAAGCAAGTTTTGATGATGATGGCATTCGTGGCAGTAGTAGTATCTGCTATGCTCACTTCGGCAACCTTCTACAAGCAAACCGCAGGCGATAAGACCTTGAGCGAAAGAGGACATCGCTTGATTCAGCGCGACCTTGTGTCGCCTGTGCGCAAGAAACTGAACATCAAAGTACGTGGCGAAATGTTTAGCCGTTGCCCAAGCGGTTTGCAGTATCAAATCGTAGCCAATGTAAATGATAACTCTGCCTATTTCGGAGGCGTATTGCGCAACTATGTAGGTTGTGAAGGCAACAAAGTTTGCCGTTTCCGCGTCAATGCCAACGAAGACCGCTTGGAAATTTTTGACGAAAACAACCAACAATTTATTTCTGCGCAGGCGTGGTTGAGCAAACCTGTAAAAGAAGAAAGAGAAAATGGAGCAGAAGAAAACGTGAATAACGACATTTGGAACTTCTAAAAAAAAAGGCTGTCTATACGTAGATAGCCTTTTTTTTGCTTGTCTGTGTTGTATTTCAAAAACTCTGTGTTACTTTGTGTTTCTCTGTACCTCTGTGTTGAAATTTACAGTTACAAACGCTTATGTTTCGTTCCATTGCTTGGCTATCGCTTTTTGCCTTATATTTTTTGACGCTTACCTGCTCGCAAAGCACGAAAAAGCCCTTGCCTACCCAAACACCCACCACGCCCAAAACTACCCAAAAAGTAGGCGAGTTGATAGAAAAACTAACACAAGACTCGGCTATGCAAACGGGATTATTGGGTTTTTCGGTGCGCGACCTGAAAGCCCAAACAGAAACGATAGCCCACCAAGCAGGCAAGATGTTGAACCTTGCCTCCTGCCAAAAAGCCATTACTACCGCCACTGCCCTCGAACTCTTAGGTGCAGATTTTCGCTTCAAAACCGAACTACAACGCGATAAACAAGGCAATGTGTATATCAAAGGTTTTGGAGATGCCACTTTCGCCTCGAACATTATGGCAAAAGCAGTACTTTCGCTTGATGAAGTCTTGGCTACGTGGGTAGGCGAGTTGAAACTCAAGAATATTACCCAAATTACCCAAATCATAGCAGACGAAACGGCATGGAACTATGATGCAATGCCTTCGCATTGGATTTGGAGCGACATGGGCAATTATTATGGCGCACCTGCTTATGCCTTGAATGTGGGCGATAATACGTATGAACTTACCTTCAAACCCACGCAGGTAGGCAAGCCTGCCAAATTGATACAAACCAAACCTACTTTGCCCGAAGTGCAGTTTATCAACGAAGTGCGCACTGCACCCGCAGGTACAGGCGACCAAGCAAGCATAGCAGGCGGAAGTTATGAGCCTGTGCGGTATGCTTCAGGAACTATCCCAATGGATTTTCAGACTTTCAGCATCAAAGGCGCGATGCCTGACCCCGCTTATTACTTAGCGTGGTACTGCACCCAATACATACGCGCTCAAGGCATCAATATCAGACAAGAAGCCACGACCACAAGGCGTTTGGCATTGGCAGGCAAGCAGGCAAGCACAGACCGCGAAACCTTGCACACGCATTTCTCGCCTCCCTTGCGCCTGATATGCGATTATGTGAATTTGTATAGCGTCAATCTTTTTGCAGAAGCCATTTTGAAACAAATCGGGGCGACCTTTCCTACTGACAAGCCCGATAACACGCCTCTACGCGCAGGCATAGGCAAGACTAAAGCCTTTTGGGAGCAAAAAGGCATAGCACGCGAAACGTTTTATATGTTCGATGGCAGTGGCTTGTCGGTCAGCAATGGCATCACGCCCTCGCAAATGAGCCTTCTTTTGGCACAAGCGCAAACCCTCACGACTTACAAGGCATTTTATAATTCCTTGCCTGTAGCAGGTATTTCTGGCACAATGCGCAACGTGGGCGCGGGAACGAAAATGCACCATAATCTCCGCGCTAAAACAGGCGGTATGAGTCAAGTAATGGCGTTCAGTGGTTATTTCAAAGGCACGTCAGGCAAGGAATATGCGTTTTGTTTGGTGGCAAACCGCTACACAGGCAAGGGCGCGTACATTCAACAAAAACTTGCCGAGATTATGGAGGCAATGGTAGGCGAGTTGTAAACACTCCTTTTTTGTAGTTTGATGCAACTTTTTGGCGCGAAAAGCATCTTGCCTACAAAATCATCGAAAACCATGAAAAAAATAAAGTTTGTACTAATCCTCGCGCTCATTTGGGTATCGTGCCAGCCTACGCGCTTGTTTTGCCAATATGTGAGTACGTATAGCGTGCATTTTTTTACGAAAATTATCACGATACAACTCGAATACATCTTGCCTACTGCCAAAGCCAAACCGCAAAAAAACAGGGAATGCGAAAAATTTTTGTGGCTTGATGCAACCTTTTTATTCAAGTAGCATCTTACCTACAAAACCATAGTTAAAACCATGAGAAAATTTGCATTTGTTACAGGCGTTGTATTTGTTTGGTTGTCGTTGCAACCGCTTTGGGCGCAACTGACCGAAACCCGCGACTTGCCTACTTTCCAAGCCGTAAAGAACATGGGAAGTATGCGCGTCATTTTGCAAAAAGGCGATAAAGAATCGGCACGCATAGAGTCCGAAAAAACGCCTTTGGACGAAATCATCACAGAAATTTCTGATGGTGAGTTGAAAGTACACTTCAAAGAGCGTGTGCGCGTAGTGATTGGCGCACAGGAATGGACAAACAAAGGAAGCGTAACGGTGTATGTAACGTTCAAACAGTTGGCGGGCATACGCAATTCAGGCTCAGGCTTGATAGAGTGCCAAGACGTGGTACAAGCCCAAAATTTCGACCTCAAGCAGTCGGGTTCGGGTGTTATCAAAGTAGGCGAGCTGGACGTAGCGCAAAACGTGGAAGCAAGAGTAAGCGGTTCAGGCAAGCTCTATGCCAAGAGCATCAAAGCAGGCGGTACAATCTCGACACACATGAGCGGTTCGGGCAAAATGGAAATATTTGGCGGTGCAGTACGCGCCTTAGATGCCAAAGTAAGCGGTTCGGGTGTGATTGATTGCGCTGAAATGAGTGCCGAAAATGCGGAGGCAAAAGTAAGCGGTTCAGGCAAGTTGCGCTTGTATGTAGAAAATCATTTGGAAGCTAAAATTTCAGGCTCTGGAAGCATACTCTACAAAGAAAAACCGCAAACGGTCAATGCAGACGTTTCAGGTTCGGGGCGTGTGAGGGCTATGGAAAGCAAGTAGGCAAGCCTTTTATTGCGATAAAAAAACTCCCAATGAAGCACGTTTTCAGGCGTTGTTTTGTTGGGAATGTCTTTTTTGAAAGGGTTTGAAAAAAAATACTCGTTCTTGTAGGGCATTTTCTATAGGAGAAAAGCAAAAAAAAGCCTATCTTTGTAATGATTTGTACGATTCTTGAGTAGTAAGACTCATTTACATTAACCCGATTGTAACATCATGGATTCAAAAAAACTTGTTTGTATATTGGCTCTCGGCACTGCGATTTCCACCGCACAGGCGCAAGAGATAAAGAAAGAAGTGCGAGGCGAGCAAGAATATGCCGTTTACAAGGTTCAGAAAGGGGAAACGGTTTTTTCTATTGCAAAAAAATATGGCATCTCACAAGACAAATTTGTGGAGAGCAACCCTGCAGTGGCACAAGTTATCAAAGCGAATGACATTGTATATATCCCTTTGAAGAACAAAGCAAAGGAAATGGCGAACATCTACAAAAACGCCAATGAGCAGCAACCTGACGAAGTAACGAGTATCCAATACACCAAGCACAAAGTAGCCAAAGGGCAAGGCTTGATGGCGATTGCGCGTATGTATAACATCACTTTCGAAGAACTCAAGAAATGGAACGACCTCGAAGGCGACAGCCCTAAGATAGTACCAGACCAAGAGCTTATCGTAGGCATTGCTACCTCGAAATCTTCGAAAAAGAACAATGAAACGCCCAAAAACGCGGTAGCCGTGAATAACAAAAGCATAGACAGGGACAACAACAAGCCTGCTATCAAGAAAACAGACAACAACAACGGCAAATCGCGTGGCGAGGAAAATATCGTCATGCATGAAGTAGCATCAGGCGAAACGCTCTACAAAATTTCCAAAATGTATGGGCTAACCGAAGTGGAGATTATGAACGAGAACAACCTTACCTCCAATACTGTAAAGGCAAAGGAAAAGCTCAAAATCGTAAATCCTAAAAAAATGCCTTCTGCTCCCGCAGATGTGGTATTGACACATGAAGTAGCCGAAAACGAAACGTTGGCTAAAATTGCAGAAATGTATGGCTTAGATGAGTTGGACATTATGAACGAGAACAACTTAGAAAACAGTGCGGTGAGAATGAAGGACAAGCTTAGAATCGTAAACCCTAAGAAAACGCCTACCGCCGAAAAACCTGCTACCAATCCTGAAAATCCTGCCAAAACGGAAGAACCCGCTTTTGTGATTTATACCATTCAACAAGGCGACAACCTCAACAAGATACAAGAAAAATTCAATGTGCGCCGTACTGAAATCCGCTATTGGAATGGTATGGAGTACGAAGAAGGAGGCGAGTCTAACAAAAATACGATTATCGCAGGTGAAGTTTTGCGTATTTATCCACCCAAGCGCATCGAGCATACCATTCAAGCAGGCGAAACTATAGAGAGCGTACAGAAAAAATACAACCTCATTGCAAGCCATACGCCTTTGGAGAAATGGAATAATATTCCTAAAACTAAGTTGAAAGAATATTTCAAAGCAGGCAAGACGTTGCTTATCTTGCAACCTACGGGACCCGCAGTGCCTGAAGGCTTCAAAGAAGGCAAGGTGCTTCCTATGCCAAGTTTGGTACAACCTACCCACACGCAACCCGCGCCTGAAAAACAGCCTTCTACAGTGGACATTAGCCAAATGGATAAGAAAAGCTACACTGTAAAAGGTGGGCAAACCTTGTACCAAATTGCTACTATGCACGGAGCAAAAACTGACGACCTCAAAAAATGGAATGGGCTTGCCTCCGAAAACCTTTCCGAAGGACAAGTATTGACCGTTTATGTAGCCAAAGGCACTAACGCCCAACCTGCTAACACGAACACCAATACAAACTCCAAACCCGCCCAGCCCAACGGCAATAACACGACACCTGCTACAAAAGATAACAATTTCAAGGGGGATAACAATAATATGGATTTGGGGAACATGGAAGACCTTTTAACGCCCAATACAACGCCCAAAAAAGAAGAGTCTAAAAAAGAAGAACCTAAGAAAGAAGAGCCTAAAGCAGAAGAACCCAAAAAAGAAGAGTCTAAAAAAGAAGAACCTAAAACAGACAACGGTGTGATGCGTGGCGATGCACCTAGTGAGGTTATGAAAGGAATTGGTGAAACAAACGCCAATGCTTACAAAGACCCCAACGCAAGCGCGAACCTCGCAGGAAGTGGCGAGGAAAGCAACTTGCCTAAGCCTTTGGACGTGATAGAAAAAGGAGAAGCGGAGTTGTTGGAAACGCTTAACAGCGAGTATCAACTTGTGGGAACACACAAGAACTTGCCTAC
Organism: Bacteroidota bacterium; assembly: GCA_004292795.1. Classification (GTDB taxonomy): domain Bacteria; phylum Bacteroidota; class Bacteroidia; order Cytophagales; family Microscillaceae; genus RDXI01. Next base: position 19,713 of record RDXI01000008.1, on the reverse strand, counting down.
AGGTACAAATATTTTTGTTACCAATACCATTAACAAAAAAACGGTTTTGGTGCAAATCGTAGAGCCTATGCAAAGCAATGTGCAACCTAATACGATTATGCAAGTTACAAGGGCGGTTTTGGATAAATTGGGAGCAGGAGATGCAAAAAGTGTGAGTGTTGAAATCAAATATGCCAAAAAATAGCCAAGAGCAAGTGTTTTTCTTGCCTACCCGACCGCATCAGTTCCTTACCTACGGAGTTGGTGCGGTCGGGTTTTATAATTCGTTGCTGGGAAGTTGTTAAAATATAAAAAAATCAAAAACTTGTATTACATTTGCGTAGTTTTCAACTATTTATTGGTTGAAATTGCCTCATTTACACTGCCAAAAGCTATGCGTTCATTTGTTTACCTATTTGCTTTTTATGTACTGTTCGCGGGAGGAATTTCGACTTCTTTCGCGCAAAACACTGTATCCACGCATAGCCTTGACCCGAACAAAAAACTTTCTCAATATATATTAGAACATTGGGACACAGAGCGCGGTTTGGTATCGAACAATGTGCGCCGTATGCTCCAAACACGCGATGGCTTTTTGTGGTTGGGTGGTTTTGGTGGTTTGACGCGCTTCGATGGTATGCGCTTCACGACTTACAACAAACGCGTAGAGGAAGTTTTTAAAACCAATTCTGTTTTTGCCTTAGCTGAAAGCCCTGATGGAACGCTCTGGATAGCTACAGAAGGAAGCGGTTTGCTTTCCTACAACAAAGGGCAGTTCAAAAGTTTGGGAGATGAAAAATTATTTGTAACGTCTTTTTTTGCGGAGTCGAAAGGCAAGTTTTGGGTAGGTACGCGCAATGCGGGCTTGTATATGCTTAGTCCTGAAAAAAGTATTTTGCACGCTCTTGATTACAAGGAACTTACCAAGACTTCGGTTTTTTGCATCAGGCAAGATGGACGCGGGAGGCTTTGGTTTGGCACAGACAACAAAGGCATCACATACTTAGAAAACAACAAATTTGTGTCTATAGGCAAGGAACAAGGCTTGCCTGCTGGCAATGTGGTAGATATTTTTCACCACAAAAATGGCGAAATTTGGGTAGGCACTACTGAAGGCTTGGCTATTGGCAATGGGCATAGCTTCAAAATAGAACCGCAATTTGCCAAGTCTATCATCTACAAAATAGTGCAGGACTCGTGGGGAAGTATTTGGTTGGCTACCTCGAATGGCTTGTACCGCCGAAATGTGCTAACCAACGAATATGAACGCCTCGACCAAGATGAGCGTGTGACGAATGTGCAGGATATTTTGATAGACCACGAAGAAAGCCTTTGGATTGCTACGTACCGAAGCGGTTTATTCAGGTTGAAAGATGGAAAATTTACCAATTATACGCATCAAGACGGACTTAGCACTGCCTCTGTGGGTTCGGTTTGCCAAATCGCCCCGCAAAAAATGTTGATAGGTATGAACAATGGCAAGGTGAATATGATAGACAAGGGCAAAGTTTCGCTCTTTCCACTCAAAACACCCTTAGCCGAAACGCGTATATTTCATATCTTCCAAGACAACAAACAAACTTTGTGGTTTTGTACTTTCGAGGGATTGGTAAAACGAGATGCACAAGGCAACGAAACTTTTTTCACACGCAAAAGCGGCTTGCCTGACAATGTTTTTCGACTTGCCTACCAAGACAAACAGGGGCGTATGTGGTTTGGCACAAGGGCAGGCGGTTTGCTCATGTTGCAAGATGATGGAAAATTCAAAGTAATAGACCGAAAATCGGGGCTAAGTTCCAATTTCATCATGTCTATCAAAGAAGACCGAGATGGAAATTTGCTGATAGGCACAAATGATGGCGGGCTAAACGTGATAGACAAAGAAGGCAAGATTAAGGTCTATGACCTCAAAAAAGGATTGATAAGCAATCTTGTTTTTAGCACTTATACAGACGCGGAAGGTGTTACGTGGATTGTGGGCAATGGAGGCATCACGCGCTGGGAGGCAGGCAAGTTTACCCATTTTACCTTCAAAGACGGCTTGCTCAATGATAGCCCCTTCGACTTCGTAGAAGACAACGCGGGCAGTGTTTGGTTGCCCACAAGTGATGGCATTGTGCGCGTGAAAAAACAAAAATTGAATGAATTTGCGAAGGGAAAAATAAAAGCCGCTGAAATTGGCTGGGTGGAATACGACAGGCATGACGGTATGAAAAATGAGGACTGCACAGGCGCGGCTCACTCTGTTTTGGCAAATGATGGCACTGTTTGGATTCCTACCAATGGAGGAGTAGTAGTTATCAATCCGAATAATATCCCGCTCAATCACCTAAAACCACAACTAAGCATCAATTCGGTGCATATCGATTTGTCGAGTGTGAATATTCACAAAAATGTCAATGTTCGATACGACCAAAAGCGCGTGGTGTTCGATTATAGCGCACTTAGTTTGCTTGCCTCTGCCAAAGTACGTTTCAAATACAAGCTTGAAGGGTATGATACCGAGTGGCAAGATGCAGGCAATAATCACGAAGCTACTTATACGAACTTGCCTGCAGGCAAGTACAAATTTCGTGTGATTGCGTGCAATAATGATGGCGTTTGGAACTACGAAGGCGCGACTCTTGAGTTTGAGCGTGTGGCGCACTTTACCGAAACGACTTGGTTTTTTGTCTTGATGATATTGTTGTTGGTCATCATTACGGTTATAAGCGTGATGCAGTTTTATAATTGGCGCATTGCCCAAATAGAAAAACGCAAACAACAATTAGAGTTTTTGGTGGAGCAAAAAACGGCAGAAGTATCTGCCCAAAATGATGTATTGACGCAAAAATCGCAAGAAATATCGGCTAAAAACTACGAATTACAGAAACGCAACGAGAACATTACGAACAGCATCAACTACGCCAAACGCATACAAGACGCAATGCTCCCAACTGTAGAAGACATGAGGCGCATCTTGCCTGATTCTTTCCTGCTTTTTGAGCCTAAGGACATTGTGAGCGGTGATTTTTATTGGATAACGATGCTCGAACCGCGTGCTATTTACCAAGAAACTATCTCGGCAGGTGGGCGAAACAACATGGCTTTTCAAGGCTTTACGCACCGAAAAATAGTAGTGGGCGCGATTGACTGCACAGGGCATGGCGTGCCTGGTGCCTTGATGAGTATGATTGGCAATGAACTTCTGCACGAAATAATCAATGCTCGCCAAGTTACAGAAGCGGACAAAATTTTGAATGAATTGCATCGAAGCATCACGCGCTCTTTGCGCCAACGCGACAATCTCAACCGCGATGGTATGGATATAGGCTTGTGTGTCATAGATTTGACCGACAACGTTATGGAGTTTTCAGGTGCGAAAAGCCCGTTGTACTACATTCAGGAAGGCGAGTTCAAAGAAGTGCGTGGCACGAAAATGTCCATTGGAGGCTATTATAAGGAATTGGAGGCAGAACGTACATTCTCCAAAATAATCATTCCTATCGATAAACCTACGCATTGCTATTTATTGACTGATGGCTTGCAAGACCAATTTGGCGGAGTAGAGCGCAAAAAATTCTCGCGCCAACGTATCCGCGATTTGTTCATGTCAGTTCATGAAAAAGACTATGATATTCAAAAACTGACTATCAAACGCACTCTTGCCGAATGGAAAGGCAAGGAGGAGCAAGTAGATGATATTTTGTTGATAGGTTTCAAAATAGAGCCACAAGCTTTGAAACGAACCTTCCAACCCGAACAAGCAACCGCTATACGCACTCCCGCACAATGGTTAGATAATTTGTAACGCTCCTTGCCTACTTACCTTCGCGTGGGTAGGCAAGTTTTTTATTCACCCAACCAACGCCTTACCAACGCATCATTTGCCAATACGTTACCAACTACGTGAATTTTGGAATTTTGGAGGGTAAGCGATTTTTCTGCATTTTCAAAAATAACCCCTGCGAGGCGTGGTTTGCGCGAATGTATGAACGTAACCTTGCCTTTTTGTTTGGCTATCATACCCGCGTGTCTGTCCATACCCACGATATACAAGCCATCAGGAGCTTTTTTGCTCAAATATTGCCACAAGCCTTTAAAATTTTTGTTTTGGAAAATTTGAACAGTGTTTGTGTCGCAAAGAGCCTTCACAAGATTAGAAGAAGAAGATTGCCCCATTTTCGGTCTGTCAAGTTCTATACCTGCGTGTTGTAGGATAGTAGCCACGAAATAGCCACACGCTATTACGCCCTGTGTAGGCGAGTGCGTTGTGCCGTTGAAGTCCCATTCGGTTTCATTCCAAAAGGGGAGTAACTTTTGCGTTACTGCATCAAAGATAGCTTCTTTTGCTTGTTCTCTGACATATTTTTTTTCTGATTCTTCTGCTTCAGCATAAGCTTTAGCGAGTTCGTCTTGCACTTCCAATACAGAACGGCAGGCAAGATTGTATTGTGCTACGTGGCGCGTGCTGTCCCAATAATGCCACTTGGCATATTGTGGCGGGGCAGACTTGGCTTGTGCGGTAGAGGTAGGCAAGCTCTTACTCGGAAAGGGCAACAGAAAAAGTCCCATTGCCAACAATCCAATCGTACAAAATACACCTGCGAAAATACGGACTTGCTTTATCATGGTTTTGTAATGGTGGCTATTTTGGCATATTCCTCGTCTATAGGTTGCCAAAGTTCGAGTTTATTGCCTTCTACGTCCAAGATATGCACAAATTTTCCATATTCGTAGCTTTCTATTTCATCAAGCACCGTAACGCCACGCGCTTTTAGCTCGCCTACCAATGCCTCGATGTCTGCCACACGAAAATTTATCATAAAATCTTTGGTAGAAGGTGCAAAGTAGGTAGTCGTTTCTTTGAAAGGACTCCACACTGCAAAACCATGTTGCTCGAAACTCGTGCCATATTCATCAACTTCGAAGCCTAAATAATCAGCATACCAAGCACGCATAAGTTCGGGGTTTTGGCATTTAAAAAATATACCTCCTATGCCTGTAACTTTTTTCATATCTCAAAGCTACTCAAAAGATTTGTTAAATGCAATATTACACATCTGCTTCGTGAAAACACTTCCTGCAAAGGGCTTCGTACAAATCGGTTTCGCCCAATAGGACTTGTTCGTTGGAATGGGACAAGCGGTGCGAAAAACTTGCAGGATTGCCACAATTCACACAAACGGCTTGTGTTTTGGTCACAAATTCGGCTATTGCCATCAGTTGGGGCATATAGCCAAACGGTTGCCCGCGATAATCCATATCCAAGCCTGCAATGATAACGCGCTTGCCTTCTTTGGCGAGCCTTGCCACCACTTCGACCAAATCCGCCTCAAAAAATTGGGCTTCATCAATGCCTATCACGCTTGCCTCCTGCGCAAGCGGGTAAATATCTTTCGCTTTCTCAACGGGATTGGAATAAATGGCATTGGCATTGTGCGAAATGACGTGCTTCGAGTGATAGCGGTTTTCCATCGCAGGTTTGAAAATAGCGATTTGTTGGCGTGCAATCTTGGCTCGCGTAATTCGGCGGATAAGCTCCTCAGTTTTGCCTGAAAACATACAACCGCAAATAACCTCTACCCAGCCTGCAGTCTTAGAGCCTTGAATAATTTTGCTTTCTGTAAACATCTGACTTCAATAATGCCCCAAAAATACAAATTTTTCTTGTCTTTTGAAAATTTAGCTCCCCAATACTTGAGGCATTTGCCACAACAAAAACAACAAAATGATGCCTAACGCTATGCGATAATAGCCAAACATACGGAAGCCGTAGCGCGTCAATAATTGCACAAACAACCGAATAGCCAACATAGCCACCACAAACGCGACCAAATTGCCCACCGCCAAGAGTTGCAAATCGCTTGCCTGAATGTTTTTGTAGTCTTTCAAAAGTTTGTACGCACTCGCGGCAAACATAGTAGGCACTGCCAAGAAAAACGAAAATTCGGCGGCTTGCCTACGCCCCAGCCCTTGCACATATCCGCCTATGATGCTCGAAGCAGAGCGCGAAACGCCCGGAATGAGCGCGAAGCATTGAAAACAGCCTATCCAAAATGCCATAGCATAGCTGATAGGTTTTTCTTCGTCTGAACTCGCCTGCGGAAACAACTGCTCGATGAACAACAATACTATGCCTCCCAACAACAGCGTAACGGCTACTGTAAGCGGGCTTTCCAACAAGGCATCAATGCGTTTGCTGAACAGCAAGCCCATCACGCCTGCAGGTATGAATGCCACCAAGAGCTTGAAATAAAAGGTAAGGTCTTTGAAAAAACGCTTGTAATACAACACCACTACCGCCAAAATTGCCCCAAACTGTATATTGACTTCCAATATTTTGGTAAAAGGCAACTGATGTATTTGCATCGCGCCTGACGCGATAATCATGTGTCCTGTAGAAGAAACGGGCAAAAATTCTGTAATGCCTTCTATGATTGCCAATAAAATGGCTTGCCAAAGTTCCATAGGGTATTTTTTAGATGTTGGTTGTTAGATGTTAGATGTTGGTTGTTAGATGTTAGTCATTGGTTGGTTGTTAGATGTTAGTCATTGGTTGGTTGTTAGATGTTAGTCATTGGTTGGTTGTTAGATGTTGGTTGTTTGATGTTAGTCGTTAGTTGGTTGAATAATACCTCTTAACCAATATCTAACATCTACCAACCAACATCTACCAACCAACATCTTATTTCTTCAAATTAAAAACGTAATGTTGGAAATAGAGTTTTTTCTCGCCTGCTACGCGGTGCGTTACAATGAGGCGGTACTTGCCTACAGGGGCAGGCGAGCTTTTGGGTTCGGCTTCGCACCATTTTTCTTCGGGCTGCCAGCGAAAGGTTATTTTTTCGTCAGCCATTACTTCCTGCTGAAAGGGCGGAGGCGGGCATCTTTGTAGGCAAGGACAATAGAGCTTGCGCACTTCGCGCCATTGTCCGTTTTCTTCCACTTCCAGCTCCAATTCCATAGGGCGTTGCATGGTGAGCGGGGCTTGTTGCTTATGGTATATTTGTATTTCGACAGTTTCGGCACGCGAGTAGCTTTCCTTGCCTTCGAAAAGCCACATACCTTCGGTTTGGTTAGGCGAGCTATTTTCCACTACTACAGGCGTTTTGGTGTCGCTTGTGTTGTTTTGCGCAGGTTTGCAGGCAAGCATACCCAACGAGAGAAAAAAGGAATACACAAACAATATTTTCATAATATCGAATAAAATGAGGGTGCAAACATACAACTTTTTGGTTTGTTTGTGTGTTTTGTGTAGCTTTGTTCCAAAAAAAACAGGCTTTTTCAGATGCAACGTTCTTGGCTACTTTTGGGTATGGTGATTTTGTGCCTCGCAGGGTGTATGCGTGGCTATGACTATACGATTGATTATAGAAACCGCTTCGTGGAGCGTCTGAAGTCCTTCGAACACAAACGCGCCCAAATTAGAAGCTCGTTTGCGTTGGTTTTCGAAACCTTAGACCTCAAACTAAAAAGCCCCTCGCCTAACTTCCGCAACCTCGCGTGGGAATGGGAGGCAAGAATGCGCTCTCTGAAACGACAAGTTGATGACATACAAGCCGAGCTTGTGAAAATGGACACGCTCTCCAAGCATTTCTACAAACAACTCCACGAAATGACCACGCACATGAAGGACTCGGTCATCAAAGAGCGCGAAAGATACGCCAACGAACTACATGAAAAAGATTGGAAAAAATGGAGGGCGTATGCCAAACGCAACATAGACCGCGCCTACCGCGCCATCAAATCAGGCGAGGACGCACACAAAGTTTTTGTGAGTTCGGGCATCAGAACCAAACGCGAAACGGCTATCAAAACTATGCAAGAGGTACGCCACAACCTGTTTGGAGCGTTGCGCCGTTTAGAACGCTTTGCCAATGCAACCAGCCTGCTCATGTCTTTGGAACAAGAGGACTTGATACCCAAAGAAATCAAAAAAATGGAAAAACGTAGGCAAGATGTCGAGAAGGGATTAGCCACTATAGCCAAAACCATGACACGCCAACTCACACAAAAAGACCGTTTATTGCAAGAAATTTCGTGGTCGTGGGAAAACGACTACCTTGATGTGCGCTATGAATTGGAATCTTTAGCTGATGACTTCGACAATGTGAAGAACCTGACGCAAGCCTATTACAACAAAAGTGCTTATCACATCGAGAAAATCGTGGATCCAACAATCCGCGAGGAGGAAAACGAAGAACAAAAAGCACACCAAGCCAAATTGGACAAGATTTATGGGCGCATCACCACAATACGCGATGAAATAGCCAAAAACTTTCGCTTTGCAGACGACAACTATCAAGCCCTCATCAATGCCGCGAGGCGCAGGCAAATTAGCCATTCGGTAGAGAAACTTACCGAAATCAAGAAGAAAATAGATGCGTCTTTGCTTGACTTGAAAGGTGCTTTAGCAGATATGTTGGGCTTGTTCGTATCCGAAAAACAAAAAGCCAAAAACAAAAAAACGTCCTAATCGTATATTATCTTCATGCGTTCAATTTCATTGCTTATACTTGCTTGCCTACTTTATGGCTGTAGCACTCCCGAATATGTACCCAAGCCTTGGGGCTACAACCGTATAGACTTGCCCAAACCCGAATACCAAACCCTTGCCGAAAAACACCCTTATAGCTTCGAACACTCGAAATATAGCCACATACGCCCCGACTCAGCGAGCATAGCCGAACCGCATTGGATTTATATTATTTACCCCAAATTCAAGGCAAATGTGCAACTTACCTACAAATCTGTAAAAAAAGACCCAAAATTTTTTGCCGACTTTGTGGACGACTCACACAAATTGTTGAGCAAGCACTTTACCAAAGCTACAGCAGTGGAAGACATCAAGATAAAAACGCCTTCGGGCAAAACGGCTGTAGTGTTTGAGTTGGAAGGCGAGGTGCCGAGCCAATTCCAATTTTATGTGAGCGACTCTACCCAACATTTCTTGCGCGGAGCGTTGTATTTTCGCACTGCTCTGAAAAACGACTCACTCGCCCCTGTGATTGACTACATCAAAAAAGATGTCATTCACTTACTCAACACCGTGAAATGGGATTATGAAAAATAATAGTAGGCAAGCGTAATGGCTTGCCTACTGCCGTTATTACCCCACCACAAAATGCTTTACTGTTGCCCAAAAAGACGAAGAAGCCTTGCGGTTGTTGTGTTTTTCGGCGAAAATATGGTCGTATCTGTTTACTTTGCACGTAGAGCCATCGTCGAAGGTGAGATAGGCTTGAAAAAGTTTGTCCTTTTCTACCTCTATGCTGTGCGTAGGTTGCCAATCTTGCGTGGCTGAAAAACGCGCCTCACCTTGTTTCCACGAAGCCAACACAACACTATACGTCCATTCGCCTTTGCGGTCAATTTGTGGCAGGAGTTGCCCATCTGCCAAACAAGCCGTTCTAACCACTTTTTCGCCTAAACAATGGCTATAATTTTTTTGATAATCCAACGCAAGCCATTTGTCCTTATCCAAAATTTCTTCTAAGGCTGGTTTTTCAGTAGGCAAGTTCCACACGAACTCATAGCCACCTTCTTTGTATTCTATCTGCTCGCCTGCTTTTTCGCCATCTTCTGATGTGAGCTTGCCTGCTCGCTTCCTTGCCTGCACCACGCCAAAGTAGGCAAGGCGCACACTTGTTATTGTTTTGGCAAAATACGTAGCGAAGTGTTGTCGAATAGCAAACGACAAGCGCGTATCAACTGCAGGCGCGTAACCTTCGCGGTTTTTTTCTTGCATAGATAATTGCCCTTGCCTGACTGCCTCGCGGTTGGTGTGGTAGGCAAGCGTTTGAGTCGTGCCATCTGTGCCTACGCGCCCTGTGGTAACAAACATAGTTTTTTGCGCCACTTTGATTTCCCAAAACAAACCCGCAGAGGCGAGTTCCCAATAGGCTTCTAAGTTTTGGTCAGTATCAGGCGCGGGTTTATAGACACGAAACGCGCCTGCATTGTCAATTCGCCACGATTCTTGTCGTGCCACATTCTCCATACGCGAAGAAACTTCTGCTTGAGTGGCTTCGTAGTTTTGCTTGCGTAGCAAGTTCTTCACGTCCAACGTGGTAGTTTGCCCCGTTTGGAACATCAGTTCTTCGGCGGCTTGAATAACCGCAAGGTCGGTTAGTGGTTTCATAACGATTGTAGAAGGATAGGAGGCAAAGATACAAAATTTTGTGAAAAAACTGCTCTCCTGCTTGCCTACACAACCGCGCTTGCTTCTTTTTTGTATTGCGTCAAATCCATTTTGCTCAAGTTTTGAATCATATCTGTAGTCATACTCTCGAGGTTGTATTCAGGTTTCCAGCCCCAGTCTTCTCTTGCCACGCTGTCGTCGATGGAAGTAGGCCAAGAGTCGGCTATTTTTTGCCTGAAATCGGGGCGGAAACTCGCTTTGAAACTTGGGTAGTGCTTCTGAATGGCTTTCGTAACTTCGCGTGGGCTGAAGCTCATAGCCGACACATTGTAGCTATTGCGCACTTTTACCTTGCTTGCGTCTGCGTGCATGAGGTCAAGCGTAGCCTTGATAGCATCAGGCATATACATCATAGGAAGGTACGTGCTTTCTTTCAAAAAACACTCAAAATTCTTGCGCACTACAGCCTTGTAGTAAATGTCCACTGCATAATCCGTAGTACCACCGCCAGGAGGAGTCTTGTAGCTGATGATGCCAGGATAGCGCAAACTGCGCACATCTAAGCCATAACGATTGAAATAATATTCGCACCAACGTTCTCCCGCCAATTTGCTAATGCCATACACCGTCGAGGGGTTCATAACGGTATGTTGGGGCGTATTTTCGCGGGGCGTGTCTTTGCCAAAAACAGCAATAGAGCTTGGGAAATATACCTTTTTGATGCCTTTCTCGCGTGCCACCTCGAGGACGTTGATAGTACCTTCCATGTTCAGTTGCCACGCAAACATCGGGTCTTGCTCGCCTGAAGCCGAAAGTACTGCCGCGAGGTGATAAATTTGCGTAATCTTGTGTTTATCCACCAATTCCCCCAATCTTTGTGCGTCCATCACATTCAACTGCTCAAAACGCACTCGTTCCGCCTTTTCAGGCGAGCTAAGTCGAATATCGCTTGCTATGACGTGGGACTCACCATAAATACCTTGTAGAGCTTCTGTAAGCTCTGTACCAATTTGCCCAAAAGCACCAATCAATAAGATATTTTCGTTTTGCATACAAAGGAGAGGGAAAGGAGGTAAAAAAATCGTTGCAAGTTAATAATATAATTTAATAAAGAAAAATTATCATTTTTTTTATTTCATTTTGTTTAATAGAAAATAAACCATATAAAATTTGGTTCTTAAGCACTTTGTAAGCGGTTTCGAGGTGTTATATAGAAAAACATAAAACAATCTGTGGAATATGAAAGTTTTGAAATGCTAAAAAAAAGTATAAACTTCGCCTAAAAGCTGTTTTTGGTGTATCTTTGGGTAGTTGTAATGCTTTGTCATTTTGAGCGAAGCGAAAAATCCCGTTTATCGGGACGTATCGTTATTTAAAAGCGAGATTCCTCCTTTCAGTCGGAATGACAGACATTACGTTGTACTCTATCTGTCTTTGTATATGTTTGATTGCCTCGACCTTCTTGCCTACAGGCAAGCTCGCCTTGCCTACGTGCCTTGCCTATTTGCCTTGCCTGCCTACCTCGAACAAACAGGCGAGCAGGTAAGCATTTTCGCGGTGCGCAATGCGGAAGGGTTTTTGGAAGGCATTATGCCGTTTGTGTTGCGCGAAGGCGTGGCTTATAATCCGCCTCGTGCTACGTTTGGCGGTTGGTATGGCAATGACTTGCCTACAGAGGTTTTTCAAGATTTTTTTGGTTTTGTGGTAGGCAAGCTACGCGAAGCAGGCGCGGAGAAAATTTGCGTCAAATTGCCTCCCGATTCGAGCTTGCCTGCTTTTCTGCCCTTTCCTGCTTTGCCTGCGGACTTGAATTATCATCTTTCGCTCTCATCTGATTTTGTAGGCAAGTTGCATCATTCGGAAAAAAGACGTTTGCGAAAGGCACAGCAGGCAAGGTTAGTAGGCAAGCATTGGGCAAGTCCTGACCTTGATGTGGTGCATCAATTCATAGCCCAAGCCCGCGAGCGCAAGGGCTTTCCTATGACACTTTCCTTGCCTGCCTTCCGCGCTATGTTCGAGGCTTTTCCTGCCTATTATGACGTTTTTGTGGTGCGTAGCCAAGCTCAAGAGTTGGTAGCCCTTACGGTAACAGTCCGAACAGATGCCCACACTTTGTATAATTTTTATCCTGCCGACTCCGAAGCGTGGCTTGCCTACAGTCCTATGGTCTTGTTGCTGGAGTTTGTGGCAAATTGGGCGAAAGAACGCGGTTTTGAGGTCTTTGATTTGGGCATTGCTACCGAAAACGGCACGAGAAACGAGGGGCTTATCCGCTTCAAAAAAAACATAGGTGGAATCGAAACCCTGAAATATACTTTGTGGGGCTAAAGATAGGTCATAAAGCCTAAATAGTATTTTTTTGAGGCTATTTTTTGGGTAGGCAAGGCGCGTTATCTTACATCAACGTAGGCAAGATGCAAATCTTACATACGGATTCTGTTGTTAAAATCATATCCTATCTAAAAAAAATTATATAGCACAAACGTTTGTGCATACGTTGTATAAAAGAAATACCCAAAAAAGCCTATTGAAAATTTGAAAAGTACAAATTTTACTTACACCTTTGTAGCAAGAAACTTACAACGTAAGACTTTGGATGTATTTTTCTTAATTGTACTTTTCCAATCTAACCGTTTAATCTCTAAAACAATGCTTCGCAAAATTTACTCTCTTGCCTTATTAGGCTTGCTCTTGTTGAGCATCTTCGCATTGCCTGCCAATGCACAAAACCGCAAGCGTGTTGTGCTTCAGGCTTTTTGGTGGGACTACTACCACTCGAACAGTAATTACGCGCTCAAATGGTCGAATTATCTGGCTGACCTTGCCCCTCGTTTGAAAGGTATGGGCATTGACGCAGTTTGGATACCGCCCATCACGAAAGACAATGCAAGAAATGTGGGCTACTCGGTGTTTGACCACTACGATTTGGGCGATAAGTTCCAAAAAGGCTCACTCGGAACGCGCATGGGCGACAAGGACGAACTTTTGCGCATGATTGCGATAATGCACGCTAACGGCATTGAGGTTATTCAAGATGTGGTTTTAAATCATATAGACAATGCAGGAAGCGCGAATGGCTCTGGTGGACAAGATGCTTTTGCTAATTCAAACTACAGCGATGGCACGACTTCAGGCTACAAAAACTTCCGTTATGTAAGCTATGCTACCCCTGCTACTGACGAAACAGCTACCAACTACCTAAATCGCTCTGGGCGTTGGTCGAAAAACTGGACAAATTTTTATCCTAATCAATTCAACGGCTGTTGCACCAATGACATCAACAGTGTATTGTTTGGACCTGATATTTCTTTTGAATCAAATGCCTTCGGTGGAAGTTCTTGCACAGGCTGTTTTAATCCTGCACAAAGCACCAACTATATGCGCGACAATGCTCGCAACTGGCTCGTTTGGAGCAAAAAACAAACAGGCATCGATGGCTACCGTTTTGATGCAGTAAAACACTTTCCCGCGTATGTAGTAGAAGATTTGCTTTTCAACACGCAATCTAATGCAGGTTGGGCAAATGGCGGAAGTGATATGTTTGCAGTAGGCGAGTGGGTTGGCGGTTCAGGCGATTTGGATAATTGGTGCAATGCTACCCAAAACCGCGCAGGTACTTTTGACTTTTCGCTTCGCAATGGCTTGAACAACATCATCAACGGAAACGGCAATTTTGACATGGGTTCACTCCCCGGGTATCAACAAGGCAATCGTGGTCGCACTGTTCCCTTCGTAAACAATCACGATACTTTCCGCCCTCAACTTGATGCAAACGGCAATTACATAGGCTGGAACACAGGGAGCGAACTTGCCCCTCACATTGACCCCTTCAATCCTCGCCTTTCTTTGGTGTACGCTATGATGATGGCAGTAGATGGCAGTCCTCAAATTTTTATGGAAGATTTGTTCAATCTAAGCAATGGCACACGCTTCACACATGACCCCAAAAATGCTACACAACTTGTAACACGCCCCGACATTGAAAACATTATCTGGTGTCATCAAAACCTTCGTTTCAAACAAGGCGCGTACAAAGTTCGTTGGCAAGCACAAGATTTGTTGGTTATTGAGAGAAGTGGCAGAGCAATCATCTGTGGCAATGATAACTGGACAAACTGGCAAGACCCTATCGGTGTGCAAACAGACTTTCCTGATGGCACAGTATTGAAAGACTATTCAGGCGCGGCAGGTACTTCTACTCGTACTGTATATGGCGGTGGCAAAGTTAATCTTTCTGTTCCTCCTTGCAATGGTTCTGCTCCTCGTCGTGGTTATTCTATCTGGGCTCCCGTTACTGCGCCTCCTGCTTACAACAACCCTTTGCGCACTACTACCCAAGAATGGGAATTAGACCAAGATTTGGGCGACAGCCACGCAAGTTCTTTGCAACAAGGTGGAAGACTGCCCGGCAACTCAACTGCGTGGAGAAGTGCAGGCAAGATATTCGTAGAAGCAGGCAAGCCCGTTACGATTGAATTGTTCCCCTCTGATGCAACGCGCAATTTGACTGTAGGTCTTTTCAACCTCTCAAACACAACGCTTACAACAAAATCGGGTGTGGGTACTATCACACACACTTACACGCCTACAGCTACAGGTTTTATCCTTATCCGCGCTCGCCATACTTCAGCAGTAGCGTATGCGGGGCAAAAGGTTTTCGTAAAAGCCACTTATACGCCTCCTGTAAACGTTACGACTGCGAGCTTTCCTTCCTTGCCTGCTGGCGGTGCAAAATCTGCTCCTATAGCTGAAGAACCCGAAGAGGGCAAAGCCGAAGCGGTGGTGTTAGAAGAAATGCGCGTGTATCCTAACCCAAGTCGTGATGGCAATTTGACAATCACCTTGCCTACAGTGGAAGGAATTGAAACAATGGAAGTGCGTGTGATTGACTTGATGGGCGTAGTGCATCAAAACACCAAATTGAAGGCATTAGGCAACGAAACTTTCAAATTGGAAGGCTTGAAAAAAGGCGTTTATCTTGTAGAAGTTCGCGCTGATAATGGTCAGAAATGGAATCAAAAAGTAGTGATACAATAAGCATACATAGGTATATAAAAACCAAAAACGGATAAGGGAAACCTTATCCGTTTTTTTGTATGTAGTAGGCAAGAAAAAATTAAGCAAAAGCCTTCAGGCTCAAATCCAAACTGCCTGCGGAGTGCGTCAATGCGCCTACCGAAATGAAGTCCACGCCTGTTTCGGCAATAGGCACTATAGTAGCTTCGGTAATGCCTCCCGATGCTTCGAGGGCAACCTTGCCTGCCACACGCGCCACCGCAGTACGCATATTTTCCAGCGAATAATTGTCGAGCATAATCACATCAACGCCACCCACCGCCAACACTTCTTCCAACTCCTCCAAAGAGCGTGTTTCGACCTCAATTCTCAAAGCCTTGCCTGCCTGTTGTAGGTAAGCCTTTGTTTGTTCGATGGCTTGTTTGATGCCTCCCGCATAGTCAATATGGTTGTCTTTGAGCATCACCATATCAAACAATCCGAAGCGATGATTTGTGCCTCCGCCTATTTTTACCGCCCATTTTTCGGCAATTCTGAAATTGGGTGTGGTCTTGCGTGTGTCCAAAAGTTGGGCTTTGGTATGTTTGATTTTGTTAGCCAAATGGCGCGTATGCGTAGCTATGCCACTCATGCGTTGCATACAGTTCAGCACCAAACGCTCCGCTTGCAAGATAGATTGCGCCTTGCCTTCCGCATACAGCACGATATCGCCCTTTTGGATAGCTTGTCCATCTTGCAACAAGATTTGCAACTGTAGCTCGGGGTCGACAGTGTGGAAAATGTGTTGTGCCATTTCCACGCCTGCCAAAATGCCGTTATCTTTCACGAGTAGGCGAGCTTTGGCTATCTTGCCTGCAGGTACGGAGGCAAGGGTGGAGTGGTCGCCCTCGCCTATGTCTTCTACTAAGGCTTGTTTGATGAAGGCGTGGATATATTCGGGTTTTAGGTAGTCGTACATGGGAGTGGGGAGGTGGGTTGCGGGTTATAGGTAGGCGGGGTTTTAGACAGGATTTACAGGTAAATTGGACATCTAACACAAAAGAAAAAAATCCTGTCAATCTTGTTAATCCTGTCTTCTATTTGTTGTTTAAGGTTTTCCCAAATAGCGCGAAAGAATAGGCGCGTAATTGTCGATGCGTCTGTCGCGTAGGAAAGGCCAGATAGTGCGGTAATAATCGCTCAAAGCGAGGTCGATTTCTTGCACGTGGTTTTCTTCTTTGTCGTGGGAGGCAAGATATAAAAGGCTTCCCATTTGGTTCGCAATGAACGAACCGCCCCAAAAATCTGTGTCTGCTTCTGTACCTACGCGATTGACCGACACTACAGGAATACCATTCGCTATAGCATGGCTTCTTTGAATGAGTTGCCACGCATTGTATTGTTCCTTGTTCACTTCTTCGTTTGCGCCCACTTCCCAGCCTATCGCGGTGGGGTAAAACAAAATTTCAGCCCCCATAAGGCTTGTGATGCGTGCCGCTTCAGGATACCATTGATCCCAACAAATCAACACGCCAATTTTGGCGAACTTCGTATCAAAGACCTTGTAGCCTGTATCCCCAGGCGTGAAATAAAATTTCTCATAAAAACCGGGGTCATCAGGTATATGCGCTTTGCGGTAATTGCCCAAATACGAACCATCTGCATCTATCACAACCGTTGTGTTGTGATACAAACCCGCAGCGCGTTTCTCGAACAGCGAAGCAATAATCACCACACCCAACTCTTGGGCTAAGGCTTGCATTTGTTGGGTAGTGTCGCCTTCGGGTATGCTCTCGGCAAGCGGAAAATAATCGTGATTTTCCTCGAAACAGAAGTACAACGAGGCAAAGAGTTCTTGCAAGCACACGATTTGCGCCCCTTGTTGCGCTACGGCGCGGACTTGGGCGATGGCTTTAGCAATGTTTTCTTGCTTATTGGCGGTGCATTGCATTTGCACTGTGCCGATTTTTACTTTGGACATGGGCAGGCAAGGAGGTTAGATGCGCAAAGATAGCAAACATCTATCAAAACAAAACACCTCTGCGTTGAAGGTGGAAACATAAACGGACTTGTTCTTTTTGCATTTTTAGCACGCCTCTTTGAAGCGTGTTGTAATAAATTTTGCAAATGAAAATATACACTCACAAATACGAAATGATATGAAACGATATATGTTGCTGTGGCTTTGTGCCTTTTTATGCTTGCCTGCTGTGCAAGCCCAAACGACCAAAACATCACTCAAAGATTTGGTAGGCAAGGTTTGGTATCCTATCCAGCGACAAGACGCAGGATATGGCTTCACGTTTAATAGTGAAACAGAGATTTCAGGAAGTGATGGCTGTAACACTTTTCATGTGAAATATAGTTATTCGCCCCGAAAAGGGTTTTCATTGGGCGAACAAGTTTCTACAAGAAAGTTCTGTCTTGTGCAAGAAGACGATTTTGGCGTTTCTTTTTTAATAAATAGCAAACGGTTTGTATTGGAAGGCGAAAAACTTACCTTTTATGACAACGCAGGCTTTGAAGTGATGACTCTCTACAGCCGATTGATAATAGACACTTCGCCCCAACCCGAAAAGAAGGAAAAACGAGTGATACGCGACTAAGTTTTCTTGCCTGAATATGATAAAACCAACACAAAAACGGGCTTAACGATTTTTGTGTTGGTTTTGGTTTGGTTGGTTCGCCTACAGCGTTCAGTTAGGTAGGCAAGAGAATTAGCGCAACCTTTTAAACCTCTTGCACCATCAGCCCATGTTCCTGCATTACTTCGTTCAGTTGTTTGATGAAGTCTTTGCGCAAGTGTTTGTATTGCCTGACCATAAGCGAGTTTTCGCCATCTGATGCAATTCGAGAGGCAATTTTTTTATCTAATTTGTCAATCTGTTCGACAAGAAAAGCGACTTCTTCAGAATATGTAATCATAACACAATTTGTATAAAACCTTTGGTATTCAATGGATTAGAGTTATCCTTTTTGGTGCGTGAATAGAGTGTAAGCCAATCATCTTTATCCTCTAAATACTCCATATATCGTGGGTGATTGGGCGGATAAGTCGCTACCAAATAAGCATCTAATCCTTTGTCTTCGAGTGAGAAAGTCCAAAATCTATCTAAACGTTCCCCTTCTTGCTCAAAGATTTGATAGTCAAAGAAGGTTACTAAATCGAGGTCTTTAGGATTTTCTTTGAGCGTTACAAAACTGCCATCAAGCCATTGCACAAAATCAGAAGTAACACGCTTTTTGAACTCCTCTATATAACGCACATAGTTGATAAATATGTTTTTTCGAGTAACAGAATGAGGAAAGCTCGCCACAAAATAATGCTCCAATGTTGCCAAATCTACCTCTATGGGCGTTTGATAAGGCATAAGCAAACCAAATTCATCAAATTGTAAGGTTGTCATAGTACATAATTTTTCGAAGATGTCCTTGCCTGCACAAAATAATTCAAAATTGTTTACTCAAAAATATTTTCTATATCTATTTCGAGTCCTTCTAAAACCTTAGATTTGATAGTCCCCGTTTTGCGTGCTTCCGAAAAAACAGTAAATTCTTGGGTTGTTTCGTCGAGGGTTTCTACTATTATTTTACGCTTTGTAGTGTGGATTTCCCAATATTCTTGCACACCAAAATCCGCATATTGTTTCTTTTTCGCCTCCCGCATTTTTTTGTAATTGGAGCGCGAAATGACCTCTATTACCAATTCAGGCGCGGTTTCGATACCATCATCTTTGATAGAATCGTATTTTGAAACAGAAATAAACAAAATATCAGGCTTCAAAATAGTGCCATCATCAATTTTAAGAGCGGTTGGCGCAAAATATGTCCTACCCAATTTATTTTTTTTGACAAAACTTCCTACATCTGTGAGGGCATTAGACAAAATTTCTTGGTGGCGCAATTTTGGATTTTTTCCTATGTAAATTTTACGGTTAATAAGTTCGATTTTGATACGAATATCATACGGAAAGTATTGTATATTTTGCAAATCTTGGAACGTCCATTTTTTGTTTTTAGGAAATTTGGCTATGATTTGCATAATGTCTGCCCGTTCATAGTGGGCTTTGGCAGGATAGTAAGGCGAAGGAGGCGGTTCGGTTTCGTCTTCTTTGTCTTCTTCTTCAGTTTCTTGCGCTTTGCGTGTTTGGCGCAATTCGTCAATAAGTGCCTTGACGCGCTGTTGTTGTTCAGGCGTAAGGTCTGCTACTTCTTGATTCCAATCAATCAAAACATCATTTTCCATAATAAACCTCGATTTTATGCCACAATAATACTAAAAAATATACATTCTTTGATAATTTTTGCCTGTTTTTTTGGGTAGGCAAGCAAAAAAACTTGCCTATGTGGGTAGGCAAGAAGTTTAGCTCGGCAGTACGCCTACGGTAGAAGGCACAGCCTTCAGTTAGGTAGGCACAAGCAAAATGCTTGCGCCTGTTGGGGTATGCAGTCATAACACAATTTGTAAAAAAAGTGCAAAACATATCAATTTTGCACTTTGAAGCATACAATTAAAGTTTTCTTGCAAGAACTACAGCAAAAGTACGTCCATCTGTATTGTACATAGTCCCTTTCCAACCAACTACACCATTTAACAGGATTTTTTCCAAACTGAT
>RDXI01000421.1 GCA_004292795.1 Bacteroidota bacterium | reverse complement strand
ACGATAAATCGTGTGGCACTTTTTTTTCTGTTGTTGATGCAACCTTTCCTGCCTTGCCTACATCTTACAGATAAAACCCCCGAAAAACCATGAAAAAGTACCTTTTTGTTTTCGTTGCCCTTGTGTGGGCAGTAACATTTGCCCAAGCACAAAAAACGACTGCAACCGAAACCCGTGACTTGCCTACGTTCAGCAAAGTCAAGTCGGGCAGTATCATAGAAGTAGTATTGAAAAAAAGCAATACAGAAAGTGCCAAAATCACTACTGAAAATATTGAACCCTCAGAAGTCATAACTGAAGTACGCGGAGGCGAGCTTTGCCTCGAACTACAAAATGGCAAATATCGCAATAACATCAAGGTTGTGGTAGAGGTATATTACAAAAATTTGAACGGCATCAAGGTTTCAGGCGCGGGTTCGCTCACAGCCGAAGGCACTATCAAAAGCGAAACATTGCACATTCGTTTGTCAGGCGCGGGTAGTATCAAATTGGAATCGGTAGAAGCTCTTAAACTTACCTCCGACATTTCAGGCGCGGGCAGTATCAAAATAGTAGGCAAGGCAGATGACCATTTCGTAGAAGTGAGTGGTGCAGGCAACTTTAAAGGATTTGAACTTTCTACGCTAAACACCCATGCACGCATCAGTGGCGCGGGCAATGTGGACATCAATGTTACGGGCAATTTGGAAGGGCGCATCAGTGGCGCGGGCAATCTTCGCTACAAAGGCAATCCCAAAAACAAAGACCTCGAAAGGAGCGGAGCGGGTTCTGCCAGAGCTGTAGAGTAGTTTATGTTCCACAAACTACGGACAGAGCAGTAGAATAATATAGCTTGTGAGGACATCATACAATAGGGCAATTTTGCCCTATTTTTAGTTTATAAGCCGTCCTTGCCTACAAAAAATGCGCTACAGGGTTTGCAAAATCAAAATAAGCTATGTAATTTTGCGCCTACACATCAAAATAAGAGGTGTAGTTGAAAAAAACTTTGAAAAATTGGGGGTATATTGTAAACATCAGAATCATATATGGCTTGTGCCTATTGAGATATTTTATTTTGTAGATTAAACACTGAAAAATTATGATGACGAAAGAAACTGCTTTGAAGCAGTATTTTGGCTATGATGCCTTCCGCCCCATGCAAGCGGAAATTATCGACAATGCCTTAGCAGGTAAGGACGCATTGGTAATGATGCCTTCAGGAAGCGGGAAATCGCTCTGTTATCAATTAACAACCCTTTTGCGTGATGGTATAACGGTTGTGATAACGCCCCTTATCCAAATGATGAAAGAGCGTGTGCAAGCCCTACAAGCAAATGGCATCGCGGCGGAGTGTATTCATGGAGCGCAAGCACGTGAAGAACAACAAGTGATAGAGCAAGACTGCGTAGAGGGGAGAGTGAAGTTTTTGTATATCTCTTTGGAAAGAGTATTTGTAGGTAATTATTTTGAGTTCTTACGCGAACTAAATATCCAACTTTTTGCTATCGAGGAAGCGCACTGTATTTCATTTTGGGGGCATGACTTTCGCCATGAATATGGGCAACTAAAAGCCATCAAAGCCGAATTTCCACAAGTGCCTATCATAGCTCTCACAACGGTAGCCGATGCTATCACACGACAAGATATTGTAAAGCAGTTGGGCATAGCCGAAGCCACGCCTTTTGTGGCATCTTTCAACAGACCGAACCTTAGCCTTTCTGTGCAACCTGGGCGCAGACGCTTAGACGCTATCCGACAGAATACATTGCCCAATCGCTTACAGAAATGGGCTTCAAAGCCAAAAATTACCATGCAGGCTTGGAAGTGGCGCAACGTGTGCAAATTCAAGAAGAATTTTTGAAAGGTACGACACAAATTATTGTGGCTACGATTGCCTTTGGCACAGGGCTTGATAAACCGAATATTCGTTGGGTGATACACTACAATATGCCCCGCAACTTAGAAAGTTTCTATCAAGAAATAGGACGCGCAGGGCGAGATGGCTTGCCTGCCGACACAATGATATTGTATAGCTATGCTGACGTAATAGCACAAATGCGCTTCAATGAGGAGTTGCCACAAGAACGCCGTGAATTGTTGAATGTAAAATTGGAGCGTATGCGCCAATATGCGGAATCGAATGTGTGCCGTAGGCGAGTCCTGCTTGCCTACTTTGGCGAATACCTTGAGCAAGATTGCGGAA
>RDXI01000125.1 GCA_004292795.1 Bacteroidota bacterium | reverse complement strand
CGTTTTGGTGGTTATGAGGCTATCAGAATGAGGCGAAAGCTCTCCAAAGATGCTAAGGTAACAGAAGAAGGCGAGGAAGGTGAGGAAGGTGAGGCTGAAGCACCTACCGAATTGTCGGAAGAAGACAAGCAAAAAGAGGAAGCAGAGAAGGCTAAAACCAATAAATTTACTTGGAAAAACTTAGAGGAATTGGGAAAACCTCTCGACGGCACGAAAAAAGTGGAAATTTCGGAGTTTAGCCAAGTGAATGATGACTTCATTTATTTCACGCCTTTGTTGGACTATAGAATGAAAGAAAACCCTTTCAAAAATACTGAAAGGAACTTTGATATTGACTATGCCTGCCCTGTGGAAAAAAGTTTTTACATGAACTTTGTCATTCCTAAAGGCTACAAGGTAGAAGAATTGCCTAAGCCTATACGCCTCAAATGGCAAGATGAGAGTATAAAGTTTGATTATGCAGTTACTGCTACAGGTGATAAAGTACAACTTATTAGCAAGTTTGTTTTGTCGCGCCCTATTTTCAAGGCAGAAGAGTACAAGGCTCTGCGCGATTTGTACGCACAGATTGTAGCCAAGCAGGAAGAACAAATCGTATTAAAGAAAAAATAACCCAATTATGAAAAAAACACTCTTTTTATGTTTATTGGTTTGGGGTTGTGTGATGCCTGCATCAGCTCAAAACCTCGCCTACAGTGTTGTAAATTTGCCTGACTCGCTTACCAAAAATGCAAATGCAGTGCTTCGTGAGTACAAAGAAACCTTTACGGTGGAAAGCGTAGGCAAGGCACTTCATAAAATCCGTTCTGTTTATACTATCTTGAACAAAGAAGGTGATGACTATGCAGTCCTATCTTTGTCATATAGCAAAAACAATCAAATCAAAAGCCTTGATGGAAATTTGTATGATGCTATGGGCAATTTGGTTACGAAGCTCAAGAAAAGCCATATACAAGAGCAAGTCAATGAGGCAAGCTATGAATTTACGGACAGCAAAGAGCGTATCGCCAAATTTGACTATGGGCAATATCCTTATACGGTAGAGTTTGAGTATGAAACAACCAGCAACTACATGATGTTTTACCCAACATTTGTTCCGCAAACTTCTCCTTTTTTGGCTATTCAGTCGGCATCTTTTTCTATCATCACACCAACCGCTTTGCAAATACGCTACAAAGAGGTGAATATGAAAGAGAAAGGGAAAATCAAAGATGACAATGGCAACAAAGTATATCGTTGGCATATAAAAAACTTGCCTGCTATGAAGCAAGAGATACTCTCGCCTCCGTATGAAGAGCTTGTATCAATCGTTTATACTGCTCCGAATGATTTTGAAATGTTGGGTTACCAAGGCTCGTTGGAAAGTTGGAATAGCTTTGGTAAATTCCAAAATATGCTCAATCAAGACCGCCAAGTCTTGCCTCCTGCTGTTGTAGAACATATCCAAAAATTGGTGGCAAACGCACCCACAAAATACGAAAAGGCAAAACGCATTTATGAATATATGCAGTCCAAAACGCGCTACGTCAGTATTCAGTTGGGCATTGGTGGCTGGCAACCTATGATGCCCGAAGTGGTGGACAAGAAAGGGTATGGCGATTGCAAGGCATTGTCGAATTATATGAAATCGATGCTCAAAAGTGTGGGTATTGAATCTCATTATACCATCATTTATGGAGGCAAGAATCCACGCAAGACGTATCCCGACTTTGTGCATGATGCCTTCAACCACATTATTTTGTGTGTGCCTATAGAGCGCGATACGGTTTGGTTGGAGTGTACGAGCCAAACACAGCCTTTCAATTTCCTAGGTGATTTTACAGAGAATAGGTATTGCTTGTTGGTAACGCCACAAGGAGGCAAGCTCGCCAAAACGCCCAAATATCCGCAAGCCATGAACACCCAAACGCGCCATGCTACGGTCAAAATCTTGCCTACAGGCGAGGCTGAAGCTAAAATTACCACGACCTACAGCGGTCTGCAAACAGAAAACCAGGGACTTGATTATTACATACACGAATCGAAGGAAACACAAAAAAAATGGTTGGTAGAAAAGCATTTACAAATGCCTCAATTTGACTTGGTGAGCTTTGATTTCAAACAAACAAATATCGATAAACCTTCTACGATTGAAAACATAGAGGTAAAGCTAAAGGCTATCGGAGCGAAAAATGGGAAACGTCTTTTTGTTGTGCCTAATTTGATGAACAAATGGACAAGTATTTTGCCTGATATGGAGAAACGCAAAAACGACCTATATCTCAATCATTGCGATTACGCAGATGCAGACACCATTCGCTACGAACTGCCTGAAGGCTATCACATTGAAGGTACGCCTACTGAACATAGTTTCAAAACAGTCTTTGGCGAATACAAAACAACCGTGAAAGTGGAACAAGGTGTAATGACCTATATTCGCACTTTTTCTATGCGTGGTGGCTACTATACACGCGAACAATACAAAGAATTGGCTGAATTTTACAGAAATATTCACAAGGCTGACAACAGCAAAATAGTATTGGTAAAAGAAACCTAACAGAACGAGGCTGTCCGAAATGGGCAGTCTTTTTTTTGTTATTGGGCATATTTTTAAGGCGTAGAATTCCCCGAAAGGTACATAATACTAAAATAATTCTTAAATTGCGTAAAAAAAATACCACAGAGGGACAAAGTTACACAAATAACTTAGTGCTTCTTCGTGGTTCTTAGTATCTTAGTGTTAAATTTTTCGCGCATTTTAAATTTTATTTTAGTATTAGTATCGTACAATAGCATAAAGATACAAAACAAAATATAAAAGACCAACAGAATACAAAAAAAGACTGCCCGACTTTTCGGACAGCCTCCTACATCTCCACAAAAATTGTCAGAGAAGCCTTTTTTATTTTTCTACACAGGAAAATCTTTCAACGCCTTCAGTTCGCGCTCAAAACCACCCGACAAAATGGGGAAACGACACCACGTCTTGGGGTCGAGGTTTTTGTCGTCTAAGTGGAAAGAAGGCGCGTAACGCTCTCGCTTCCATTGGTTTCTGCACCAAAGCCTAAAGAATTTCGTAATCCATTCTTTCAGTTGGGCAGGCGAGTATTGCGGAAATTTTGCACTCAAAAGCTCGAAACACGCAATCGGATTTTTCTTGTCGCGTATTGCCGCCTCTTCTACCTCGTCGAGCAAATCATAAGGCATCAAATCTGCCTCGTCTGTTTGCTTGGTTTCTTGTGGTCGAAGCTCTGCAGTGGGCTGTTGCTCGTTGATGTAGGAAAGGGCAGAAACCGTATAAAACCCTGTGTTAGTTTGGCAACCCGTTTTCTCTAACCAACGCAACCAATGGCGCAAAAATGCCTTGTCAATCCCCGCTATCGGGCTTAATCCGCCTGCAGTGTCCCCGTCCATAGTGGCATAGCCTACCGCCGCTTCAGAGCGGTTGCTGGTAGAAACGAGCAAGGCATTTTGGATATTGGCGAGCATCCACACACTCGGAGCGCGTACCCTTGCCTGAATGTTTTGCAAGGCGAGGTCATCTTGTTCCCACGTCAAAGAACGCTTCAAGCTATTCGCCACAATGTCTGTATAAGCCTTCACGATATCGCCCACATACAGTTCGTAGTGTTGTGCGTGTAGGTAAGAAGCCAATTTTTCCGCCGCATTGCGTGTTACATCACCGCTATTTTCGCTGGGCTGATAGGCAGTAGTGAGTAGGCGAGCTGTTAATCCCTCGATAGTGGCAGGCAAGTCTTTTAGGTAGGCAAGTTTCGCTTTGAAAGCCTCCTCGCCTATGCTGTCGATGCCCAACACTATCATCATTTGCGTCAGGCAGGCAAGTGCGGCAGAGTCCGCCCCGCCACTTAGCGAAATCACAAAGCCATTAGAACGGCTTTTGCGCATATAGTCATACAAGCCCAACGCCAAAGCACGCGCAAATTCTTCTTCTTTGTGGTGTTTGCTCTCCTCCCATGTTGCCAAAACAGGCTTCTGCATCGTGGGCTTGAGTTGTGGATATACAAAAGGCACTTCGATTCCCGCTTCTTCAGTGGAGGCTCGCTCAAAAGGAGCACGACTTTGCAACTGCGCCATACGGTTCATTTCAATATCCAATACGGCAGTCGTTACGGCAAATTCGGCAAACGAAAGTCTGTCGCCTACTGCCAAAAGCTCGCCTGCAGAGGCAATAATCGCCCCTCCATCATAGATAGCCCTGCCCGACTCATTGCCCATCAAATTCGAATAAATATACCCCACGCCAAACGCCCTTGAACCTTCCAACACAAAACGCTTGCGAATATTGATTTTGCCAAAAGCAAAATGACTCGCGGAGGGATTTAATATTAAATCCACGCCATTCAAATAGTGGTCGCGCCCTGGTCGGTTTGCCACCCAAGCATCTTCGCATATCTCAAAACCAATCTTTACCCCGCCTACTTCAAAATAAAAATCGCCCACAGGATAGCGTTCATCGTTGATTTCCACCCAACCGCGTTGCCCTGCTTTCCAAGGCATAAACCAGCGCGGTTCGTAATGTATGCCATCGCCTGCCAAAAAACGCTTGGCTACAAATCCTATAATTTTGCCATCAACGAGTAGGCAAGCCGTGTTGAATATCTTGTTTTGCATCACAAGGGGCAAGCCCACCGTTACTATCATACCTGTAGTTTCGGGTACTATTTCGAGCAACACTTGCAAGGCGGTTTCGTGTACGAAGGGCGCGTAAAAGGCATCTTCGCAACCGTAGCCTGTGATGCACATTTCAGGCAAGCACAAAATACTCGCGCCTTGCCTACGGGCTTCGGCTATAGCTCCCAATATACGTTTTTGGTTGCCGTCCCAATCGAGAGGCGTTTGATTGACTACCCCAGAGGCTACTTTGATGAGTTTCATAAGCAAAAAAAGTATTTTTCTTTTGCTTCAAATATAGCCTAAATCGTTGGTATTACAAATATAAGGGTATCAAAATGAGTTTTTTCGCGCTTTCAGTCGCAACGATTGTGCGGTTTGTAGCGATTAAATCAAAAAAAGTCTATAGAATTTTTTTACACTTTGCAAATGTCATCACACTTCGCTCAACAGGACAAACTACTGTTCTAAGCACAAAAAATACAAAAAGTCTATTTATGACCATGCTTATTTTGTGGCGTGTGCGGACACACGCCACAGATTTTTGGTTGAAGTAGGCAAGTCTTATTCGAGTAACTGCAACAAATCATCTTGAGAAAGGCTTTTCACAAAATTTTCATCAGCAGTGATAAGGTCTTCAGCTAATTGTTTTTTCCTGCCTTGCAGGGCAAGAATTTTTTCCTCTACGCTGTGGCGCGTGATAAATTTGTAAATGAAAACCGTATTTTTTTGCCCAATGCGGTGCGCCCTGTCCACTGCTTGCGCTTCGATAGCAGGATTCCACCAAGGGTCGAGCATAAAGACATATTCGGCGGCGGTAAGGTTTAGCCCTACGCCCCCTGCACGCAAGGAAATCAAGAAAATCTGCACGTTTTCTTTCGTCTGAAACTTCTCTACTTGGCGTTGCCTTTCGTGAGTTTCGCCTGTGAGGTACGCATATTTCCATTTTTTGTCGCGCACATAGTCACGTATGATTTCCAAATGTTTCACGAATTGGCTGAAAATCAATACTTTACTACCTTCTGCCACAATGCTCTCGAGCCTGTGGCAAACATTGGAGAGCTTGCCTGAGTCGCCTTTGTAATTTTCATCAATCATTTTGGGGTGATTGGCAATTTGGCGCAATTTCGTAAGCCCTTCAAGGATAAACATATTGGAACGAGCCGTGTCGCCTGTTTCCATGTAGCGAATAATCTCATTGCGATATTGCGACTTCATGCGCTCATATTCGCGCTCTTGGTCGGCTGTCATCTCGCAATAGTCAATATTCTCTATCTTTTCAGGCAAGTCTTGCGCCACTTGCGATTTGAGCCTGCGCAACATAAACGGCTTGATAATTTGCCCCAATTTCTTTAGCTTGTCCGCATCTTGATTGCGCTCAATGGGATATTGAAATTCATCGCGGAAGTAGTCCATAGTTCCCAAAAGACCAGGATTTACAAACGCCATTTGCGACCAAAGGTCAAGCGTACTATTTTCTATAGGCGTACCCGTAATCGTGAGTCTGTGCCTTCCCCAAAGCTCGTGAACAGCTTGCGCAACACCCGAAGTAGGGTTTTTAATAGCTTGCGCTTCATCAAGAATAATGTAATTGAAATTATATTTTTTCAACAATTCAATATCCTGACGCACCACACCATACGACATCACAATCACATCATAAAAATCAAATGCCTCGATATTTTTTCTGCGATTCGAGCCTCTGTATTCGAGCATATTCAATTTGGGCGTAAATTTTTTCGCCTCAAGTTGCCAGTTATACAAAAGCGTAGTAGGCATAATGAGCAGGGAAGCGCGTTTGCTATCGGGGTCATTGCTCTCGCGCTGTGCTTGCAACAAACAAAGCGTAATAACCGTTTTTCCTAACCCCATATCATCAGCCAAACAACCACCAAAACTATATTGTTGCAAAAAGCGCAACCAATCATAACCCGCCTTTTGATAAGGACGCAACTCGCCTTTGAAATTTTTAGGCAAGTCGTATTGTTCTATATCCGTAAAATCGCGCAATGCTTCTAACTTACGGTTCATAATCACTTGTGCATGGTCGCCATTGCGCAATTCATTCAACATATTGAAGTGATATTTTCGCATACGCACTTCGCCATCTTCGCCCTCTTGCGAAAAGCTAAATAACTCTGTAAATTGTGTGAACCATATTTCAGGAATAATCGCCATTTCGCCATTAGGTAAGGTAAATTCGCGTTTTTTCTTCAATATATATTTACGCAATTCTGCAAATGCAATGGAATATTCCCCAAATCGAATAAGGGCTTTTATATCAAACCAATCTTGCTTTTCTTGCACGCTTATCTGTATCTCGGGTTTGCCCAAAAAGTAGCGCGTATTGTCTGTAAGACGCGATTCTATGGCTATTTTCTTGGATTTCAATTTTGGTTCGTGGTCATTTATCCACGCCAACATATCCATTTTATTGCGCACAACTTTTCCATTATAAAGCGATAACTTCATATCATTCAACCACTTTATATAGCTCGATTCTTCTTTCAAATTTCTTTTTGTTTTTTTGAAAGTAAAACCCTCATTATTTTCTTTTATTTCTAATTTTACATCAATAGGAAAGTTTGTATTGGCATCTTCTGTTTTATAATAATTATCACCATATTTGAATTGTAATTCTACCATTACTTGCGCATTTTGGGGCAATGGTTCAAACAATTTACTGGTTTGTTCATGATGGTCTTTGAGCATCAAAATAGGCTCAAGCTGATAGTTCAATTCGTCCACATTCAAGCCTTCGCCATCAACTTCCACCTCTTCGAATTGACGCATCAAAGGTACTACAAATTTTGTGAAATAAGTAGTTTCCATTTGCCGCTCTATATCAATTTTATCCTTTTTCAAAAAAGGTTTTATTTTACTGCCATCAATATTTTCTTGAAAAGTAAACAACATACTATCCACAATTAACCAAGCAGGACGCTTACAAATCAAATGCGAGTCATGAGCCATTAAATTCAGTAATTTTCCTTTGTAATAAAAGGTGGGATAATACGAAGTCCCTTTTTCATGACGTTGAAAACGAAAACGAGCTGTAGCCTCTTCTTCTGCAAATGATATGCGCGTTCCGCAAGGATGCCCATCACGACTTGAGATGAAAAAATACTTTTTATGTTCTTTGATATGATGCAAAACATCACTTTTTTTGCCTTCTACAAGTCCCTCCAATGTTTCTTGAAAGAGTTTATTCCCCTTATCTTTGTCATAAAAGCGCAAAAAAGCCTCATCAGGGTTTAGTTTTTTAGCAGTTTTCAGATACGTATGAATAATGCTCTTGCCTACCTGCTCATGCTGTATCGTATCCAATATTTTGATGAGCTTTAAGTCTATCTCGTCCAAACCTGATTTAAAAGCCTGTAAATTACTCTCCGAGATTTGCTGATAGGCGGTCATTAGTTCGCCATTTGAATTTTTTTGTACAACGTATGGAGTAATTAAATACCCCAAAAATTCGTGATTCCAAACAGCATAAACTATTTGAAAAGGTTGATTTAATGAAACTTTCATGTTTTACGAAAATAAAAATTTTTTTTTAAGGAATACGCACAATCACTTTTAAGATAGTTTTGTTTGGAGCAAACAACCCTATCCCTTACAGTGATTTGCAAAGTTACGACAAATTTTTAAAATATACGTAACATTTTTTTTAGCTATTTTTTTTCAGCAAATTTTAACATAGCTTCCTACCACGCGCACACTCTCACGGTGTTCCGCCAAAACCTGATTCAATGGCTCGTTTTGGGCGTGTCCGTCTGTTTCGATGTAAAACCACGTATGAAAATTTTTGTCCGATTTGTTGGGACGACTCTCTATTTTGGTCATATTCACCTGAAAAGTATTGAAACTTTGCAGGAAATTTGCCAAACTGCCCGCCGTATTAGGCAAGTCGACCAACAGGGTACTCTTGTCGTTGCCACTCGGTACATTCTGGAAATTGTGCGCCAACACATAAAAACGGGTTTGATTGTTCGGGCTGTCTTCTATGTTCTCGAACAAAATAGGCACTCGAAACAACTTTGCCGCGACACCCGAACAGATTGCGGCACTGTTTTCTGCCTCGCCTGCCATCAGTGCCGCCTTCGAGGTCGATTCTACAGGCAAGAATTGGGCTTGGCTATCTTTGAAATAATTGGCAAGAAAGTTTTTGCATTGCTGAAAGGCAATGTCTTTCGAGTAAATATACTTGATGTCGCTTAACTTCTCGCACTTGCTCGCAAAGGTATGATGAATGGGAATGACTATCTCGGCTACGATATTCAAATCAAACTCGCGCAACAAGTCTATAGTTTCATCAACAAAACCCTCTTGGTTGTTTTCTATAGGCACAACGCCAAAGCGCACCCTTTGCGTGGCTACGCTCTCGAACACAGCGCGGATATTTTTTAGTGGAATATAATCGCTCAAATACCCAAACCTCCCTTCGGCGGCTTGGTGTGTGAAGCTCCCTTCGGGTCCCAAATAAGCCACCCTTTCAGGCAATTCTAAGTTTCGACTCGCGGCAAAGATTTCCATAAAAATAGCATCAATGGCAGTATTGTTCAGCAAGCCCGCTTGCGTTTCGTTCAGCGCAGTGAGGCGGTCTAAAATTTGTTTTTCGCGTTCTGGGCGATAAATAAGCGCGTTGGTTTGTTTTTTCAAATCGCCTACTTGCTTCACGACTTGCATACGTTGGTTGAGCAAGGTCAGGATTTGATTGTCAAGATTATCAATGCTTTGGCGCAAATCTTCTAACTTCATTTCAATTTGGGGTTTTGGGCGTGGCGTTCTGTGTCGCGCTTTGTTTTCTTTTCCAAGTTTTTTTGCAAGGCATCTGTGAGGTCGATTCCTGTTTGGTTCGCAAGGCACATCAACACAAACAACACATCTGCCATTTCATCGGCAAGGTCGCGGTCTGTGTCGGTTTCTTTGAAGGATTGCTCGCCATAAATGCGTGCCATCAGGCGGGCTACCTCGCCTACTTCTTCCATCAGGATAGCCGTGTTGGTGAGTTCATTGTAGTAGCGAATGCCTGTAGTATTTATCCATTCGTCTATGGTTTTTTGGGCTTCGGAAATGGTCATGGGGTGGAAGGGTTGAGGGGTGGAAAGGCGGAAGGGTTGAGAGGTAGAAGGGGTTTGTTTTTTACGGCAAAATGTCTTCGGAGTCGGGGTGGTCTGTGTGGGTTGGGGTAGGCAAGGCTGGTTCGGGTTGTAGTTCCTCGCCTGCTTCTTCGCCCTCTTCGTTGGGGAAAAAGAATATCGACCAAACAATGTAGGCGATAATCAAAAAGGGAATAGCCAAGAACTTCAAGACTGCCAACATCAACAAGCTAACGGCTACAAAACTGTATCTTGCCTGATTTTCTTCCCAATCCCAAGTTTTGAATTTGAAGGACATCAGGGGCATTTCGGCTATCATTGCCCAACAAAGCAAGACTACATACATAGCCAAAAAATTGTAATTCAATACAATTATCCAAACAGGATAATAATGCACTATCAAGGGCAAGGAAGCCACCGCAATAGCCATCGCAGGAGTAGGCAAGCCAATGAACTTGTCGGTTTGCCGTGTGTCTATATTGAACTTCGCAA